>NZ_JALBYT010000014.1:0-119810 GCF_022690845.1 Shewanella sp. N2AIL | reverse complement strand
GTGGTCGAGGTTACGAATAGCGATAGCTGGAGTAGTCATAATGATCTACCTGCAAAAAGTAGTAATAGATCAGAATGACCGATCGCCGTCAAGTTTTTTAAATCGAAAATTAGGTGCGGAATGACGGATTGAACCGTTTCATCATGATATTTCCCTGCAATAGTTGTAATCATCATCAAACGCTTGGTAGATAAGAATAAATCTCATTACCCGCATAGGATGTGTGGAATTAGTTTTCCATCTGTAAGGCTAACTAAGTCACTGGTATTAATCAGTCACTTTAGGTGGGTAATGTGACTGAGATCTGACTATTTCTTTAGGAGTAGATGACTGCATAGTATGAGTTCCTTTTATATCTGCAGTTGCTGGCCTTTTTAGGCCTGCATCATAGGTTTAGTTTATGGGATGCACTTTTAACACGTCCGCGACGCCGCCTTGTCCATGACAGAAAGCACAGGTTTCAGTTCCTGCAGTTGCATCGGCTTTTGTGCCTGCAAAAACAGCACCTTGCTGAGCCATGTGGTTATGAGTGCTGGTAGCTGAATGGCAGTTGCTACACACAGCGGCAATCGGGCTGGTAAAAGTGCCGTTATCGATGGCAAGGGGTTGTACCGCTGAATTTAAAGGAAGGGCGACGGTAGATATGCCCGCAGAATCGTTAACATGGCATTGGGCACAGTTACCGATTTTCCCTGGGTAGTTTAGGTTTTCAAAACCTGCAAATTGGCTGGTGTGAATACCGTGGATCAGCTGCTTAAAGTCAAATGACGTGGTGGAAGGATTGGCCGCCGTTGCATCGGCCAGCATATTGGCGTTATGACATAGCTGACATTGACCACCGAGATCGTTGCGTGAGCCGTGAATATTAAGCTTTTGATCGCCATGGCAATTGCCGCAGCTTGCATTACTGACAACAGTGCGGCGACCCGTACTGCTTAATGCTGCCATATCAAAATAACTGTGGCTGGCTTTAATCACTAACACTTCCGCTAGTTCAGTCGTGCAATCAACGAGTACCTTGTCTTTGGCGCAGACTCGGCCTTGGATCGCGAGTCCGCCGTGATCCGCTTCTGTGCCCGCAGGCACAGTAAGACCCGAAATCGTATAGGTATAAATGCCATTTGAGCCTGACACTGGGGTGGATTCCGGCAGCTTGATTGAGCGGGCAGAGCGAGTGGCATAATCAAAACTGGTTCCCCAGTTAGCATATACCCTTAAATCATTGATGAATTTTAGCTTATCGGCACTCTCGCTATAGACGCTGCCAGTAGCTGGGTTCATCAATTTAATTGCGACGGTGACAGTACCATTGGCATCCATGCTGGCGCTGGTGATACTCGGGCTAAATTGCATCAGTGCCGCAGTTTTGTCTTCATCACTGTGAACGCTTGCGGTCCAGTCGGCATTATGGCAAGCCACGCAGTTACTGTTATCGGCCTGCGCTGGGTGTCCTTCGCCTGCGGGAAAATTGATTTGTGTATGGCAGGCGCCGCAGGCTTGCATGGTTGGGACTCTGTGCCAGTTTTGCTGCTCAGCTAGCTCTGCCTTATCGACATGACAGGTTTGGCAGTCACTGATGGGTTGCGGGAAACCGGTTAAATGTTTGCTGTGGATCATTTGCGGGAAAATATCCGCAGGGTTACTGACTTTTTTGCTGTTATGACAGGTGACGCAGGTTTCGATTTGATTATATTTACTGCCATGGAAAGCAAGATTGCTGTGGCAACTATTACAGGTTTCTATTGTGACTAAGTTGCGGGTGTAAGCGACATTATCCCCAGATGATTGCCAGTCATAATGTTGATTGGTAATAGGCAAGGGCGTGTTATCTGCAAGTTTATCGCCGCCGATTTTGACCACCATTCTTTGGGTCGCTTCAGGCATAAACGTCACCCCATTCATGCCATTAAACGGTGCGCTGAAGGTGTAACTGTAGTGACCGTTTTTATGATCTGTGAGACTGCCTAGGCAAGTTGCCGCGCAGGTTTCAGCGGTAAAGTGCTGCCATTCACTGCTATTTCCCGCACCTGTATAGCCTTGGGGGAGAAGCTGCGCCGCAATAAACGTCGCCGATGGGACACCAATTACGGCTTCATCATCTTGATTGCTCACTTGAAAATCCACTTGAGCAATGCCTTCTGTCACCGCAACTTTATCGACCATGACGTTAAGGCTAGTGATGGTCAATGCGGGCGGTTTTGCGGGTTCACCGGGATTACCATCTTGGCCCTTATCACCGCCACAGGCACTTAATAGCGAGACTAAGGCCAGCATCAGACTGAATTGAGTACTCATTTTTGCAAACTTGTTCATATTTCTATCCTTGGAATGCGCTGTCAGTGCCTAAGTTACATTTGGTAGCTTAAGGTCAAACCTAAGTAGTGAGCGTTGTAGTCGTGGCCCATATCACCAAAACTGAGCACGTTGGGAATCGTGTCCCAACTCGTGCCTTGGTTTTGCCAGTTAGCGTCTTGATATTTCTCAAATAACCAATCGACGCGCAGCGACATACTGTCGGCAAACTTATACTTGGCGTAGGCATTCAGATTGTGTTTGCGGGCGTAAAAGTCGCCATAGGGACTGGTGATGCCGTAGATGACTTCGGTATCACTCTGTCCATTGGAATAGCTGTAGTCCAAGCCAATGTCGAGGCGATTATCGAACAGGTTTTGATAACTAAAACCAGCCCCAATTAGAGTCGATTTTTCTTCGGCAGTGCTGTACCAATCGGGCGTTGAAAAGCGGTTACTGCCCGCTTGATCTGAGTCGCGCCAATCTTGGTTAACAAAGGCGGTGAAATGCAGATCGTTACTCAGTGCATATTGGGCCGATACGTCATAACCTAGGTAGGACACTTGAGTAAGACCCACTTGGGTATGGTGATAATCGTCATCGACACTGTGCAAGCTGGCGCCCAGCGAGAGGCCGATATCAGTTTGATAATCTGTATGTAAGGTGACTTTTTGTCTTTTTCTGTCGGCAAGGTAGGATTTACGTAGCCAAGGATTGCTTTGACTTTGAGTGGTCGTGACGGGATCGTATTCACTGCCATCTCGCTCTAGTGCTTCTCCTTTCAACCATGCTGACCAAGCAGGGGAATAGCGATAGCTCAGTTTAGCAAATACGCCGGATTCATCGACGGATTGGCGGTCGAGCTCAGTGTAATCGTTTTCGTTACGGCTGTAGCCTGCTTCGGCATAGGCGGCTGAGGTAAAACGGTATTTGCCTTTAAGTTCGAGTTTTTTGGTTCGCTTATCATAAAGGCTATTTTGAGCAGTGCCTTGGTTAATACTGTCGGTGATGATTTGTGGGAAGTCTAATTTGGCCGTTTTGTTATCTCTGTCTTGATAGTTGTAGCTAGCCTGTACGTTTAAGTCTTGGGTGATCCGGCCCGAATATTTAAGGACCATCTCAATAATATCCACTTGGCCATCTAAGGTATCTGCAGGCAGGATAGGTGATGGGCCATTGATGGTGGCTGGAATAAAGGCGTCATCTTGGGTCATACGGCTAAAGCCTGCGTGCATTAGCACATTCTGCCCATTCGCTCCCCCAGAGGCTTCTGCGGCAACGCGATAGGCTTTACTGTCGGGGTCGACTGCATTTTGGCCTAAGTATGCCGCGCCAAAGGTGGGCGTGTAGGCGGATTGCCATTGCATGGCTTGGTGATCATTTTTATATTGGCTGACTTGGCTATTGATGCCAGCTTGCCAGCCCGTGCCATTTAAATAGACTCTGGCATCGATTTCATCGGTACTGTCATCAATAGGTTGGACGAGCATGACGCTATTGGTGAGTATATTGGCGCTGGTCTTTTTGGCGCCGCTGCGGTCTTCATGTTGATAGTTTAATGATGCTTTGTAGTGACTGGCATTGTCGCTTTCGGGTGATATTTTTCCGGCATAGTAACCACCGATCATAAAGCGATCACGTTGAATACTTAAATCTTGGCCAACAAGGCTGCTCTGTAGCATAGGCATAGATTGTGTTGTGCCACCTGTTATCCAGTTATCGGGCAACAACATCTTATCTTGCGATGAGGTATAAGGGCTTTTGAGTTGATTATGGTTATAGCTAGCTAAGCCTCTATAACCTAAGTTGATTTGATAGTTCCCCGGCCTTCCTGTTGTGAGCTTGGCTGAGCCTGCATCAAAACCTAACTTATCCGCGACCAGCTGAGTTTGATAACCTGACGGTGTTTTGTACAGCATATCCGCACCGCCGGCGGCAACGAACCCATCGTTATCTGTCCCTGTGCGGTTACCGAAACGGCTGTCCTCGCCATCGTTATAAGCGAGAGTGGCACTGACATTACCACTATGCCCTGTCTTAGGTTGGCATTGCTTACAGCTCCATGCCTCTGTCTTAATGCCACTTCGATTCGCCTGTTGTAGCTCATAACCGTCGGCATGTGCTTGAGTCAAAACACTGCTTATCGCCCATGCTAACAAAGTGAGTGAGAAGCAAGCACTAGGGTGAGACATTTTAGCTGTTCGCATGATCATTCCCTTGTTATCTCTGTAGCAATTTGCCAGAAGGATGGTTAGAACCATGCACTTGCCCGTGGCAATTCATACAGGAATTACCTGAAGTGAAGGCATTGGTTTGATTGCCAAAGTAGGCATTGCTGCTATGACCATCCGAGGCGTGGCATTGTTGACAAAGCTGCGGAGGCTTACTGTTCAGCATGGCGTCGTTTACGCTGCCATGGGGGTTGTGACAATTCGCGCAGTTGTCGGTGACGGGGGCATGTTCCCATAATTTAGGACCACGTTTTTCGGCGTGGCAGCTATAGCAATTTTCGTTGACGCTCATTTGCTTCAAGCTTGAATCGTTCAAACTGCCGTGGGGATTATGGCAGTCACTGCACACCATCTGTTGCCACTGTAATGGATGGGCTGAGCGTTTGTGCATATCGGCTTTTTGTTGGGTATGGCACTGAGTACAAATGGCGACTTCATTGGCTTTATCGCTGATAGGATCCTTGGCGGTATGAACTTGATGGCAACTTGCGCAGGCAACATCGGCGTTATCGTGGTGATTGCCTTTCCACGCGATACGTTGACTGTCATTGTGGCAGCTCATACAAACACTGTTTTGCTTTTGCGCGGGAACAGGATAGTTTTCGCCAAAGGTGATCATTGGCTCTTTGCCACCTTTGTTATGATTCCCTAACGGACCGTGGCAGGCTTCACACTGTAAATCAGCCATGGGCGAAGCGTTCACATTGGGATTACCATGAACCCCATCAAATATCGCCATGACCACGGCACTTTTTTTGTGGCACATCAGGCAAGTGTCAGCCCCTTTGGCAGAATACTTACCTTCGGCGAATTTTTTGTCTAATGTCGCGACAACGTCCTCTGGTTTTTTGTCATCCCAAGGCGTCGCCGAGGCCAAAATACTCACGATTGATAACAAAATACATAGCATAGCCTTAGCTATGCTTTTGAACTTTAGCCTTATTTCCATGTTCATCTTTTCCCGAGTGCATTTATATTTGTTATTTTTACGCTTTCGATATTGCTAATTTAGCTTATTCAAGCCGATTAATATTAGAACAAATGTGTGACACTCGCTTAACATCGGAGCGTCTTTTCACTGTAAAGAGGGATGATTTTACTGGTGATATAGAGGAAGCGTGACCTTGATCACGTTTGCTTCGGTAGGGGATTTGTTCACAGCTTTTTGACTTCTGTCGATCGCATAACCGTCTTGGGCACTTGGGCGTGAATTTTTATTTTCAGTTGGCCGTTTATTCATTGGTATTTTTGTCACATAATACCCAACACAATTGAAAACTATTATCGTTACCAGTCAAAAATCTTGATCTAGGTAAAGTTATTAGGGTCATCGCTCAGTTACAATGGGCGCAGTTTTTCGAGCTGAACCTGTTGCAAGGTGGAATACGTAATGAAGTTAAGCGAACTCAGTCCCGGTGATCGCGGTATTATTTCTGAAGTGGGACGTTTAGCGTTGCCACAAACCGTGAAGCGTAAGTTGTTGTCCATGGGGATCACGCCGAATACGCGTTTTTCATTGATCCGATACGCACCTATGGGCTCTGGTCTCGAACTGGATATTCGTGGTAGTAAACTTTGTATGCGCAGAGATTTGGCAGACATCATTGAGGTGGAAAAGGCGAATGACTAAGCAGTTTCATTGCGTCACAGTCGGTAACCCGAATGCGGGTAAATCGACGCTCTTTAACGCGCTAACCGGCGCGAATCAACAAGTCGGTAACTGGTCTGGTGTGACGGTCGAGAAAAAGACTGGTCATTTCACCTTAAACGGTGCCGATGTCTATCTAACCGATTTACCTGGTATTTACGATCTTCTGCCTGCGGGCAATAGTTGCGATTGTTCGCTCGATGAGCAAATTGCGCAGCAATATCTCGCCGAGCAACGCGTCGATGGCATTATCAATCTAGTCGATGCCACTAACATCGAACGTCACTTATACCTCACTGCCCAATTGCGTGAACTCGCGATCCCTATGGTGGTGGTGTTGAACAAAATCGATTCTGCAGTCAAACGCGGTATCAAAGTCGATTTAAAGAAAATGAGCAAAGAGCTGGGTTGCCCCGTGATTGGTGTGTGCTCTCGCGATCCTGCCGATGTGGAAAAAGTGCAAGCGCAGGTACTCGATTTACTGCAAGGCCGAGTCTCTGAAGCGCCATTGATGCTGCATTATGATGAACAAATTGAAGCGGGCGTGCAGTTACTTTGCAGCAAAGACGCGCAATTAAGCCGTGGCCGCGCATTGGCTATGTTAGGCAATGGTTCAGGTTGTGGCAGCTGTCAGAATGCTGAGCTGCAGGATGAAGTGAATACCTGTACCCAGATTATCTCTTCGCAAGGCCATGATATTGAAGTGATGGTGGCTACCACGCGCTTTAATTTCGTTGAGAAAGTGTTTCAAGGTTCAGTGAAAGAGTCGGGATTTCTCACCCTCAGTGACAAATTAGATAAACTCGTATTGCATCCGGTGCTTGGCATTCCTGTGTTCTTGTTTGTGATGTATTTGATGTTTATGTTCAGCATCAACATTGGCAGTGCTTTTATCGATTTCTTCGATGTCTTTGCGGGTGCGTTGCTTGTCGACCACTTTGGTGCATTCTTGACGAACATGGGATCTCCAACTTGGTTAGTCACTATCTTAGCGGGTGGGGTTGGCCAAGGTATTCAAACCGTTACTACTTTTATTCCGGTGATCGCTGCTTTATTCCTTGGTTTGTCGGTGCTTGAAAGCTCTGGCTATATGGCGCGCGCCGCATTTGTGGTCGACGGTTTAATGCGCCGTATCGGTCTGCCCGGTAAAGCTTTCGTGCCTATGATTGTCGGCTTTGGTTGTTCTGTGCCGGCGATTATGGCGACGCGGACCTTAGGCAGTGAACGTGAGCGTATTGTCACGGGTATGATGGCGCCATTTATGTCTTGCGGTGCACGTCTGCCAGTATATGCGTTATTTGCTGCGGCTTTCTTCCCCGATTCTGGGCAGAATTTAGTGTTTTTGCTTTACGTTATTGGTATCTTTGCCGCTATCGGTACGGGTTTATTACTCAGAAGTACGCTGTTACCGGGTACCAGCAGTGCTGTGGTGATGGAATTGCCAAGCTATGAGATGCCAAAACTCAAAGCCGTAATGGTACGTACAGGTAAACGCACTAAGAGCTTTATTTTAGGTGCGGGTAAAACCATTGTGCTGGTGGTGACGCTATTAAACTTTATCAATGCCATTGGTGTTGATGGTACTTTCGGTCATGAAGACAGCCAAGCATCTTTGCTGAGTGTAGCGAGCCAAAAAATCACGCCTATCTTCTCGCCTATGGGCATAGAGCAGGATAACTGGCCAGCAACGGTTGGTATTATCACAGGTATTTTTGCCAAAGAAGCCGTGGTCGGCACCTTAAACAGCTTGTACAGCACTGCAGCGCCCGCTGATGAAGAGCTTACGCCATTGAGTGAAAGCTTTAATGCGGCTCTGGCGACGATTCCTGCAAACTTGTTTGGAATTGATCTGGAAGATCCGCTAAAACTGTCGGTTGGTGATTTGACTAATAAAGAAGCGATAGCAGAAGAGCAAGGCGTGGCAACATCGACCTTCGGTGCCCTGCAAGCCGGTTTCAGTGGTAAAATTGCGGCGTTCTCTTACTTGCTGTTTATCTTGTTGTATACCCCTTGTGTCGCGGCGATGGGCGCTCTAGTGCATGAGTTTGGTTCCCGTTGGGCGACATTTGCGGCTACGTGGACTTTCTCTCTGGCCTATGGCTCTGCGACTGTGGTCTATCAAGCGGCAACCTTTACGCAGCATCCTGTGCAATCGAGTCTGTGGATTGGTTTCTTCCTCTTTGCGTTAGTGGCCTTTTATCAGTGGCTGAAACGTAAGGGCAGAAGAACCCAGCAGATCATTCCGGGGATCCGCATCATTACCGAGTAAGATTTACTGAGTCAGCATGACTGAGTAATAAATGTCAGCTTAGTTAGGTCAAAGATAAAAGCAGCTTTCATGGCTGCTTTTATTGCTTTACTATCGCGGCTATAACCCAGCCGGTCAAAAACCATAGTTTTTAGCACTAGGCATTGTAACTAGTAGTGATCTGTAGGATCATGCTGGTTTTCTTAAAATTGCCATTGTTCGCAAAGAGGAATTCCATGAGTCATGTGGACACTGAAGTACGTCCGAGTAACTTTATTCGTAATATCATAGATGAAGATTTACAAAGCGGTAAGCACACGAGTGTACAGACTCGTTTCCCGCCGGAACCGAATGGCTATCTTCATATTGGTCATGCTAAATCTATCTGCTTAAATTTTGGGATAGCGCGAGACTATAACGGTCTGTGTAATTTACGTTTTGACGATACTAATCCTGAAAAAGAAGACATTGATTATGTGAATTCTATTCAGGCGGATGTGCGTTGGCTTGGATTCCAGTGGGATGGCGACGTGCGCTATTCATCAAACTATTTTGATCAGTTACACCAATATGCGGTTGAACTGATCAATAAAGGTTTGGCTTATGTGTGTTTCTTAAATGCTGATGAAACCCGCGAATACCGTGGCACGTTAAAAGAGCCAGGTAAAAACAGTCCTTTCCGCGACACATCAGTCGAAGAGAACCTCGCCTTATTCGCTAAGATGCGCGACGGTGGTTTTAAAGAAGGTGAGTGTGCGCTGCGTGCCAAAATTGATATGGCGTCGCCATTCATGTGTATGCGCGATCCTATCATCTACCGTATTCGTTTTGCCCATCACCACCAAACGGGTGACAAGTGGTGCATTTACCCAATGTACGACTTTACCCACTGTATTTCTGATGCGTTAGAACATATTACCCACTCTTTATGTACTTTAGAGTTCCAAGACAACCGTCGTTTATACGACTGGGTATTGGATAATTTAAATGATTTTCAAGCGCCGAATCGTACTCGTCAATACGAGTTTTCACGCTTAAATCTTGAATATACCTTGATGTCTAAGCGCAAGCTAAACGACCTTGTGACTCGCAAATTAGTGTCAGGTTGGGACGATCCACGTATGCCAACGATTGCTGGCTTACGTCGCCGTGGTTATACGCCAGCATCAATTCGCGAGTTCTGCCAACGTATCGGCGTGACTAAGCAAGAGAATATGATTGAAGTCGGCATGTTAGATGCGTGTATTCGTGAAGAACTGAACGAACATGCACCGCGTGCTATGGCCGTATTACGTCCATTGAAAGTGATCATCGAAAACTATGCTGAAGGTGAACTTGAGTACATTCAAGCGGCCGCTCATCCAAATGATGAGAGCATGGGGACGCGTGAATTAGCCTTTGGCCGTGAAATATTGATTGATGTGGCTGACTTTAGAGAAGAAGCCAACAAACAATACAAACGCTTAGTTACAGGTAAGGAAGTGCGTTTACGAAATGCCTATGTGATTAAAGCTGAACGTTGTGACAAAGACTGCGAAGGCAATATCACGACGGTTTACTGCACTTATGATCCTGAAACCTTAGGGAAAAACCCTGCTGATGGCCGTAAAGTCAAAGGCGTGATCCACTGGGTTGAGGCATCTACTGCCAAGCCTGCTGAATTCCGTTTATATCAGCGTTTATTTACCGATCCTAACCCAGCAGCGGCTGAGACTGTGGACGAAGTATTAAACCCTGAATCATTAGTGGTTGTGCACGGTTTTGCTGAAGCAAGCCTAGTAAATGCACCAGCAGAAAAAGCTTATCAGTTTGAGCGTGAAGGTTATTTCTGTGCTGACAGCAAAGATTCATCAGTTGATAAACTCGTGTTTAACTTAACCGTAGCGCTGCGTGATTCTTTCGAATGATTTGATAGAATTGGTTTGATGGAATGAGTCAAACAGTTCAACTCAACTAAGCTAAGTTGAATTAAGCTAAGTCGTTCTGATCATTAATCAGACCCCTAAAAGAAGGCCTAAAAGGCCTTCTTTTTTATTTTATGAATCAGCGATAAAGCTATTGTCTGGTGTGGTTACAGTTAATTTGAGTTGTTATTGATACATAGGACCAAAGCCTAGGCTCCATAAGATAACGCTGGTTGCCATTAGCCCCACTAACAGCACTAAACCTGCGGTCACCATGGAACTGGCGTAGATAAAGCCTTTCTCTTCAGGGATATTCATAATGATCGGCACACCCGCGTACAGTAAGTACACTGAGTAAGCCAAACCAATCAATCCCACTATCATGATAAACCACAGCACTGGATACAATGCGGCTAAACCGACCATGAACAATGGCGTAGCGGTATAGGATGCGAGTTCTAACGCTTGGGTGTAGGTTGGGTTTGCATCGAAGGTTTTTGCCATCCAATAGGCCAAATAGGCGAGGGCAAATACGCCCGCAATCAGACCTAAATACATGCCAGCTGACATAAACATGGCGCTTTGAGGTGTGAGGTAAATCGGATCGCCAGCGCCTGGGTTCCAGCCAATATAAGCCGTAGCAATATAACTGCAAATCGCAGGGATTAAGGCGATCAGTACCACATGACTTAAGCTACTTTTTAGTGCCTCATGGTTTTTTTCAATTGTGTGCCACTCTTGTTTAGGATGAGTGTATAGCCCCATTAAGTGATTCAATATCATTATAATTATCCTTGTTCAGCATTGATGAATGGCTCGCCAAACGTCAGACGAGCTGATAACAGCTCCACAATCGAGGTTAAAATGGTGTCCTGTCCCTTTAACTGCCGATTGGTGACACATACAGAAGTGAGAAGCTGTGTGATCAGGATCTCAGTTCTTTAGAGTGTAGATTATTTATTGAACAAAAAGTTCGGCGCGTCAAGTTTACTGAAGCCTAATGCTATAGCTTATGAGTAAATATGCGTAAAATAGCGCGATATTCAGAATGATATTGAGTGAGTCCATGCAGCAACTTCTTGCCCCCATCCACGCGTTTCTTCGCTGTGAAACACCGCAAACTTGGATTGATGTCGCGATAAAATCAGATTCCTTGGATGAGTTGCTTATCGATCATTGTAACTGTGAGTTAAAAGCGGCCCAGACGGCGATATTTTTGCTACGAAAATATGCGTTAGATAAAGACAGTGGTCGAGCTCTGTTGGCGTGGGCTAAACCCTATGAAGAGTTTATCTATTCGCAAGATCATGATGTGGTGAGCTTTCTGGCGCGCGATGTGAAAAAGAATGAGCTGGTGGCCGAACTTATGCCTAAGCCAAACTTTAAGTTTGCCGCTAATTTGGTTTCACCTTTAATCCGCTTGATTAAAGAAGAGTTTCATCATTTTGAGCAAGTATTGGAATTGATGCACAAACGCAGCATTGAGTATCGTAATATTCGCGCAGGCCGTTATGCCAAAGGCATGATGAGCTATGTAACCACCCATGAGAAAGATATCCTGCGGGATAAGCTGATTGTGGGGGCGTATATTGAGGCGCGTTCGTGCGAGCGTTTTGCTAAGTTGGCGCCCTATTTAGACGGTGAGCTGAGTAAGTTTTATGTGTCACTGCTGCGCTCTGAAGCCCGCCACTATCAAGATTATCTTGCATTAGCACAGTTGGTTTCACCTGAGGATATTAGCGAGCGCGTAAAGTACTTTGGTGAGTTAGAGGCTGAGTTGATTCTGGCGCAGGATGATGAGTTTCGTTTCCATAGTGGATCGCCGCTAGCAAATTGATTTGAAGCACCTTCTTTTTAAAAATTGATGAATTAAGTCGATATAGCTAAAACGATTAACGGTTCGCTCGAACCGTTAATATAATGCGTCTTTAACCTCAAACAAGGTCAATAAAAGCAAGCTAACTTAAGTTGTATGCTCGAAGGGTAAGGACTGTAAGTTAATCCCTTCGGCGCTCACACTCAGCACACTCCCTTGCTCATACCAATCGCCAACCACAATACGTTGACAGCCATTAGCAAGTTGATGAATGGCGGGTCTATGGGTATGACCGTGGATCATATGTTTGGTGTGGGTCTTGGCAAATAACGCATCGACCGCATTGGGCTCCACATCCATGATGGTATAGCTTTTTTGCTGATTGCTGCTTTTGCTATTGCTGCGAATTTTATCGGCAATACCCTGACGGGTTTTCTTGGATAAACAACCATATAGCCAACGCGCCAGTGACAAACTGCGCAGTTTTCGAAAGCGTTGGTAGGCCTTATCCAAAGTACACAAGCTGTCGCCGTGTAAGATAACTGTGTTTACGCCGTATAAATTCAGGCACGTCACTTCGGGTAAGATTTGCATTCCTGCGGCACGCGCAAATTGCTTGCCTAACATAAAGTCACGGTTGCCGTGGATGAAATACACCGGCAGCTTTTGCGACACTTGCTTGAGTTTTTCGGCGAGTTCGAGGGCAAAAGGTAAGGCAATATCATCGCCAACCCAGACTTCAAACAAATCACCTAGGATATAGAGGGCGTCGGCATCATCGAGTTCAGTGTCGAGGAAGCGAGTGAACGCTTGGGTGATATCAAGACGATCTGCACTCAGGTGCAGATCGCCTATAAATAAAGTTCGCATTCGCAGGAATTATGCCGCAACGCTGACTTTTTCAATCACAATGGCTTCTAATGGCACATCTTGATGCATGCCACGGTTGCCAGTGCTAACGGCTTTGATTTTTTCGATAATGTCCATGCCTTCAACGATTTCGCCGAATACGCAGTAGCCCCAGCCCTGTGAGGTTTCTGATTTAAAATCGAGGAAAGTGTTGTCGTTCACGTTAATGAAGAACTGTGCAGTGGCCGAATGTGGATCAGAAGTACGTGCCATAGCGACAGTACCAGTACGGTTTGATAAACCGTTATTGGCTTCGTTTTTCACTGGCTCGTTACAACGTTTTTGGCTCATGTCTTCGTTGAAGCCACCACCTTGGATCATGAAACCGTCAATCACACGGTGGAAGATAGTGCCGTCGAAGAAACCTTCGTCAACATATTTCATAAAGTTTGCTACTGTTAATGGCGCTTTTTCAGCGTTCAGTTGCAGTTTAATGTCGCCCAAATTGGTGTGTATTGTGATCATGTTTTCATACTCTCTGTAAATAGTGGCGCGATTCTAACTTATCTCGGATTGCGCGCAAAGTGCAGTATTCAAAACCTGTCAGGCCGTGGTAGACTGACTCCTTGATTTTACACCTGAATGTATCATTGAAGAGAATATCGATGTTGAAGATTTACAACAGTATTACCCGCCAAAAACAGGAATTTAAGCCGATTACTCCCGGCAAAATCGGGATGTACGTGTGTGGTGTGACCATATACGATCTCTGTCATATTGGTCATGGCCGTACTTTTGTTTCCTTTGACATGATAGTGCGCTACCTGCGTTACGCGGGTTATGAAGTGAATTTTCAGCGCAATATTACCGATGTTGATGACAAAATCATCAAACGCGCTAACGAGAATAACGAAAGCTGTGAAGCCTTAACCGAGCGTTTGATCGGTGAAATGCATCAAGACTTCGATGCCTTAAATATGTTGCGCCCCGACTTTGAACCGCGCGCAACCCTGCATATTGCCGAAATCATCGACATGGTTGAGTTATTACTCGCCCGTGGCCATGCCTATGTTGCTAGCGATGGTGATGTGCTTTTCAGCGTGGCTTCCTATCCTGATTACGGCCGTTTATCGGGTCAGAATTTAGATCAACTGCAAGCCGGTGCTCGGGTTGAAGTGGACGAAACCAAACAAAATCCAATGGATTTTGTGTTGTGGAAAATGTCTAAACCTGGTGAACCGACGTGGGAATCACCTTGGGGACCGGGTCGTCCTGGCTGGCATATCGAATGTTCGGCCATGAACAGCAAACATTTGGGTCTGCATTTTGATATTCATGGCGGCGGCTCTGACTTACAGTTCCCGCACCATGAGAACGAAATCGCCCAGTCTTGCTGTGCCCATGACACGCCATACGTGAACTATTGGATGCACACTGGCATGGTGATGGTTGACCGTGAAAAAATGTCTAAGTCGTTAGGCAATTTCTTTACCATTCGCGATGTACTTGGTCACTATGATGCTGAAACTGTGCGTTATTTCCTGTTATCTGGCCATTATCGTAGCCAACTGAACTATTCAGAAGATAACTTGAAACAAGCTCGTTCAGCTTTAGAGCGTTTGTATACCGCCATTAAAGATGTCGACTTGACTGTCACTGCAGCGCCAGCAGAAGAGTTTATCGCGAAATTTAAAGCGGCGATGGATGATGACTTTAATACACCTGAAGCCTACTCAGTCCTGTTTGACATGGTGCGTGAGATCAATCGTTTAAAACTGACCGATATGGCACAGGCATCGGCATTAGCAGTCACCTTGAAGCAATTAGCGGATGTTTTAGGCTTATTAAGCCAAGAGCCTGAAGCTTTCTTCCAAGGCGGCGGTAGTGATGATGAAGTGGCTGAAATCGAAGCTTTAATCGTTGAACGTAACCGTGCTCGTACTGAAAAGGACTGGGCTGCTGCGGATGTGGCGCGTAACCGTTTGAATGAGTTAGGCGTTGAGCTCGAAGATGGCCCGAGTGGCACCACTTGGCGCAAGAAATAAGCTTAGTTAGTTGTTTTCTCTCATCTAGATGAAATCTTCAGCCATAAAAAAACCTGCATCATGCAGGTTTTTTTTATGCTTGCAGAACTTAGAACTTAGAACTTAGAACTTAGAACTTAGAACTTAGTCGTGATATTGCTCAGCAGCGTATAAGGTGTTTTCCAATAGACTCGCAATCGTCATCGGGCCAACACCGCCGGGGACTGGAGTGATAAAGCTGGCATTTTGCGCCGCAACGCCATATTGCACATCGCCGACTAAGGTGCCGTTATCTAAACGGTTAATGCCTACGTCAATGACGATAGCGCCGGGCTTGATCCACTCACCAGGAATGAAGCCGGGTTTACCGACTGCGACAACCACGAGATCTGCGATACGAATTTTTTGCTCAAGATTCTTAGTGAAACGGTGGCAAGTGGTCGTAGTGCAACCCGCCAACAGTAATTCTAACGTCATAGGGCGGCCGACAATATTAGACGCACCAACCACGACAGCATCTAAACCATAGGTATCAACGCCGGTGGATTTGATGAGTGTCATTATGCCCATCGGCGTGCAAGAGCGCAGCACAGGAATACGCTGGGCTAAACGGCCAACGTTGTACGGGTGAAATCCATCGACATCTTTATCTGGGCGAATACGTTCGATGACTTTTGAATCTTCGATATGGGCGGGTAGTGGCAGTTGCACTAAAATGCCATCGATGGTCGGATCATCATTCAGACTATCAATAAGGCTCAGCAACTCATTTTCACTGCAACTTGTTTCTAAATCGTATGAACGAGAAATAAATCCAACTTCCTCACAGGCCTTACGTTTGCTTCCAACATAAACCTGTGATGCCGGATCGGCTCCCACTAATACTACGGCTAAACCTGGAATGCGCTGTCCAGCCTCTTTGCGGGCGGTGACTTTTTCGCTGAGCTTAGTGCGGATGGATTGAGCAATCGCCTTGCCGTCGATTATTTGGGCTGTCATGGGTGTAGGATATCCTTTATATGGGCGATGGTTAAAACAGTAGTTAACACAGAGATTGGCAATCGCGGCTATTTTAACAGGGCACAGCTACTGTGTCATGGTTAAAGCCGTCGCCAAATGGATAAAAAAAAACGGATTAGCCTGATAATTCAGCACCTAGAGTCAATCAATAAAAAAATCGTTGACGGTTGTAAAGTGAGGGGATAAGATGCGCTCCGTTCTCAGGCAGATGTGTTCATCTAGCACTGAAAATGTTATGTAAGACCTTCGGTGATTAGCGCGTCCGGTAGTGTATCCAGTTTTTGGATGAGAGCGGACCAGAGGGAACCCTCTGAGTTGATACCAAAAAATGTAAGACTTTCGGTGATTAGCGCAGCCCGGTAGCGCATCTGGTTTGGGACCAGAGGGTCAGAGGTTCGAATCCTCTATCACCGACCACTTTATTGTCGTTTGCTTCAATGAATTTAAAGCTAATTTGAACTCAAATAAGCGAATGGTAGGGTCAGCTAAGTGCTTTCCAAAATCGGTTAGGATGCAGAAAGTTCTGTAAACCATGCGCCCGTAGCTCAGTTGGATAGAGCACCCGCCTTCTAAGCGGGTGGTCGCAGGTTCGAATCCTGCCGGGCGTACCAGTTTCAGTGGTGATTGTAGCTCAGTTGGTAGAGTCCCGGATTGTGATTCCGGTTGTCGTGGGTTCGAGCCCCATCAGTCACCCCATTTTTTAGTACTTTGAGTACAAACTAAAAAAAGCGACCTTGTGTCGCTTTTTTTATACCCCAGATTCGGCTGTTGAGGCTCGACTCTGCAGAAAACGGTGGCTATAATGTCGCGTCTTGATAGATATCAACTATGAGCGACCTGTGCCTAAAGCCAGTAGTGGTGGGCATTGTAGTCAAATTTAATGATCAAGAAACGAATACCTGAATAGTTGATGAATCGGCTATTACAAAGGACGTTAGACAAATTTCGAGGTAAAACAATGCAAGTTTCTGTTGAAGCAACCCAAGGCCTAGAGCGTCGCCTGACCATTTCTGTTCCTGCTGAACAAATTGAAAAGCTGGTTAAAGACAGTTTACAACGTGAAGCTAAGCGTGCTCGTATCCCAGGTTTCCGTCCTGGTAAAGTGCCTATTACTGTGATTAACAAACGTTACGGCGCAGCGATTCGTCAAGACATCATGGGTGAAGTGATGCAACGTAACTTCATCGAAGCAATTATTGCTGAGAAGTTAAACCCAGCCGGTGCACCGACTTTTGTTCCTGGTTCTACTGATGGCGAAAAGTTCGAATTTATCGCTACCTTTGAAATCTATCCAGAAGTTGAGCTGAAAGGCTTAGATGCAATCGAAGTAGAACAACCAAAAGCTGAAGTGACTGACGCTGACGTTGACACTATGATTGAAACCCTACGTAAACAACACGCGACTTTCGCTGCTGTTGAACGTGAAGCTGCCGATGGCGACAAAGTGAAAATGAACTTTGTTGGCTCAGTTGATGGTGAAGAATTTGAAGGCGGCAAAGCTGACGATTTCGAACTGCAATTAGGCAGCGGACGTATGATCCCTGGTTTTGAAGCGGGTATCTTAGGTCACAAAGCGGGTGAAGAATTTGTTATCGACGTGAACTTCCCAGAAGAATATCACGCTGAAAACCTGAAAGGTAAAGCAGCTAAGTTCGCGATTACGCTGACTGAAGTTCAAGCTGCTAACCTGCCAGAAGTAAACGATGAGTTTGCTGCTCTGTTCGGTATCAGCGAAGGTGGCTTAGAAGCCCTTAAAGCTGAAATCCGTAAAAACATGAACCGTGAACTTGAGCAAGCGTTAAAAGCTAACGTGAAAGAGCAAGTGATCAACGGTCTGTTAGCGAACAACGACATCACTTTGCCAAAAGCACTGATCGATGGCGAAGTTAACGTACTGCGTCAACAAGCAATGCAACGTTTTGGCAATCAAACGGCAAACATGCCTGAACTGCCAGCTGAATTGTTCACTGAACAAGCTGCACGTCGCGTTAAAATCGGTCTGTTATTAGGCGAAGTCATCAAGACTAACGAACTGAAAGCAGAAGACGAACGCGTACAAGGTTTGATTGCTTCTATGGCTTCTGCCTACGAAGATCCAAGTGAAGTTGTTGCTTATTACAACAGCAACAAAGAGCTGATGCAAAACATGCGCAACGTTGCTTTAGAAGAGCAAGCGGTTGAAGCACTGTTGAAATCTGCCAAAGTGACCGAAAAAGAAGTCGCTTTTGAAGAATTTATGAACAAGGCTACTGGTCGCGCATAAGCTAAGCTTGACTTGATTAGCTGTTCGCCATTTATAATGGCTCGTATGAGGCTCCTCATGCGAGCCATTTTTATTTAGGGAAGTGAATAATGCATAATGCGTCAGACATACAAAGTGCTTTAGTGCCTATGGTGATCGAACAGACTGCTAAGGGTGAACGCTCATACGATATTTATTCTCGTTTGTTGAAAGAGCGGATTATCTTTTTGGTAGGTCAAGTTGAAGAACACATGGCAAACCTTATCGTGGCGCAACTATTATTCTTAGAATCAGAAAGCCCAGATAAAGATATCTTTTTATACATTAACTCTCCTGGTGGCTCAGTCACCGCAGGCATGGCGATTTATGATACCATGCAGTTTATCAAACCGAATGTTAGCACTGTCTGTATCGGCCAAGCGGCCAGCATGGGCGCTTTCTTATTAGCCGGTGGTGAGAAGGGCAAACGTCACTGTTTACCAAACTCTCGCGTGATGATCCATCAACCACTGGGTGGTTTCCAAGGTCAAGCTTCTGACATCGCTATCCATGCCAAAGAAATCTTAGGCATTAAGAATAAGCTTAACCAAATGTTAGCCGAGCACACTGGCCAACCGCTCGAAGTGGTTGAACGCGATACCGATCGTGACAACTTCATGAGCGCGACTCAAGCCGTCGAATATGGCTTAGTTGATTCTGTGATGACGAAACGCGGCTGATTTTTGCTTTTGACTGAGCTATGCTCTGTAAAGGTTAAGCAAATTTAAGACAGGCAGTAGAGCAGACTGCAAATGAGGTAATTAATGGGCGACAACAAAAATAATGGTGACAGCGGTAAATTGCTGTACTGCTCTTTTTGCGGAAAGAGCCAGCATGAAGTCAGAAAACTCATTGCTGGCCCATCAGTGTATGTATGCGACGAATGTGTTGAGTTATGTAACGACATCATTCGTGAAGAGATTAAAGAAATCTCTCCAAAGCGCGATAGCGATAAGTTACCGACACCACATGAGTTGCGTGCACATTTAGACGATTATGTGATTGGCCAAGACAGGGCGAAAAAAGTGCTGTCTGTGGCAGTGTATAACCACTATAAGCGTTTAAAGAATGCATCGCCTAAAGATGGTATCGAGCTGGGTAAGAGTAACATTTTACTTATCGGTCCAACGGGTAGCGGTAAGACGCTGTTGGCTGAAACCCTTGCGCGCTCACTCAATGTACCTTTCACTATGGCCGATGCCACGACACTGACTGAAGCGGGTTATGTGGGTGAAGACGTTGAAAACATCATTCAAAAGTTGCTGCAAAAGTGCGACTACGATGTAGAGAAAGCGCAGCGTGGTATCGTGTATATCGATGAAATCGATAAAATTAGCCGTAAGTCAGACAATCCATCGATCACCCGTGACGTATCGGGTGAGGGCGTGCAGCAAGCGCTGCTTAAGCTGATTGAAGGTACTGTTGCCGCGGTTCCACCCCAAGGTGGCCGTAAGCATCCACAGCAAGAATTCTTACAAGTCGATACTTCTAAGATCCTGTTTATCTGTGGCGGTGCGTTTGCAGGGCTTGAGAAAGTGATTGAGCAACGTGCACACGTTGGTTCGGGTATCGGTTTTGGTGCTCAGGTAAAAGGCGAAAAAGAGAAGGCGACGATTTCTGAAACCTTAACTCAAGTTGAACCTGGCGATTTGGTCAAATATGGCTTAATTCCTGAGTTTATCGGCCGTCTACCTGTGGTTGCGACTCTGACTGAGCTGGATGAAGAAGCCCTAGTGCAAATTCTATCTCAACCTAAAAATGCCCTGACTAAACAGTACAGCGCGTTATTTGAGATGGAAGGCGTTGAGCTTGAGTTCCGCGAAGATGCACTTAAAGCGATAGCACACAAGGCGATGTCACGTAAGACAGGTGCCCGTGGTTTACGCTCAATCGTTGAAAGTATTCTACTGGATACTATGTACGATATTCCTTCAGTCGATGGTGTAGTGAAGGCCGTTGTCGATGAATCAGTCGTGAAAGGTGAATCTGCACCTATCCTGATTTATGAGCACAATGAAGCCCAAGCAGCCTCTGGCGAGCAATAATTGTACTGATTGCTAATAAACTGAAAAACAAGGAGTCCAATGGACTCCTTTTTTCGTATTAGCCATTGAAACTCAATAAAGCGTCCCAATATACTCCAGTATTAATCCATTTCACCAAAACGGAATCGAACTATGACCCAAGAGCGTGAAGCGCATATCGAACTCCCCGTGCTGCCACTGCGAGATGTGGTGGTCTATCCCCATATGGTAATTCCGTTATTTGTCGGACGAGAAAAATCTATTCGATGTCTCGAAACCGCAATGGCGCAGGATAAGCAAATTATTTTAGTGGCGCAGCGTGATGCCGAACTCGATGAACCATCAAAAGATGACATCTTCGAAGTGGGTACGGTTGCCTCTATTTTACAGTTACTTAAGCTGCCAGACGGCACAGTCAAAGTGTTGGTAGAAGGCGGTCGTCGCGCCCGTATTACCCGTTACACCCAAGAAACAGAATTCTTTGTGGCTAAGGCTGAGTATCTGGAATCAGAACCGCTGGAAGACAAAGAAGAAGAAGTGTTAGTGCGCAGTGCTATTGGTCAGTTTGAAGGTTATATCAAGCTGAACAAAAAGATCCCGCCAGAAGTCTTGACCTCTTTATCGGGTATCGATGAAGCGGCGCGTCTGGCAGATACTATGGCTGCACACATGCCACTTAAGCTTGAAGATAAGCAATCTGTGCTTGAGATGATCAACGTTGGCGAGCGTCTGGAATATTTAATGGCGATGATGGAATCGGAGATCGACCTATTGCAGGTTGAGAAACGTATCCGTACCCGCGTTAAAAAACAGATGGAAAAAAGTCAGCGTGAGTACTATCTGAACGAACAGATGAAAGCCATCCAGAAAGAACTGGGTGACTTAGACGAAGGTCATGACGAGTTTGAAGCCTTAAATCGTAAGATTGAAGAGGCTAACATGCCCGCCGAGGCGAAAGAAAAAGCCCTGGCTGAGCTTAACAAGCTACGTATGATGTCGCCAATGTCGGCAGAAGCCACAGTTGTGCGCAGCTATGTGGATTGGATGACGTCAGTGCCTTGGAGCCAACGCTCTAAAATCAAACGTGATTTAGCGAAAGCCCAAGAAGTGCTCGATACCGATCATTTTGGTCTGGAAAAAGTTAAAGAACGTATCTTGGAATATTTGGCAGTCCAAAGCCGAGTGCGTCAGCTTAAAGGACCAATCCTGTGTCTCGTTGGACCTCCAGGTGTGGGTAAAACTTCCTTGGGTCAATCGATCGCTAAGGCGACCGGTCGTAAGTATGTGCGTGTTGCTTTAGGCGGCGTGCGTGATGAAGCGGAAATCCGTGGTCATCGCCGTACCTATATTGGTTCTATGCCAGGTAAAGTCATTCAAAAAATGGCTAAGGTGGGCGTGAAAAACCCATTATTCTTGCTCGATGAAATCGACAAGATGAGTTCAGACATGCGCGGCGATCCGGCTTCTGCTTTATTAGAAGTGTTAGATCCTGAGCAAAATGCGACCTTTAACGATCATTACCTCGAAGTCGATTACGACTTATCCGATGTGATGTTTGTGGCAACGTCTAACTCTATGGACATTCCTGGTCCACTACTGGACCGTATGGAAGTGATCCGTTTGTCGGGTTACACCGAAGACGAGAAGTTGAATATTGCTAAGCAACATTTGCTGAATAAGCAAATTGAGCGCAACGGCTTAAAAGCGGCTGAAATTAAAGTCGAGGATAGCGCTATCGTTGGCATTATCCGCTATTACACCCGTGAAGCGGGCGTGCGTTCGCTTGAGCGTGAATTGTCTAAGATTTGCCGTAAAGTCGTGAAAATGATTTTGCTCGATAAATCAGTAAAATCTGTCACTGTGAATCAAGAGAATCTTAAGTCATTCCTTGGCGTGCAGCGCTTCGATTACGGTAAAGCCGAGTCGAAGAACCAAATCGGTCAAGTGACAGGCTTAGCGTGGACACAAGTAGGCGGTGATCTGCTAACGATTGAAGCAACGTCAGTGCCTGGTAAAGGTAAGTTAACTTATACCGGTTCCCTTGGCGACGTCATGCAAGAGTCGATTCAAGCGGCGATGACAGTTGTTCGCGCCCGTGCGGAACAATTAGGTATCAATGCGGATTTCTACGAGAAGCGTGATATCCATGTGCATGTGCCAGAAGGTGCAACGCCAAAAGATGGTCCATCAGCCGGTGCGGCTATGTGTACCGCTTTAGTATCCAGCTTAACGGGTAACCCAGTGCGTAGCGACGTGGCCATGACAGGTGAAATAACCTTACGTGGTGAAGTGTTACCTATCGGTGGTTTGAAAGAAAAACTGCTGGCAGCACACCGCGGCGGCATAAAATTAGTGCTTATACCAAAAGAAAACGAGCGTGATCTGGAAGAAATTCCTGCCAATGTGATTGCCGATTTAGAAATTCGTCCCGTGCGTTGGGTCGATGAAGTGTTAAAACTGGCCCTAGAAAGACCGGTTGAAGGCTTTGAAGTGGTTAAAAACTTGGCATAACGCAAGAAATTGCGCTATCACGTTAAAAAAAATGAAAAAAGGGGCTTAACAAAGCGTAGACCTGTGGTAGCCTAGGTCTGTGGAGAGCCAGCTGCTCCAAGCCCTTGGCGCAACTGGCTTTGAGCTGTATCCAGTTTTATTTCTTTGGTTTTCGAACTCAGCTTGAACTTTGAATTCAAGCTTGTTATAAAAGCCTCCGCAGACCGCTCTAGAGACGGATTTGGTTGCGGCGCAAAAAAATTACATTCAAGGGGATGACATGAACAAATCTGAACTAATCGAGAAAATCGCATCTGGTGCTGACATTTCTAAAGCCGCTGCCGGCCGTGCACTGGATTCTTTTATCGCTGCTGTGACCGAAGGTCTGAAAGAAGGCGATAAAATTTCTCTTGTTGGTTTTGGTACTTTTGAAGTGCGTGAACGCGCTGAGCGTACTGGTCGCAACCCACAAACGGGTGAAGAAATCAAAATCGCAGCAGCTAAAATTCCAGCATTCAAAGCTGGTAAAGCACTGAAAGACGCTGTTAATTAATCATTAATATCGTAGCCTTTGTAAGGCATTCGTAATGACAAGCACTGTTTATCAGTGCTTTTTACGAATTGAAAGTAATGGAATATGAAGCTTAATTTCTACCATTACTCGGGGTTTTAGAATTTACCAGTGGTAGCGTCTGAATATTCCCCATAAATTACAGAAAGGCGCATCTCAAACTGATGCGCCTTTTTATTTTGTTAATCGCAACAAGCGAGAAATCTGATGTTAGAAAAGATCCGCGATGGTTCGCAAGGCGTGATTGCTAAAGGCATTCTCGTACTTGTGATTTTATCTTTTGCATTTGCAGGAGTCAGCAGTTACTTAGGTTCTACAACTGATGTGCCAGCAGCAGAAGTGAACGGTGACATAATCACTAAAGCCGAGCTTGAGCAGGCTTACCAAAGCGAGCGCTCTCGTATGGAGCAACAGCTAGGTGAGATGTTTGCTGCGTTATCTGCTGACGAAAAATATCTACAAAGCATTAAGCAGAGCGTATTAGAGCGCTTAGTGGCTGACAAATTGATTGATCAAGCGGCTAAGGCTATGGGGTTGCGTGTATCTGACGAACAGATCATTGCAGCCGTGAAAACTGAACCTGCATTCCAAACCGATGGCAAATTTGATAACGATCGTTATCAAGCGATTCTACGTCAGTTAGGTTATCAACCACAGGCGTTCAGAGACATGATGCGTGTCGATATGACCCGTCGTCAGTTAACGGCAGCGCTAGTTGGTACTGAATTTGTGTTAGCTGGCGAAGCTAAGCAGTTAGCTGAGTTACAAGGCCAAACTCGCGATGTGCGTTATTTAGTTGTTGATTCTGCGCCATTCTTAGCGACAGCGGTTGTGACTGACGAGCAAGTGAAAAACTATTATGACGCAAACCAAGGGCAGTTTATGAGCCCTGAAATGGTGAGCTTAGAATATGTTGAGCTGAATGCGGCTGATTTTGCTAAAAATAACCCAGTTTCAGATGAAGAAGCGCAAGCTTATTACGAAGAACATAAAGCGCAGTACGTGTCTAATGAGAAGCGTCTTGCCGCACACATTCTGGTTATGCCAGGTAGCGATGAAGCTGCTGCAAAAGCCAAGGCTGAAGATTTAGCGAAGCAATTAGACAGCGGTGCCGATTTTGCTGATCTGGCTAAAGCGAACTCTGACGATACCTTGAGTGCAGAGCAGGGCGGTAAACTGGATTGGTTTGAACCAGGCGTGATGGACCCCGCTTTCGATGCCGCATTATTTGCATTGAACAAAGGCCAACATTCAGCGGTAGTTAAAACTGACTTTGGTTTCCACATTATCAAGCTATTAGATGTGCAACCTGGTGTGACTGTACCGTTTGCCGATGTGAAAGCTAAGATAGTAGCGCAATTGCAAGATAAGAAAGCGGTTGATCAATTCTACAGCTTACAAAGCAAATTGGCTGATACTAGCTATGAAGTGCCAGATACGTTATCTGAAACCGCTAAAGCTGTGGGCGTCGATATTAAGACGACTCCACTGTTCTCTCGCGATAACGTTCCTGCTGCGCTGAACAAGCCAGACTTAGTTAAAGCTGCGTTCTCTGAAACTGTTATGCTAAAAGGGTTAAACAGTGAAGTGATTGAGCTTGAACCTAACCACGTGGTGGTGGTTCGGGTGAAGGAACATCACGATGCGGGCACTTTGGCCTTAGCGGAAGTGAAAGCCAATATCACAGAACGTTTGAAGCAAGATCAAGCAAACGAAGCTGCCCGTGCGAAAGCACAAGAGCTGATGGCCCAAGTTAAAGCCGGTGCAACGGATCTTGGTTTAGTGGCTAAAACGAAACTAGGCCGTGGCGCGCAAGATGTTGATCCTGCGATTGTAGGCAAAGCGTTCCAAATGCCAACGCCAAGCACTTCTCCTGTTGTCGATACCGTGGGTTTAGCAAATGGTTATGCCGTGGTTGCGCTAGATAAAGTCAACGCTGCTGAAGGTGTGAGTGATGAGCTGGTTAATGCGCTTAAACAACGCCTGAACGCACAATACAGCGAAGCAGACTACCGTGGCTTGATAGATTCACTTAAAGCCAATGCCAAGGTGCTTTACCCTGTAGAAGAATGAGTTAAGTGAGGATAGCGCGTTGAACTGGCTACCCTACTTATAAACTTCGATTAAAAGGCCAAGTGATTTCACTTGGCCTTTTTGTTTTTCAATGCGATGAAGTGTGTCGATGAGTTTGAAGGGGATCTGCCACAGCAGCCCCGTCAGATTTACTCTTCCATCACATCAAGCGCGACGTTACAGTCGCGCTAATCATCAACGCCTATCATCACGCTGCTGGCTTTGATAAGTGCATAAGCCGAATCCCCCACTTTAAGCCCTAGGCGCTCACAGGACGCTTTAGTTACCACTGAGGTCAATACGACACCTGGTGCAAGTTCGATCGTTACTTCATTGTTTACCGCGCCCATTTCTATGGATTTGATCGTGCCGCTGAGCGTATTTCTTGCGCTAATTTTCATCGTCTTTCCTTATTGAGGGAGTGATTAGTGGAAATGAGTGTAGCGCATCTTAGTGTGGGCGTTGCAAATAAAAACGCCACTAAAAAGTGGCGTTTAACGGTGTGATAAGCAGTGATTAGCTATCGCAGTCGATTAGAGCTCGATAACGTCAAACTCAACGTATGGGTTAACGTCGGCATCGTAATCAATACCTTCGATACCAAAGCCGAATAATTTAATAAATTCAGCTTTGTATTCACGGTAATCCGTTAATTCTGACAAGTTTTCTGTGGTCACTTGTGGCCACAGATTACGGCAGTGTTGCTGAATATCTTCACGCAGTTCCCAATCGTCTAAACGGATGCGATTGTCGCTGTCAGTTTCTGGCTTAGCCCCATCGGCGCGGAATAGACGCTCACTGAACATGCGATAGATTTGCTCCATACAACCTTCATGGAGACCTTCCTGACGCATTTTCTTGAATACCATAGCGATATACAAAGGCATGACTGGAATAGCCGAACTCGCTTGAGTTACAACGCTCTTCAGTACCGCTACGTTAGCGCTACCGCCAGTGGCTGACAATTGCTCATTTAAGGCTTTTGCTGCGCGGTCTAAATCCATCTTGGCCTTGCCAAGGGCGCCGTGCCAGTAGATTGGCCACGTCAGTTCAGTACCGATATAGCTATAGGCTACGGTTTTGCAGTTATCCGCTAATACACCGGCTTCAGATAAGGCTTTGATCCACAGTTCCCAATCTTCGCCGCCCATAACCGTTACTGTATCGGCAATTTCTTGCTCAGTTGCTGGCTCAACGGTGGCTTCAATGATGCAATCTTTATTGGTATCAACCGCAGTCGCAGTGTAAGTTTCACCGATTGGTTTTAATGCAGAACGGATAAGTTCACCAGAATCTGGCAGTTTGCGCACAGGTGATGCCAGTGAGTAAACGACCATGTCGATTTCACCGAGATCTTGCTTAATAAGCTCGATCACTTTTTGTTTTGCTTCATGGCTAAAGGCATCGCAGTTAATGCTCTTAGAATATAAGCCTTCAGCTTTAGCAAATTTGTCGAAAGCGGCAGAGTTGTACCAACCCGCAGTACCTGGTTTCGTTTCAGTACCTGGCTTTTCGAAGAACACGCCAATCGTTGCGGCATCGCTACCGAAAGCGGCTGCGATACGTGAAGACAGACCGTAACCGCTTGATGAACCAACCACTAATACCCTTTTCGGGCCGTTAGCAATTTTACCTTTAGCTTTGGTTAGCGTGATTTGTTCTTGAACGTTTGCTTCACAACCGACTGGGTGTGTAGTGGTACAAATGAATCCACGAATTTTTGGTTTGATAATCATGTTTAAGCTTCTTCTATCAAAATGACCAATAGGATAAATATTTCGGCGGGTAAATGGCACCTATTTTTAGCCAATTCACCTGATTATTTAAGTGGTTGGAGCAGTTTAACGTTTATGGACAAACAGACTTTGCTCTTGGATCAACCTCTGGGTATATTCATGTTGTGGCGAGTTAAATATCTGTTCTGTAGGCGCTTTCTCGACCATAACACCTTTGTGCAGCACCATGATTTTATCGCTAACATGGCGAATAATATTGAGATTATGGGATACGAAGATATAAGACAAGCCGAGGTCTTTTTGCAGTTTCAGCAGCAAATTAAGAATTTGTGAGCGTACTGAAAGGTCAAGCGCGGTCAAGGCTTCGTCGGCAATAATAATTTTAGGATTGAGCATTAAGGCTCGCGCTACCGCAACGCGCTGTTTCTGGCCTTCGGAAATCATGTGCGGATAAAACTCCGCATGCTCAGGTAATAAGCCCACTTTACGCAATGTGTCGACCACTTGGGTGTGCCGCGATTTCGCCGACATTTTGGTATTAAAACGCAGCGGCTCATCGAGCAACTGGCCAATTGTCAAACGCGGGTTTAGTGAGGTATTCGGATCTTGGAAAATCATTCGAATCAAGCGGCATCTTTGCTTGATATCGCGGCTGTCTAAGGCTTCACCTTCGAAAAAAATCTCGCCGCCGCTGCGGGGCTCAGCACCGACCAAAATGCGGGCTAAGGTACTTTTACCCGAACCCGCTTCACCCACTATGGCTAAGGTTTCGCCGCGCTGGAGCTCGAAGGATACGGGCGCTAATGCATCGTTATATTGGCGGGAAAAGCCTCGATAACCGGTATCGTATCTTTTATAAAGATCGTTAACTTTAAGCAGTGGGGTCGTCATTGTGGGTTTCGCCGTGATAAGGGAAATGACAGGCAAAATAGCGGTCTTTAATATGACTTAAATTTGGCTGATTAACGCATTTTTTTTGGGCTTCGGGGCAACGAGGCCCTAAGCGGCAACCGATTGGCAAATGCTGTAAGGCAGGCGCAGACCCTGGAAGGGTAGGCATAATCGCCTTGTGGCCACCTGAGCCTGAATAGTCGGGCATGTTGTCAAGCAGCGCCTTAGTGTAAGGATGATAAGGCTGCTTAATCACTTCGTCTGTCGGCCCTGATTCCATAACCTGACCGCAATAGAGCACGGATAAGTGATCGCACCATTGGGCTAAGGTTTCAAGCTCGTGGCTGATCAATAGAATCGATACATTTTGTAATTGATTTAATTGAGATAATAATCTGAATATCTGCGCTTGAGTGCTGAGCTCCATCGAGCTTGTGGGTTCATCGGCAATCAAGAGGCGAGGCTGATTAGCAACCGCCATCGCAATCATCACCTTTTGGCATTCGCCTTCGGATAATTCCCACGCATAGCTAGACATTACCTGTCGAGGATTTTTAATCCCGACTTTATGCAGCCATTTTTGCGCTGTCAGCCGTGCATGTCGACGTTTTTGCCAAAAATAGGCATTGGGATTCTTAGGCATAGCTTGCATCAGCTGACTGCCGACGGTTTGCGCCGGATCTAAGCTGCCCGATGGATCTTGGAAGATCATCGCCATGTCTGAACCCATTAGATTGCGGCGCTCTTTTGAGCTCATAGCCATCAAGTTATTGCCATCCCACATCATGCGATCGGCTGTGATGGTCCAGTTGGGACCTGGGATCCCAAGAATCGCTCTGGCTAACAAACTTCGTCCAGAGCCTGACTCACCGACTAGGCCATGAATTTCGCCCGCATTGAGCGTTAAGCTGACTTTTTCGAGCGCCCGCACTCTACCGTGGGGCGTATCGAGTTCAATCGTGAGATTTCGTACGTCGAGTAAAGGCATAAGTTAGTTTCTGATGGGCGCAAGCGCCGACCGTAGGCCATCGCCAACCAAGTTAATGGAAAGCACACTGAAAAGAATCGCTAAGCCCGGGATAGTTACAGCCCAAGGCGCCGTTAATAAATTATCCATACCTTGGGCGACCATAGCGCCCCATTCTGGGCTTGGTGCCTGCGCGCCCAAGCTTAAAAAACCGAGGGCGGCGATATCTAAAATGGCGGCAGAAATGGCAAGCGTGGTTTGAATGATCACCACTTCCCACACGTTTGGCATGATGACATACCAAAAAATTTGCATTGAGTTCGCGCCATCTAAACGCGCCGCTGTGACATATTCTTTTTGTAACTCTTCATGCACTGACTGGTGTATCGAGCGCACAAATTGCGGGGTTAAGGCAATTCCGACGGCCCAGAACACATTTTCAAGCCCTGGCCCCATTACCGCCACCACTAAAATGGCCATCAATAATGAAGGGATTGATAACAATGCATCGAGTAAGTGCCCGAGAATACTGGATTTTAAGCCCCGCATCATGCCTGACAGCGACCCTATAATAAAGCCTGTGAATAATGCGGTGACGACGATCAGCAGCGCCATACCAAAGGTCAAATGTGCGCCGTGTAATAATCGGCTGAAGATATCGCGGCCTAAGTCGTCTGTGCCTAAAAAGTGCGCTACTGTGCCTGAAGGGTCCCACGAGGGGGGCAATAGCAAGGCTCTTGGATCTTGTGCCTCTGGCGGGAAGGGCGCAATCATAGGGCCAAATAGCGTTAGCAAGAGTAGAAATGCAATCGTCCACAGACCTGCCAAGGCGAAAGGGTTAGCCGAAAAGTTAAGCCAAACCCGCATAGTCGGGGAGGCAATCTGATCTTCTTGATAAATTTTAACTGGTGGCATAAAGGTCTTTTCTGCTCAGTGGATTAAAGACTGTATGCAGCACTTCAATCAAGATACTTAGGAAGATAATCAATAGGGCTACGGCCAAAATACCACCTTGGATGACAGTGTAGTCCCGTTGGTAAATCCCTGAAACCAGCCAAGAACCCACGCCAGGCCAAGAGAAAATCATTTCGACCACTATGGCATAACTGGCAAAGGAACCTAGCATTAACCCTAAATGTTTCAGCACGGGGATCAAGGCGTTAGGTAGGGCGTGGCGCAGTATAATAGTCCCAGTATGCATGCCTCTGGCTTCGGCGGCGCGGATAAAGGTTTGATTCATTACATTCATCATCGCCGAACGAGTGCTGCGAACCACCACAGTAAAAGGTAACACTGCGAGTGTTGTGGCAGGCAAAATGATGTGCAGCAGCGCATCTTTAAATGCCGACATGCCGTATTCAGACTCTGACAACAGGGTATCTACCAACATAAAGCCAGTGACAGGTTTGATTTCATATAACAAATTGATTTGGCCAGAAATCGGTAACCAACCGAGATCGACACCAAACCAGAGCGAAAGATAAAGACCTAACCAGAACACGGGCACAGAGTAGCCCGTTAGCGTGATCGCCATAATGGTATTTTGGGTGAGCTTATGTTGGCTCTGGGAAGCAAGCACACCTAAGGGCACACCGAAGCAAATCGCGATAATGGCCGCCATCACAGCAAGTTCGAAGGAGGCGGGTAGGACAGCGCTGAGTTCTTCGGCCACTTCTTGATGTGAGGTGACTGAAATGCCTAAATTACCGCTAAGCCTTTGTTGTAGATAAGCGATAAATTGCCACGCTTGGTTTTTATCTAATTTGTAGTCCTGCTCGATTTGAACCAGTTGACTCGCCGTCGGTGTATGTATGCCAGTGAGTGCGTGGGTGCGATCTACCGGAAATAAGCCGGTGGCGTAAAATAAGACACCCACCATGACTAACGAAGTGGCAAGAAACAAATTGAGGCGGCGCAGTAGGTATTTAAACATTAATTCGCCTCCTCTTGTGCTTGGCTAGTGTGGGCGAAGGAAATGCCACCAAAAGGCGTGAGTTGCATGTCTTTGACATCATGGCGAGTTAACGCCACACGCTTGGCATGGGCCAGACTCAGCATAGGCACTTGTTCAGCTAAAAAGGCTTCTGCTTGTTGATAAATCACTTTACGTTCGCTCTGATCTGACACTTCCCTTGCGCTATCTAAGATGGCATCAAACTCAGGGTTACACCAGCGAGAACGATTGTTGTTCGACTGCATTGCGGCGCAGCTCAGCAGAGGAGTAAAGAAGTTATCGGGATCGCTGTTATCAGCATTCCAGCCAATTAACACTGAATCATAGTCGTCGCGGCTGAGCCGCTGACTAAACACGCTCCAGTCGTAACTGACGATATTCACTTTGACGCCTATGTTGGCCAGATCCGATTGAATTAATTCAGCCGTTTTCAACGCATTGGGGTTATAGGCGCGGGCAACTGGCATAGCCCAAATATCGATACTGAGATTTTTAATGCCTGCTTCTTTTAATAGGTCGCGCGCTTTTTGCGGATTGTAATCCACAAGCCCTTTGTTGTTGTCGTAGGCCCAAGACGCTGGCGGCAGAACGCCTGTGGCTTCAATGGCAGTATTTTGATAAACCGCCCGCAGGATATTTTGTTTATCGACCGCATAGGCCAGTGCGCGGCGTACTCGGACATCATTCAGTGGCGGCTTTTGCGTATTAAAGGCCCAAAATGCTACGTTGAGTCCAGGTTGTGACTCAATATTCAATTCTTCATGTTGCTTGATAACGGGCAGCTCACCCGCTTTGGGCAGCGCAGATACACTGCAATCGCCCGCGATCAGTTTCGCGAGTCTGACGGTACTTTTTGGCGTGATATCAAATACCAGCATATCAATTTTTGCTGGTTCGCCCCAAAAGTCAGGATGACGGCGATAGCGAATATATTCGTTTTTCGCGTATTGCACTAAGGTGAACGGCCCAGTGCCAATGGCAAAGTGGTCGACGTTTTCAGGATGACCCAAGGCTAACTGCTGCTGCGCATATTCATCGGATAAGATCACCGCAAAGTCGGTGGCCAGATTTGACAGAAAAGAAGCGTCTTTGCGGGTTAAATAAAAGACCACTTCATGATCGTTTATCTTTTCTATCCCTTTAACTTGTTCAGAAAAGCCAATACTTTGGAAGAAGGGATAACCCGTGCGGGAGACAAAATGATAAGGATGCTGGGTATCGATAATACGCTTAAAGGAGAACAACACATCGTCGGCATTGAAGGGTCGTGTCGGGGTAAACCGCTTCGAATGCTGGAACTGCACGTTTTCCCTGAGGGTGAAGCGATAGCTTAAGCCATCATCGGACATAGCCCAACTCGTCGCCAAGGCAGGGACAAGCTTGCCTGACTGGGTATCATAATCCACTAAGCGACTATAAATTTGGTGCGAGGTGGCATCGATTGTCGTGCCAGATGTCACCAATTGTGGATTAAAAGACTCAGGGTTCCCTTCGGAGCAATACACCAAACCGGAAGGGAGTCGTTGGGGGCCACACGCGACCAACAACCAACTCATGCAAGAAACTGCAGTTGTTAGGCACAGGCGTCTAATTAGCACACTCATTTATAAATCATTATTTTATCGACTATGAACGGCTATTTTAGCAGTGCATCTCCCCCATGGGCAATCTGCTTATGCTTTATCAAGTAAATTGTACTTTTTAAGGATGCCACGCAGTTGGTGGTAGCTTAATCCGAGCATGTCGGCGGTTTTCTTTTGGTTGTATTGGCTGCTTGAGAGTGCCTGCTGGATCAGATCCATTTCGTACTTCTCAGTTTGCTCTTTAAAATCCAGCGGAAAATTAAAGTTATTCACTGAAGACTCAGTATTGGCGGGTACTTCAGCCTCAAGTATCGGCGCAGATTGCGGCGTGCTGGCAACGGTTGTAGGCGCGACTGAGGTGATTTGACGTTCGCGGGTCTTGATCCGAGTTTTAGGTCGATAGGGTGAAGCAAAGGGATCGAGGGTGATATGGTCGATGGGCCGATTTTCACCACCATTACGGTAAACGCTGCGCTCGACCACGTTTTTAAGTTCACGGATATTACCCGGCCAGTCGTGGGTCATTAATTGCTCGACCGCATGGGCACTAAAACCGCTGAACAGTTGCAGTTTTAATTGGCGCGCCATGCCAACGGCAAAGTATTCCGCCAGCGTCATTATGTCTTCTGGGCGGCAACGCAGCGGTGGCAGAGTGATCACGTCGAAGGCGAGTCTATCGAGCAAGTCGGCACGAAATTCGCCTGCGTCAGCAAGTGAGGGCAGATCTTCGTTGGCGGCGCAGATTAAACGAACATCACTTTGCACGGTTTTACTGCCGCCAACTCGTTCAAATTCGCCATATTCAATGACACGCAGAAGCTTCTCTTGGATAAGTCCTGAGGTATTGGCTAATTCGTCGAGGAATAAGGTGCCGCCGTCGGCGCGCTCAAAGCGACCTTCGTGTTTGCCTTTGGCGCCAGTAAAGGCACCTGACTCATGGCCAAATAATTCGCTCTCGAGTAAATTTTCACTCAAAGATGAACAGTTTAGCTTAATAAAACTTTGATCCCAGCGCTTAGACAGATAATGTAAGCGTTCGGCAATAAGCTCTTTACCTGTACCACGTTCACCAATAATCAGTACGGGTTTAGACAGCGGCGCTATTTGCGACACATGTTCTAACACTTCGAGTAGGGCGTTGGATTGACCGATAAGGTTGTCTTGCTGAAATTTATTATCCACGATATTTTTTAGTCTTTCGCGCTAAAATTTGGTGAAAATGATAATAAGTGGCTTGAAGCGTAAAAGGAAGTAAAAGTTAAGATTTTGTTTAAGTTGCTGTATTTAAATAAGAAGTAAAAGTTGGCACGGTTAGTGTATTACCTTATACGAGACCAACATCAATTTGAGGATAGGATTATGGGAATTTTCTCTCGTTTCGCCGATATCATTAACTCTAATATCAGCGCATTGCTGGATAAAGCCGAAGACCCAGAAAAAATGGTTCGACTGATTATCCAAGAAATGGAAGACACACTCGTTGAAGTGCGTTCTACCTCAGCTAAAGTGTTAGCTGAAAAGAAAGAGCTGCAACGTCGTATCAACCGCGTGTTAGAGCAAGTGCAAGATTGGCAAGATAAGGCTGAACTGGCACTGTCCAAAGACCGTGAAGACTTAGCGAAAGCCGCTTTAGTTGAAAAACAAAAAGCGACCGGTTTAGCAGACACGCTAAATCAAGAGTTAGCTGTTATCGATGAACATATCGCACGCTTGAAAGATGAAGTGGGCATGTTACAAGAAAAGCTGCTCGATGCAAAAGCGCGTCAAAAGACCATTATTTTGCGCACTCAAACAGCGTCATCACGCTTAGAAGTGAAAAAGCAGTTAGATTCAAGCAAGATCGACAACGCTATGCTCAAGTTTGAGCAATATGAGCGCCGTGTCGAAGGCTTAGAAGCCCAAGTTGAATCTTACGATCTTGGCAGCAAAAAGACCTTAGCCGATGAGTTTGCGGCGCTAGAAGCGGAAGATTCTGTGAATGCAGAACTGGCAGCGCTAAAAGCCAAGGTAAAAGGTAAAGCGCCAACTAAGTCAAAAGAATAACAATTCAGAGGTGAGTTATGGATATGGACGTGCTAATGGCGCCGATTATTATTTTCATGGTGATAGTCGCGCCAATATGGTTAGTTCTTCATTATCGCAGTAAGCGACAAGTGAGCCAGGGACTCACTGAGGAAGAGTTTTCACAACTCAATGACTTGATATCCAAGGCCGATAAAATGGCGGCGCGTATCGAGACCTTAGAGGCCATTCTGGATACAGAATCGCCCGAATGGAGGGGGAAACATGAGAGGATCTAATGGCCGTACTTTGTACCGCATTCCCCAGTCAGGCAAAATAGCGGGTGTATGTGCAGGGATTGCCGAGTACTTTGCGATTGAAACTTGGTTAGTGCGAGTACTGGCGGTGTCTATCTTCTTACTCGGCGGCTCTGGTGTAGTGTTTATCATCTATGTCGCTTTATGGGTGATTTTAGACATCAAGCCGCAAAAGCATTACGATAGAGACGATATCGAGGTGAAGAAGAAGCCGTGGCAGTCGGGAGAACCCGCAAAGCAAGCGCTGAGCGACGTGAGTCGTCAATTTCGAAGCCTAGAAGTTAGGCTACAAAATTTAGAACGTCACGTCACCTCTGACAACTTTGATTTAAAAAGACAAATCAATAGTTTGTAACCCTTCTAAAGGGCGGCCATGTCCGCCCTTGTTGCTTAATCTCTGTTTCACTCCAGTGTATAGTCAACATCACTTGACATAAGTTAACATCATTCGACATAAGGGAAGTCTCTATGGGAATGCTTGATGCCTCGCTCCATAAATTAACCCAAAAGGGACAATCCCTGTTACATCGCACCGCGGACCGGCATTTACGTTTGGCTGTGACTGGGCTTTCTGGTGCGGGAAAAACCGCGTTTATCACAGGTTTAGTCAATCAGTTACTTAATTCTGGACCAGTCTCAACCTTACCCCACGCCCGCAACAACAGCGCTTTGCCATTGTGGCAGGTGAGCCGCGATCAGCGTTTGCTCGGGGTTAAGCGTGCCATGCAGCCGGATCTGGAAATCGCCAGTTTTGATTATCAAGGCGCCATGTTAGCGCTCACTTCTGATCCTGCTACATGGCCAGCCTCCACTCGCACTATTTCTGAATTACGACTGGCGATTAAATACCGACCGCAAAAGGGCTTATTGGCCAAGTTTTCTGATACCGCCACACTGTATTTGGACATAGTCGATTACCCCGGCGAATGGCTACTCGATTTACCTATGCTGCGCCAAGACTTCGTTACTTGGTGCCGTGCTCAACAAGTTCGCATCGAGAATCTTAAAAGCTCACCCTTGTATGCTGAGTTTGAACAATCTTTGATGTCATTAGATTTAGCCGCTAGCGCCGATGAGCAGCAATTAAAGCGGATTGCCGATCAATATCAGTTATTACTCAATGATTTAGTGCACGTGCAAGGTTATTACCAAGCGCAGCCTGGACGTATGTTATTGCCGGGTGAATGGCAGGGCACTCCCTTATTGGCTTTTTTCCCCCTGTTATTGGTTAATGATGAAAAGTTCGCAGCGCTTTCGCAAAGCGATAAACACAGTGGATTCCATGCACTGGAAAAACGCTATAAAGAATATGTGGCTAAAGTGGTTAAGCCTTTCTATAAAAATCACTTTGCCGGTTTTGATCGGCAACTTGTGCTCGTTGACTGCTTTAGTGCGTTGAATCGTGGTAAAAAGCAATTTGAGGATATGGGCGCGGCGCTCAATGCCATTATGGAAAGTTTTCAGTTTGGCCAATCGAGTTATTTACGGCGTTTATTTTCTCCCCGCATCGACCGTTTATTGTTTGCTGCGAGCAAGGTTGACCATGTGACGCGCGATCAGCAGAGCCATGTTTTGTCCCTGCTGACCGATATGTTGAAACACAGCCAGCATTTTGCCAGTTTCGAAGGTTGTAAAGTGGAGACGATGGCGATTAGCGCCATCAAGGCGACTCGCCATGGCATGGTAACGACCCAGGAGGGTGAGGTTGAAGTCGTGCAGGGGACGGGACTCAATGGCAAAGCCCTGACCTTGTTTCCAGGCGAAGTGCCCACTCGCTTACCTGAGCCTGATTTTTGGCGTGACCAAGGGTTTAACTTTATCGGCTTTGCACCGCCGAGCAATGTCAATGTTGACCCATCTCAAGTGCACTTTGACCATATTCGTCTCGATCATTTGTTGCAGTACTTACTGGGAGATAAGTTGGAATGACGCTAAAGCTATCGGATAACGCTAATGAGCAGGCTTCTAATTCTTCTGCGAACTCATTTGCACACTCAGTTGAACATAAGCCGCTGAAAAAGCAGCAGCTGTTTGACTCACAAGTTGTTGAGCTCAAACCCAGCAAAGAGGAGCTCAAAGGGGCGAAAGCTTTTGATCCGCATACACCAGTGCAAGAAGTGGCTGCCGATATTGAGGAATTGATGGATGAAACGCTGTCATCCCATCCTAAAATGATCGATGCTAAATCGGTATCGCCTCAACTTGTAAAATCACGCCGTTGGTCTTGGCTCGCTCGTCTGGCGGCAACGAGTTTATTGCTGCTCGTGGTAGTTCAAACGGGATTAGGACTGAGGGATGCTTGGCTTGAGAGCCCTTGGTTGTTTAGTTTTTATGGCGTGGTGCTTGGGGTCGTTAGTGCGTGGGCATTGGCGGGGGCGTTTAGTGAGTACCGCAAACTGAAGCGACTCAAACAGGTTGCCGATACCCAAGAAACAGGTGCTAGGCTTGCGCAGAGCATGCAAATGGGTGAGGCAGACAGTTTTATCGATAACATAGTGTGCCACTATGGCGACAGCCAAGGTTTGCAGCAACTGCGTCGCTCATTAAAAGATGAACATAATGATGCCGAGAAAGTTTTGTTATTCGAGGACTTAGTGCTGACGGAGCGAGATGAACTGGCCAAAAAAGTCGTGCGACGCTATGCGGCTGAGTCGGCAGTGTTACTGGCGGCCAGTCCGTTAGCTGTGCTCGATATGGCAATCATCCTTTGGCGTAATCAACGTATGCTGCGTGATGTCGCCCGCTGTTATGGCATAGAGCTGGGTTATTGGAGCCGGATTAAACTTATCCGCAGTATCATCATTAATATTATTTATGCGGGCACCAGTGAGTTAGTTACCGATTTAGGAACACAGCTGTTATCGGTTGAAATGACAGGTAAATTATCTGCTCGCTTGGCCCAAGGCTTAGGTGGCGGTATGTTAACTGCGCGCCTTGGATATCAAGCCATGGCGCTGTGTCGGCCGATTGTGTTTAGGGAAGAGCAAAGGCCTAAATTGTCTAAAGTGCATCAGGAATTGTTGATCGAACTGAAGCAGTTTTCAGGGAAGCTGTTTACCAAGGAAGGCCGCGACGCATTAAAAGGCCAGTTCGCCGATGTTGATGACAAAGTACCTCGGGCAGCTAAAGAGAAGACTAAAGAGTAGATATTATTTAATATCAAACAATTAATCGATTTAAATCGGCCGAAAGTAGATGCGCTAATGGACTTGTTCCTTAGCGCATTTTTTATGATTTTTTGCAGGTACCGAGTATGGCCAAGTGCGGCTGAAAAGTGCTATGTAACAAGTTAATTACACTTTGCGCGCTGCTATTTTCGCCACACTACTGGCTTAAGTGCTTGGCCGCGTTATGGTAGGGCTTATTCGATAGGGCTAATGTTATCCATTGAATAGTCCATAACGCAGGCATTGAGCATCCCAAACGAACAATCAATCAAGAAGGGATCAGTTCAATGCCAATTACAAGGAGCTAGGTATGCAAGATGAGTCAGGCAAGATGTGGAAAGCGGCAACACAGGTTATTCATGGAGGCCATGAGCGTGAGGCCTTTGGCGCCTTAGTGACGCCGCTATATCAAAGTGCGACTTTTGTGTTTGAGTCCGCACAGCAAGGTGGTGAGCGATTTGCGGGTAATGAGCCGGGGTATATTTACACGCGCTTAGGGAATCCGACAACCGCCGAGCTTGAACGTAAAATGGCGATTTTAGAAGGGGCAGAAGCCGCCGCTGCAACCGCATCTGGTATGGGCGCAGTATCCGCCGCATTACTGGCTAACTTGCAGATGGGCGATCACTTAGTGGCATCCAATGCCGTATACGGCTGTACTTATGCGCTAATGACGACTCAGTTCGTTCGCTTTGGTATTGAAGTGTCCCTAGTAGACTTTTCATCGGTAGCAGAAATAGAAGCGGCAATTAAATCCAATACTAAGGTCATTTTCTGTGAAACCCCAGTGAATCCCCATTTACAGGTGTTTGATTTGGCAGCAATTGCGACTATTGCCAAACGTCACCAGTTGGTCAGTATTGTTGATAATACTTTTATGACCCCATTACTGCAGAGGCCGCTGGATTTTGGTATTGATTTGGTGATCCACAGTGCGACTAAATATCTGAATGGTCATGGTGATGTGATTGCGGGGATAGTGTGTGGCAGTGAAGAGCAGCTCCATAAAGTGAAGTATGAAATCTTAAAAGATATTGGCGCTGTGATATCACCACACGATGCTTGGCTGATCTTGCGCGGCCTTAAAACCTTAGATGTACGTTTACAGCGCCATTGCGATAGTGCCCAGCGCGTGGCCGAATTTTTAGCCGAACATCCCAGTATTAACCGCGTGTATTATCCCGGACTTGCCTCTCATCAAGGGCATAAATTCATTGGTCAGCAGATGAAACGTGCTGGTGGGGTGATCGCGTTTGAACTGGCGGCAAATTTAGAGGAGGCTATGGCCTTTGTGGGGCATTTAAGCTTGTTCTCTATTGCGGTGAGCCTAGGCGATGCAGAATCCCTCATTCAACATCCAGCGTCGATGACGCACTCTCCCTATACGCCAGAGGCGAGAGCGGCGGCTGGCATTGGTGATAATCTGCTGCGAATTTCTATTGGCTTAGAAGATTGTGACGACATCATCGCTGACTTGAGTCAAGCGTTAGCGCGTTTGGCTTAACGAGTGTCACTAATTTAAACCACCAACTATTTGAATGATAAAAGGGATGCGATTTAGCATCCCTTTTTCTATGGCTAAGTTTAGGTTCATCGGGTTAAGAGGTGAAGTTTAGCTAGGGTGAATATTTGTGGCGCCGATTTGGTATTTCATAACAGCTTGGACTATTTTTGATTTGAGGCCACGGAAGTAGGAAGAGAGGCCGCAATTCATGGAATAGAGGAAGAGTTATGAACATCACCAAATGTATACCTGCGATTATGAGCGCCATGGCATTAACGGCTTTTTTAACAACGCCAGCAATCGCCGCAGACACCCCGACTAAAGCCGCCGCTAAAATGCAGACTCAGGCTAAAACTGAGGCGAGCGATATGGCATCGGATGCGAAGAAAGCTATGCCAGATGCTGCTCAAGTCAACATCAATACGGCTTCCGCCGAGCAGTTACAAGTGCTAAAAGGGATTGGTGCCGCTAAGGCGCAAGCGATTGTCGATTATCGCACCAAAAATGGTAAGTTCAATGCAATTGATGATTTAGCCAATGTCTCGGGTGTTGGGGCTAAGTTGATTGAGCAGAATCGTCATTTGATTAAGTTGTAATTATCTCAGGCGATGATTGAGCGTCATTATGTATTGAGTTTTACTCTTGTTGGATTTTCTTTATACCAAGTTTGACACAGTGAAACTCAGGGAAATGTCTATAAAAGTCTGCATTTGCAGGCTTTTATCATTTCAATCACTGCACTTGCTTATAGATTGTGCAGTTAGGCGGGATATTAAGAGATCTTGTCGATTAGCGCTTGATCCCATAGGAGGCATGGGGGATAATCCTCGGCGTTCAAGCAAGCGCTTTGGTTTATATCTTTCAAAGCAATGCTCGAAGTTATGGTGACCCTAGGGTCCCCCCGCAATGATAACTTGTGAACTCGGCCAGGCCCGGAAGGGAGCAACCGCAGCAAGCGACTCGTGTGCCGGGGTGTCGGCTCTAGGGGAACCTCCAATTCTGCAATATCTCTGTTTTATTCTCGTTTTACTTCTCTCTATCTACTCAATTTATTTTATTCAATATACTGGCTAACTGACTATTTCTGTTTTCTGCCGTTAATCATTTATAGCGTGAATACTTTATACGCAATGGGATAATCCATTGTTTGCCTCTTTCCTGCCACTGTAACGGCTAAAATACCCTAAAAAGTCAGACCTTAGCGAGATTAACGATTGGCTTCGGCTTCTTCCTGCAATCTTTTTTGCAGATTTTGTTTAAGGAAGGCGCGGGACTTTTCGAGTGCGGTTTGGATCTCACGCTTTAATGCTTGCAGCTCGTTATAGTCTTCAAAGAAGTAGGTATCGACGAGGTGGCGTATGTAGCGCACTGGCAGTTGATTTAAGGTCACACAACATAAGTCGGCGAGATAGTCCTCAGGAAGCTCGTCCATAAGTCCTTCATCTGACAATATTTCCATTAAAAGAACTTCGTAGTAATTACGGATTTCGAGTTGCATCGTTATGCTCCATGACGGTTTTCATTGAGTTTGCTACCACAAATGGTTTGCCGCAATAAAAAGTTGGCTGTGTCTTTGGCTTAATTGTAGTGCGTCTCTGCTGTAGCCGCCGCCTATCACGGCAGCAATTGGAATATTTTCCGATTTTGCCATTGATAACACAGTTAAATCCCGTCTGAACAGCCCTTCTTGGCTGATATTGAGCAAGCCGAGATCATCATTTTGATGGATATCGACCCCAGCATCATAAAGAATGAGATCTGGCTGATGGATGCGGATGAGTAGGGCGAGTGTTTGCTCCACGGTTTCGAGATACAGATTGTCATCGCTGCCTTTGGTTAGCTCAATATCATGGTGGGAATGCTGCTTCCGACTCGGGAAGTTCTCTTTGCAGTGAATCGAGCAACTGATTATCCCTTGATGTCGCTGGCTGAGTGTTGCACTACCGTCACCTTGATGCACATCGCAATCAAAAATCAGTACCTTGTGTACTTGCTGGCTCGCTATGGTATTTTTGGCCGCGAGGATAAGGTCGTTGAAAATACAATAGCCACTGCCAAAATCGTAATGGGCGTGATGATAGCCACCCGTTAGGTGCAGGCCAATACCCTGATTTATGGCCAACGAAGCCGTGAGTGTGGTGCCAGCCACAGAATGCAAGGTGCGCTCGACTAAGGCTTCACTCCACGGAAAACCAATCCGCCTGAGCGCCGCTGTTGGCAAAGTGCCCGCGATAAACTGCTCTACGTACTCGCGTTGATGCACTTGCATTACATCCTGCGCTGTCATCGCCGTTGGCGTGCAGAACTGGGCTGGTGTGGCAAGCTGATTATCGAGTAAGTACTGCCGTAGATGCGCGTACTTGGTCGTGGGGAATCTGTGGTGAGGAGGAAGCGCCAGCTTGGAATAGCTGGCGTGATAAACCAGTGGGATCAGAGTCAATATTGACTAAACCTCGTTATCGTAAGTCGTTATAGCTGTGAAATTGCCCAGCTCATAAATTCTTTACGTGTTTTCTCATCCGCTTGTAACCACCAGTATTGCAACATTTGTTGTGGATTAGCAGCTGTTGCTTTAGAAGTGTCTACGGGAGCTGTGAGTGACGTCGCGCTAACGGTAGCCGATGTTGCCACGGGTGCTGGTGCAACGGCAACCACTGCGTCTGCTGCACCGGTTGCTGCTGCGGCAGTTCCCGAAACGTCAACGGCTTGATTACCACTGAAAAGGCGAGAGACAAAGCTTTCTTCTTCTAAATTGGTATTTACCACTTGGAAATTGACGTCGCCTTTGTCGCCACGGGTCAATTTGATTTGTGGGTTTTGCGCGTAAACTTTTGGCTTTTTAACGACTTTGCCTTCGGCGGCTTGGAGGTAATATTGATAGTCGCCATCAACGTCTAAGGTCACGATGAAAGGGGCTGATTTAACAAAGGTTTGGCTATCGCTAAAATCGTCTTCTACCATCTCATGGTAACGAATGGCGATTTTATGAGTGCCAGGTGTCAATTCTAAGCTGCTTTTATGATTGAACACGCTAGACTCGACTTTTTTACCATCGAGTGCAAGGTACTCAAATGACATCGGAATGTTGAGATCTGCGGCGAAGGCTGAAGCAGAACCGAGTAATACTAGCAGGCTGCTGATTGGCAAAAGTGATTTCAATTGTTACTCCTTAACGATTATTACTCTGATACGGACGTTCGAATATTTGAATGCGATCTTCTATATAACTAATAGCTTGCCTGCATTTTCCTAGACGACGATGCATCAAAAGGATGTCATTTTGCAATTTTATTTTGTCAGCACTATGACAGTTTTCAAGTTTTGATTCCATTTCTTCAATTTTTTGTTCAAATTTTTTCGCCCAATTCAGATGTTTGTTCAATTCTTCATAGATCTCGTGACTATTTTGCATCACGTTATTGGCGATCCAATCGAAACCACTGGCTTGGTGAGACTGATTCTGACGCTGAGCAAAACGGGCGCGGCTACTGGCACGTTGCTGAGTCTTGGACTTAATGTCGATAGAGGTCGTCAGCAAGGCCCGTTTGACGGCGGTGAATCTGTCTTGGATGCGCTCACAGCTCAGGGCAATCGTCTGGGGTGCGAGTTTGAGCTTAATTTGTTTTTCGAGCTGTATAATGCTGCTACGAATTTGTTCAATACAGGGGCCGAGTTGGGCGCCGTGTTGGACAAACAGCGAATGATTAAAGCGCTCCGTTTCTTGCAGAAGTTTACGTTGCGGCGGCGCGAGTCGATTATCGTGCTGCAGTACTTCTTGCTCTAGGGCTTTGAGCTGATTTTTCAGCATCACCAATAATTGTTGGGTGTTCACAACCATGCGCTCCATGCCAAATTTGCTGCAATCATTAGCACGATCAAAATAAACAGTGGACGAATAAAGGGCATGCCAAATTTAATCGCACAGCGGGCGCCGATAAATGAGCCTAACATCATGCATAATCCCATCCACAAACCTATTTGCCACTCTACCTGCCCAAGCCAGCCAAAGATAGTCAATGCGGTCAAGTTGCTGGTGAAGGTCATCGCACGGGCGAGGCCGCAACTGTGCAGTAAAGGTAGTTTATACAAAGAGCCGGATGTGACAGTCCAAAACGCGCCAATGCCAGGGCCGGCAAAACCATCATAAGTGCCTAAAGCAAGTCCCTGTAGCCATTGTTGCTTGGCGGGTGGTTTGCTGGTTGGGGCTTGGCAGTTAACGTCCGATATCGCATTGGGGCTGACTAAACTGTAAATGGCGATGCCAATGATCAGCAGTGGCAGGACTTTTTCGAGCCATTGGGTATCGACTAAATAGACTAAGAAACTGCCCAATACGGCGCCAATAAAGGTGGCAATAAAGGCCATGTACCAAAACGAGGGTTTAAAAAGGTGCTGGCGATAATAGGTCCAAGCCGCCATTGAAGAGCCAAAACTGGCGGCTAACTTATTGGTACCTAATACGGTGTGCGGTGCAATGCCTAAGGTTAACAGTGCGGGGATCGACAATAGGCCACCGCCGCCAACAACAGCATCGATGAACCCAGCGATAAGACCTATAACTGCCAACAGGGCCCAATGACTGGGCTCGAGTAACAATTCCAAATTTTAATCCTACTCTATGACACGTCTAAAGGGCGGTAAGGCGTCCAGCAAGGACTTGCCATAGCGTTTAGTAACTAACCGCCTATCTAAAATGGTGACTCGGCCATAATCTTGCTCTTTACGCAGTAATCTACCACAACTTTGAATAAGCTTACGTGAAGCATCTGGGATAGTCAGTTGCAAGAAGGGATTGCCGCCTTTGACTTTGACATATTCCGCATGGGCTTGTTCAACGGGCGAGGTTGGCACCGCAAAGGGCAGTTTAGTGACGATCAAGTTCGTCAGATAATCGCCGGGTAAGTCGAGACCTTCAGAGAAACTGCCGGTGCCGAATAATATGCTCGGTTCGCCTTTATCGCACTTAGCTTTATGATGTTCGAGTAACTGTTGCCGTGGCGCATTGCCTTGAATAAGCAGCTCTGTGGTGAGTTTACCTTCAAGTAATTCAACCACTTTTTCCATCTGCCAGTAGGAGGCGAATAACACTAAGGTGGCCATTTCTCCTTCAATCAGAGTAATGATTTGCTCGGCAAGTTCTGCCGTATAGGCATCATCCGTCGGCTCAGTGCGCATTTTAGGTAAATAAAGTGTCGCGTTATTGGGATAATCGAAGGGCGATTGTAAGGCTAAATAACGGCTGCCATCATTGAGTGACAACCCAACTTGATGCACAAAATGGTCAAAGTTATTGAGTGCGCGCAGCGTGGCGCTACATAAGACTACGCCTGCGGCCTTTTGCCACAGCATGGATTCCAGCATAAAACCGACTTCAATGGGCGAGGCGCTAAACAGATAATCCGCTTGCTTACCTGTGATGAGCTCGACCCAGCGCGCCATAGGGGCACCTTTATGTTTATCTTCCTTGGCCATCATCTTCCACAATTTTTGCAGATTCTCGAGTCTTTGCAGCATAAAACCAGTTTCGGCCAATAGTGCTTCGGATTGATGTTTAGGAATGTCGCCATCTTTAATCGCTTCGGCCAGCAGTGATAGCATTTTATTAAACTGCTTGAGGGCAAGATTAGAGGTCACAGCAAGGTTTTCGGCCAGAATAAGTAATGAGTCCGGCAGTTTGCCGTGCTCAAAACGCAGACGGTTTTCAGGATTAGCAAAGTGCTTAGTCTGGGTATCGCAGTAGTGGGCCACTTGATTGAGCTGGGCGATAAGATCGCCTAAGTGATCCTGCATCGCCTGCGCAGGGGCAATGATGTTGTTGCTCTTTATTTGGTTTTGTAACTTAGCGCAGGTTTTGCCAATTTTTTCGAGCCAGTCGCAGGCGCCCCTCAGCGTGGCCTGTGCGCTGGAGAAATCCCGCGCCACAATGGGTAAGTGATGTGCCTCGTCGATAACATAAAACACGTCTTCGGGATCGGGCAAAATCACGCCGCCACCTAATTCTAAATCGGCAAATAACAAGCTGTGGTTGGCGATGAGCACGTCCCAGGTATCGACATCTTCACGGGCCTTATGGAACGGGCAATTTCTGTGGCTGGCGACTTGGCGATGACAGCTGTGTTTGTCGCAGGCGATTTGTTGCCACAGGTGATCGGGCAGCGGCACGGCTAAGGTATCGATTTCGCCGTTCCAGCGACCTTCGTTATAGTCTTTTAACAGGCCATGCATCATAGCCACTTGGCTATTGTCAGGCTTAGTTTGCCACATGGCCATTTGTGTACTGTTGTCGTCACCGATGAGCATCGCCAGTTTCGATAGACACACATAGCGTTGTCGACCTTTGACTAGGCCAAAGCGGAAATTTAAACCGGATTGCTCAAGGAAGAAGGGCAAGTCTTTATGTAGTAATTGTTCTTGTAAGGCAACGGTCGCGGTGGCGATACAGACTTTTTTCTTGCTCGCTAATGCCAGTGGAATGGTACCGAGAATATAAGACAATGATTTACCAATACCAGTCCCTGCTTCGACCACAATAATGCGCCTATCTTTGTCATAGTCGCCGGCGAGGGTCTTAGAGATTTCCGCCACCATATAGTTTTGTTCGCGGCGCGGCCTAAAATGAGGCAAGGCGGTAGCGATATCCTTATAGATGGCGCGGATCTGGGTTTTTACATTGTCAGGTAACATGCGTCACTACTTTATCGAATTAATGCTGTACATAATAACAGTGATTGCATAGCCTAAGAAACTTTTCTGCCATTTGGTGGCATTTAAATTGAGTAGCTATACGATTTGGGAACCAATGCGATGAAGCCTGAGGCAACAGCGGCCGTTAGTGTACAAGGTCGAGTCTTAACACGCCATGCGATTCATCGTCATGGGAGTTTAGTGTTGCAGTATTATCTGGCGACCGCCCAAGGCCCTGTGCTGGTGGAAGTGCAAGGCACTGAACACATTTGTTTTTGTCATCAAACGGATGTGGCGGCTTTACAGTTACAAACGCCGGGTCAAGCATTACGGTTTGTGCCGTTAGCGCTCAAAAGCTTTAAAGGCGGCTCCGTCAGTGGAGTTTATGCAAAATCCAGCAACAGCTTACGTACCTTACAGCGCATCGCAAAAGATGCCGATATCCCTTTATTTGAAGCGGATATTCGCCCTGAACAGCGTTATTTAATCGAGCGGTTTGTGGCGCTGGATGTGGCATTTTTAGGGCATTTCTCTGCGCCGACTAGCGACAGTCTTGAGGCTAACTCGCTGCCCGTGTTTATCGCCGAGCGGGCTAAGAGTATTGCCCCTTTAACGGCGGTGAATTTACGCTGTATCTCACTGGATTTTGAATGCAGCTTTGAGGGCTTACTCTATTCGGTGGCGCTATATGGTCAAGACAGTGGCCGAGACGTGGGGCAAGGCAGCCTCAAGCAGACTTATGAAAAAGTGATTATGGTGGGCGAAGCTGAATCAAACGCCCCCGAATATATTGAATGGGTGGCCGATGAAGCGGCGCTGATCCATCGATTAATTGCGTGGTTCCATGAGTTTGATCCTGACTTTATTATCGGTTGGTCAGTGGTGAGTTTCGATCTCGCGCTGTTGTCACGCCGTGCATTATTACACCGTATTCCGCTCACCATTGGCCGCGGCGGCGCCAAGCTTGATTGGAAAGTTGACAATAAGTTTCGCCCAGAAACCTTAGTCTTACCGGGCCGTGTGGTACTCGATGGTATCGATTGGCTTAAAGCCGCTTTTTACCACTTTGAGCGTTTCTCGTTGGAATTTGTGTCGCGGCAACTATTAGGTGAAGGCAAGGCCATTCATAACGTCGATAATCGCGTTGAAGAAATTGACCAGCTGTTTAAGACCGATAAACAAGCCTTAGCGCATTACAATCTTACCGATAGCCGCCTAGTGTGGGATATTTTTACTCACACTCAATTGTGGGATTTTGCCCTCGCGCGTGCCGAACTGACAGGTTTAGAACTGGGACGGGTAGGGGCTTCGGTGGCGGCGTTTAATCATTTGTATTTACCACATTTACATCGCGCGGGTTATGTCGCTCCAGCAGAGCCTGTGAGTCAGGGCATTGAAAGTCCTGGTGGTTACGTGATGGATTCTGTGCCGGGTCTTTATAAACATATCTTAGTGTTCGACTTTAAAAGTCTGTATCCCTCCATTATTCGAACCTTTTTGATCGATCCTAAGGGATTGATTGAAGGCTTGCAGTTGCCCGAGTCTGAATGTGTTGCGGGGTTTCTCGGTGGCCGTTTCAGTCGGCAACAGCCTATTTTACCTAAGCTAATTCAAACCTTATCTGAGCAGCGCGAAAAGGCCAAGCGTGAGCACAATGCACCGTTATCCCAAGCGATAAAAATTATTATGAACTCGCTGTATGGGGTTTTAGGCTCTCAAGGCTGCGTGTTCCATGATGCCAAGTTGGCAAGTTCGATCACGATGCGCGGCCATCAAATCATGAAACAAACCCGCGCATGGATAGAAGAGATGGGCTATCAAGTGATTTACGGCGATACGGATTCGACCTTTGTGTGGCTTGGCAGCGAGCCTGATCTATCAGACATTAACGCCTTAGGTAACACTCTGGCGCAGGATATCAATGCTAAGTGGCAGGCTAAGATCTGTGCTGATCACCAAGTTGAGAGTTTTCTCGAGTTACAGTTTGAGCGGCATTACGAGCAGTTCTTTATGCCAACCTTAAGAGGCTCATTAGAAGGCAGTAAAAAACGTTATGTTGGCGCGTGGCGCAATGCGAGCGATGAACTTGAGCTCACCTTTAAAGGTATGGAACAAGTGCGTAGTGATTGGAGCCCCTTAGCGCGCAAAGTCCAAGAGTCACTCTATGAGCGAATGTTTAACCAAAGGGATATCAGTATTTATTTAGCCAGCGTGTTTGAAAAACTGCTTGATGGTCAGTTGGATAATGATTTGGTATTTCGTAAACGCATGCGGCGCAATATTGAAGATTACACGGCTAAATCTTCACCACATGTTAAAGTCGCCCAGCAACTATGCGGCCTAACAGGTGATGCCTCTTTTGGCAAGCGTGGGGCGCAAATTGACTACCTGATTACTGTAAATGGACCGGAACCCTTACTGTACAGAACGTCACCAATTGATTACCAATACTACATTGATAAGCAAATTGGCCCTATTGCAGAACCGGTATTTTCGATAATGAAACTAAACTACATGGATATTGCGTCAAAGCAGTTGCTGTTAATTTAGTGTTTTTAATGTTCCTTATGTGTTGCGATAGGTGGCGAATGTAGCGTTTTAACCTGTTTTGTAGAGGTTAACTGGTTTGTTTTTGTGATGTTAATCGACATATTCTTTAGGTTTCGCTTTGAGGGGATATTGAAAATTTGCTACCCTTTAAGCGGAAATTGTAAGGAAATATAACAACGGAATGACGTTGGCAGAACATAAACAAAAAAAGGTTAAGCACCAAATGAACAAGACGTTAGTAGCAACTGCGCTTGCAGCAATTTTTTTAGTACCATCAGTCTCGGCTATCGAGATCTATAAAGATAATAAAAATGCCGTAGAAATCGGTGGTTTTATTGATGCACGCGTGATCAACACTCAAGGGGAAACTGAGGTTGTTAACGGCGCATCTCGCATTAATTTTGGTTTTAATCGTGAGTTGACTGACGGTTGGAAAGCCTTTGCTAAATTAGAGTGGGGCGTAAACCCAGTGGGTAGCAGCGATATCGTCTATAACAATCGCTTCGAATCTGTTCAAGAAGAGTTCTTCTATAACCGTTTAGGTTACGCAGGTCTATCCCATGACACTTATGGAACACTCACTATCGGTAAGCAGTGGGGTGCTTGGTACGATGTCGTTTACAACACTAACTACGGTTTTGTGTGGGACGGCAACACTGCAGGTGTTTACACTTATAACAAAGATGACGGCGCGGTAAACGGCGTGGGTCGTGGTGATAAAACGGTCCAGTATCGCAATGCCTTTGGCGATGTTAGCTTCGCAGTTCAAGCGCAGTTGAAAAACAGCAGCTTCTATACTTGTGATCTTAGAAAATTAGATGGCGGAAAATATGAGCCAGAAGTAAGTCAGGAAGAATGTGCTGAACGTTGGGGAAATGGTGCTGATGATGCTCAGCAAGTCGAGTTTAACTATACATACGGCGCTGCACTAACATATAAAGCTACTGACATGTTGACGTTGACTGCCGGCGTTAACCGTGGTGAATTTGAAGTGAGCTATGGTAACGGCGAACAAACCACAGCGGTTGATCTTATCTACGGTGCAGGTATCACTTGGGGTAACTTCGATAATAATGGCTTATATGCTGCTGCAAACGTTAACAGACAAGAAAACCATGATACTGACAACATTGGTCGTTTGATCAAAGATGCCTATGGTATTGAAAGTTTAGTTTCTTACAAGTTTGACAATGGCCTACGTCCATTCATTTCTTACAACGTGCTTGATGCCGGTAAAGATTATGTTATCCAGCCAAACTTCAATGCCAAACCTACAGATGAGTTTAAGCGTCAGTTTGTCGTTGTCGGTTTGCACTTTGTGTGGGATCCAAACACAGTTCTGTACGTAGAAGCACGTAAAGATTACAGTGATTTTTCTGGGGAACATGAAGCCAGAATGGCACTTTCTGAATCTGACGGCGTTGCAATCGGTATCCGTTACACGCTCTAAGTTTCAGGTTCTTTGAAGTAAGAACCTTTTCAGATATTACCCAAAAAGCCAGTCAGCAATGACTGGCTTTTTATTGAAAAAATGACCCGTCCCGAATAGCGTTGACACTTTTCAAATTCATTTTGGAGAGTGTATTTATTGATACAGCAAATCTTTAGTCCTTGTGCAACATTTAAATTTTTCATAATCCTTCGGCAAAAATCAGTGTTCACTTTAAAAGTTCTGTAAGCCGTAAAGGAGCGTTTTGAAGTTTTTTCGCTCTCAAATATTTGATTTAATTTAATTATTAATTTTTCTTGTATCAAGACTTTATGATTTTTTCTCCTTAGCTGTATAGAGCATGACAGCACTATGCAAGTGCTAAACTTATGGTTAGGAAGGCATTTTTTTTAGCAAAAATTAAGTATTAAGACTTACTGTTGCATTTGTTGTTTTTTTTGTCTATTCCTTAACGATGTGTAAGCTATTGTTATTTGTTGTTTTTATTGTTTTTTGCGATTATTTTGGTGTAATACTTTTGTTTTATTTTTGTTGATACTTTCTTGGGCATGTGTTTCTATTGTTGCAACTTGTTTAGCTGTGGTCTTTTAGTGCCTCAGAAACAGTTTAAAAATAAAAACAACTAGTACATCGGGAGATAGTCAATGCATAAAAACAATTTTTTAGCAAACTCAGTACGTTTGGCTCTTGTTGGTGGAGTTGCTGCGTTAGCATTTACATCAGTAGCAGCTATTGCCGCGGAAGCTCAGGGCGAGAAGATCGAGCGTATTGAAGTTACTGGTTCAAGTATTAAGCGCACGGATATGGAAGGCTCACTTCCGATCACTGTAATTTCAAGAGAGGATATTGATAGAACTGGCCTGACTAGTGCTGGTGATTTAGTCCAATCTTTACCATCAATGCAAGGATTTACAACTGACGCAGATTCAGTTGGTGGTGGTGGTGGTGGTGTAAAATCTGCTTCTTTACGTGGTTTGGGTTCAAGTTACACACTCGTCTTAATGAATGGACGCAGAATGGCGCCCCGTGGTTCAGGTTCAACAATTGATTTAAATAGTATTCCTCTTGCGGCAATTGAGCGTGTAGAGGTATTAACTGATGGTGCTTCTGCATTGTATGGTTCAGATGCTATTGCGGGTGTTGTTAACTTCATTACCAAAAAAGATCTTCAAGGTTTCAACGTAGCAGCGCGTTACAACAAACCACAGGAATCGGGAGGTACAAGCAGTAATCTTTCATTCACTGGTGGCTTTGGTGATTATGAAAAAGATGGTTTTAACATTTTATTTTCTGTTGGACATGACGAGCAAGAGCAACTAAAAGCAACGGATCGTGATTTTGCTAAAACTGGGATTATTAACTTTAATCGTAATAATCAAGAGTATTATTACGTTAAGGGATCTCCGAATGCTATTCCTGGTAACGCCAGAGTCACTTATATGGAGAATGGTGAAAAGAAGACCACTGTTTTCAACCCATATTTGAAGACAAATGGCAATTGTGCGCCTGACAATTTCCAAGTTGTGGACTCATGTCAATTTGACTACACTACAACAGTTGAAATTTTGCCAGAAAGTTCACGTGACTCTGTTATTCTAGGTGCCGATTTTGCTTTAACCGATGACATTAAGCTTTTTGCAAATATGATGTATTCTGATTTTTCTCAAACTACTCGTATTGCACCCAATGCAACAGGCTTCTTTACCATACCAACTGATTCGCCGTTAGTTGATCAATGGATTATTCCAAATTTGAATCCAGCCCAGCAAGATAATTTAGTGAAGGTGGATGCACAGTGGCGAGCATTACCACTTGGCGGACGTGCTACTGAATGGAATACAAAGTCTACGCACATAGTGACGGGCATTGAGGGACTTGCGGGCGAGATTGATTATTCAGCTGCTTTTACATACTCTAAAAATGATACTGATGAGAATGTGGCCGGTGGATATCCTCTTTTCGACGATTTCATGGCCTTAATGGCTACAGGTAAAGTAGATATTTTTGCAACGCCAGATCAAATTAGCCAAGAAGGCAAAGATCTGTTGAGTCAGACGCAATTTAATGGCAACTGGAGTAATGATACAACTGAAGTCAAAGCGTTTGATGCTAAAGCCTCTATGCCTATTTTTGAAACATCCGCAGGTACTGCATATTTAGGTACGGGTGCTGAGTTCCGTAATACTCATTATGTGTCTTCAATAGCAGAAGCAAATAAGCAAGATTTGTTATTGGGTTCTAATACTGGCACGGAATATGATTTAGCGCGTGACAGCTATGGTGCATTCGTTGAGTTAATTGTTCCTGTTATTACGGACTTAGAACTTACAGGCTCGCTGCGCTATGATAATGTTGGCGCTATCACTAATGATTTTGCTTATGATGACGCAGGAGTTGCCATTCCAGGTTCAAGTACAGTAAATGATTCTGAAAGTGCTGTTACTTATAAAATATCTTTACGTTATCAGGCAACAGAAGATCTATTATTAAGAGCTTCAACTGGAACCGGTTTCAAAGTTCCTTCAATGCTGTCAATTGCTAACCCTAGAGTTGATTATGGTGTCACAAGTGGTTCGTATGAAGTATGTCCTTTTGCAGGCACTTCTGATCCTCTAGCACCACTATGCCCTACAAGTTCACAGCAGTATGAAGCCTTTAGCGAAGGTAATGCTAAGTTAAAACCTGAGACATCTAAACAGTATTCTCTTGGTTTTGTATATGCTCCTGATTCCGATTTCAGTTTTTCATTAGATTACTGGAATATTGAATTAAGTGACATGGTCGCTAGTGTGACTGAATCTCAAATAATGGCAGATCCTACTCGTTATAGAGATTTGTTTACAACTAAGTTAAACAAAGGAACTGGCGAAGAAGAAATTGCAATTGTTTACTCTGATCTTAACGTCGGCAAATCCAAAAATGCAGGATATGACTGGAATTTGACGTTAGGACATGATCTTTCATTTGGTCGTTTAAATAACACATTGTCAGGAACTTATATTACTAATAGTGAGTATACTCGTCCAGGAACAGATAATGATTGGATTTCTAGCTTAGGTAAATTTGGCGATGATGACGCAGTTGTCTTCCGCACTACAGCACAGTTAGTTAGCACTCTGAAAACTGGCGATTTTGATAACTCAGTTACAATTCGTTATCGTTCAGGTTATGCAGACCAAGAGAACAACGTTCGTGTGGGAAGTATCTCCGGTAGTAACAAATTGATCCAGTTAGCGGTACCATCTTATACAACTGTTAACTTCCAGTCTCAATACACTATTATTGATGATTTAAAGCTATCAGTTGGTATTAATAATTTGTTTGACGTCGCTCCACCATTATCCTTACGTGCAAGTGGTGCTGGTCACCAAGTTGGCTATGACCCAAGATATACTGATTCCTTAGGACGTACTTTCTATGCTTCAATAGATTACAAGTTCTAGAAAACTAAATTTAAAAATGTTTTAAAAAATAAAATGACAAATCCAAATTAATGGGTTTGTCATTTTTTTTGCTTGTAATTTAAATATTCAGGTAAAGCATCTTGCAACTGAGATTGATAATCCAGAATTCAGTTAATAACTGCGACACACAAATTGAGGTGTAGAAGAAGCCTACTGCTGGAAAGTGGTACGCTTTATCTCGCCAAAGTCCATGTTAACGATAACCGCGGATAATGGTCGAGAGTTTGCTAAGCATGAAGAGATAGCAAACGCACTGGATACTAAGGTGTATTTTGCGGATATTATCGTTCTTCTGAAAGAGGCGCAAATTAATATGCCAACAGTTTACGTGACAGTATGTCAAAAAAGAGGGGATGAATTAATCGAATTTGCTCAGAGCAGGATTAACTATCGATCTAAGAAATGTTTGAATTTTAAGCCAGCGGTAGTGTTTAACCAATTAGCTTAATTAGCGAGTTTCGCACTTCGAAGTTTTTACCATCCTAGTTTGTGCATCTAAAAAATGATTGAAATTTTAAGAGTTGAAAAAATACAAGAACTTTATTTACTTACGCTCGTATTGATTTTATGGCAACTTGAATATAATCAAATTGATAAAAATAAGCCCTAAAAATTAGGGCTTATTAAAGAACTCGAAATTTGAACTTCGAACTGATATTAGAACGAATGGCTCAATGATAAGTACATGTAACGACCCATATTGTCATACAGAGCTTGATCATAGAAAGGCCAACCGCCACCAGCTTCTTCTGAGTACACCGGTGCTTCGTCAAACACGTTACGTAAACCAACCGTTAACTTTGTTCCTGTTGGTAAGAAGTAGAAAGCTTGAAGATCGATTTGAGTATAAGAGTCAGCGGTTACAATTCTGCTTGGATCTTGAGAATTACAAGTTCCTGTTAGCTTACCAGCTGGATTATCTGTAGTTTCACCTATATATCTAGCATTCGCACTTACACCGTAATCGCTGGTTTCCCAACTAGCGCGCAGGTTTTGACGCCATTCTGGTTCACTAGTCGTTCCTGCATCATCACAAAGAGGTTGAGTGGCAGAAGACTGACGCAAATGCTCAATTAAATAAGAACTTTTCAGACCTAGGCTCATAGTACCGCCAGCTAAGTCAAAATTATAACCAATATCGAAGTCAACACCGCGACCTTTTTCAGAGCTTAGGTTCTGTAAGTTGGTTGCAACATATGCATCAGGATGGTACAAATTTCCACCTACACGATGCACTAACTGTGGGTATTTGTCTTCGTTGTTGATGATTTCTTGAACACCAAGTGAGCCGATTTTTCCATCAACTTCAATATTCCAGTAATCTGTCGTAATACTTAACCCTTCAATAGCTTCCCAAGAGAAACCGAAGTTGTAAGAAGTTGACTCCTCAGGATCTAACTGTTTATTACCACCACTTTTAGATTGAAGTTCACGTTTACTACAGCCATTTACTGGATCTGCTTGGCAAGCCTTAGTATCAATAGCACTTGTTACACCAAAGCTCTCGCCTAAGAAAAGTTGACCTAAAGCTGGGGCTTTGAAGCCTGTTGCGTGAGATGCTCGAAGCAGCAAGCTATCCACCGGGCGCCATGATGCGGCTAACTTGTAGGTTGTTTTACTGCCGAGATCAGAAACAGAAGTTGTGATATCGTCATAACGTAGAGCACCTGAAAGCTCTAACGATTCAATTGGAGTAAACGCAATTTCTGCATATGCAGCTTTCATTTCGCGGTCACCGATACCATAAGATGCAGCACCACCAGCAACATCAGCAGTAATTTGAGCTATATCAGTATAATCGTAATAGGTTTCTTTACGAGTTTCATAACCTACTGCATAACCTAAGCCTTCCATCACTTCGAAGTCACCATTCATACCAATGTTGGCAATCTCTTCAGTTAATGCCGCCTGACGATGAGTCGGAATTGAAATCCAATATTTTTTGCCATTCGCTGCAGTATGTGGTTCTGTGGTCCATAGTTCAGCAGGGTTCAATTCTGTTAGCTTAATTAGACCTGCAGCAACCGCATCTGAAAGACCTTTCTTTGAAATTTGGCCATTAAGCCCCATTTGATTCTGATTCACCCAGCTTTTTGCGTAATAACCAGAAACCGTATGGCTGTCATTTAAACGATAATCTAATCCAAAAGCTAAGTTTGTTGCTGTGTTAACGCCATCACGTGAGCGTGGTCCAGCGTCAACTGTTCGACGATAGATAAGCATATCTCGACCGAAAGTATTTTCTGGTGATGATGCTGGCACTTCGAATAAACCAGGCGCCGCACCGTTGCGCACTTCTGTTTTAGCGCGAGAGTAACGAGCTTCAAAGAAACCGCTTAAATTATCTGAAAACTCTTGATGATGAGATGCAAATAAGTTGAAACGTTCTGATTTAGGAACCGCTTGATATAATGGCGCAACATCATACGCACACTCGAAGCCTGCATCAGTTACTGTAGTTGGACGTTTACTCGATTCAGGACAATCAGCTACAGGATAAGCAGTAGAAAAATCTTCTTCTAACCACGTACCTGGGAAGCCTGCAGGAGAGCGGCCATCAGCACCAGTTGGGCTAACTGCTGAATTAATCAAAGGACGATTTACCGCTTCCACCACTTCTTGCTTGAAATAGTCAAAAGCAACTAAAGTACTGTGTTTTTCACCTGTACTGCCGGCAACTAACTCATAAGAGGTGCGCTCGCCATCACTGTGTTCAAGGTTCTGTCCATACTGAGCTTTAACAGACAAACCATCAAAATCTTTCTTAGTGATAATGTTAATAACACCCGAAATCGCATCTGCACCGTAAATAGCCGATGCACCATCAGCCAAAAATTCAATACGCTCAACCGCAGCCATTGGAATGTTATTCAAGTCAGTTGCGGCTGAACCTCCCACCGGAGACCCTGGCAAACGGCGACCATTTAGTAAAAATACGGTATAGTCATCACCAAAACCACGAGCATCGAAGTTTGCAGTTCCTGCACCTTGAGCTAGAGTCGCATTTTCTGAGGTTAAGCCAGGGCCTGCGAAATTTGATTGAAATAAAAAGTCTGCAACAGTTTGTGTTCCGGTTGCTTCAATAAACGCTTTGTCAAAAACTTGAACTGGACTTGGACCTTCCATATCAACACGTTTAATACGTGAACCTGTAACTTCAATACGTTCAACTTTGTTTGCACCATCTTCTTCAGCTGCAAATGCAGTTGTAGAACTAAGTGCTGCAACTGTGGCACCGCCAATCAGTGCTAAGCGCACAGATTTAGCTAATAAGCTATTCATAAGCATTGTCTATCTCCCTGGACATATGATTTTTTTTCTTAATTTCTTTCAAGCCGTTTGAACAAGAAAGTTATCTTTGTCTGTGATTCGAAAACTATTTAGTTTCCTAAATCTCCGTCTGAGATCTAGGAACAATATAGACTCCTGGATCACTCTTCCAGCGCAATACAATCATATTGCAAACAGTTAATCAACATTTTAAACCAAAATTATAACAGGTGTTGCACTCTGGAATCAGTAAAGAAACTAAGAGGAATACAGCTGTAGACTGTGTTTCGGGGCTCTTTCTTCAAAGTCGATGCTACAAAAGTTTAGTCTTTAACTCTAAGGTTAAAATGGTGGGTCGTAAGTCTTAAGTATTATCTTTTAGAATTGTTTCGTTTATTTCAGTTGTTGTGATGGTGTTTGTTTTAAAAGTGGCAGTATCAATTAAAACTAAACAATCATTCATTGGATAGTAATCAACTGGATAAAGTTTTGCGCAGAAGGGTAAGTGTTACGAACGTAATTTAAAATCAAATATAAAAGTGTTTTTGAACTGTTCATTTAGATATTTTCAAATGATACTCATTATGTACATTTATTCTATGTTAGTTTTATAAAGTAAATATTATCTTAAAACAGCGACTAAGTGGCTGGTATAGCTTCCCTAGGAGGCATCATGTAATCGCAGATTTGTATAGATACTCACCAATGCTAATAGTACACATGCTCTATGTGAGAGTGGACTTTTTTAAGTTCATATGAATTTTTCAGGAAAGATGAAGAGTGGTTTTTGCTTTCATGTCTGCAGAGAATTAATGTGTAACAATTGCGTTGACCCGAATTCAACTCCGAAGTGCGACACTCGCCTTCGCTTTCATATTCTTACGCACGTTTGTCACTAGTGTGACGCCTTTCTCCAGCAATTAAGTGGACAGTGCTTTACTGATATACCCTTTATCTGCATAGAGTTTATTTATATCACTGTGCACCATCTAGTTCACCTGTTTCGTGTCATGTATATTCGCAGGGGTGACTTTGGCCGCCACTATTCCGCCTTGATGATCCACAATCAAATGCAGCTTAAAACCATAGAACCAACCCATCGTGCCTTTATCTCTGCACGCCAGTCCATCCAAGGTTTTATGGCGATTAATACGTAGGTTATGACACACTTTGATGCTGGTTGAATCAGCAAATTCGATGCCAGTAGGGTCACTCTTGAGGCTGGCAAAGTAGCTGCAAAGCGGCACTAAAGCAGTGGGTATCACCGGCTTTGTTTCCTAAATCGAGTCAGCGAACAAAACTCTCATCATTGTTCAAATATCAAGCTACATAGTGGGTTTCAGGCATACCTAGCCCAGTAAGCTTGTTCAAAGCCCTAATCATCGCGTAAGTTTCTCCCACCTGAGCGTTATAATTCCGCATGCTTAACGTGCCTCCTAGCAGTTGTTTTATCCTGTACATGGCGGTTTCTGAGATTGAACGGCGATGATAACCATACCTTTTTTTCCACTGCTTATTTGAGCCATGAAGCTGTTGCCAACTGACGGCTAAGTTTCGTGGATGCCCTTGTTCCCATAGCGCAGCACCTTCCCTAGGTGGAATAAGCACTAAAGCGCGTTTTCGACGAACGGCTTCGTGACAGGCTTTCGTGTCGTAAGCACCATCACCCGAGATATTGCGGATTTTTCGATGGGTTTGCTTAAATAAATGAGGCATCACTTCAGCATCTGTGACACCTGATAAACTGAGTTCTGCGGCAATAATTTCATGGCTATGTGTATCTACGGCAATATGCAGTTTACGCCACACTCGGCGCTTCCCATCTGTGCCATGTTTCTTCACTTTCCACTCACCTTCGCCATAGACCTTCAAGCCTGTTGAGTCGATAGCTAAGTGCTCAATGGCGCCGCGAGTCTTGGTTTTAAAAGCAATATTGACCGTTTTCGCGCGTTTACTGATGCAGGTGTAATGCGGGCAAGATAATGGGATGTCACCCAGTTTAAACACCGAATTGATGAAGCCCTGTAAGGCTCGCAGTGGCATAGAGAAAATACGCTTAACCATCAACGCAGTGGTAATGGCTAAGTCGCTAAACACTTGAGGACGACCTTTCTTGGGCTGCTCGACCTTGGCTTTCCACTTAGCAATTGCATCCTCATCAATCCAGAAGGTAAGTGAACCGCGGTTGATTAAGGCTTGGTTGTATTGCTTCCAGTTGGTTGTTTTATAGCGAGGTTTTGACACGGTTAATGGGTAAGTTGATAGACGATGCCGATCAGATCAGCGGCTACGGTTTTAGTTCAACCTATTTAGGAAACAAAGCCGGTATCACCTCAAGAAAGCGGGTATAGCTGAGTGAATTAGGAAAAGCGGATTTGTATAAATGAGCCAGATAGCCGATGAAGAAGTTCTTGAAATCACGGTGGTGAGACATCTGAAAAGTATGATGATGGTCATCACTTCGCTCATCGTCATACGGCCAGCGCGTTGACACTTGCGTGTGCCATCGGTTAACAGCGATTTTTCCCATTCAGGAATGAAAACAGCGCAAAATCATCGACATCGAAAACACTTCTACTAATTTATGCATAGACCCTCCGGTGTGATGGGGTTTCTCTTGGTCGAAAGATCCGATCACTTGGAGGGCTATTAGTTCAAATTTTCTTATCCCGAGTTCAGGTTAGATAAGCGATCTTTCGATGACAGCTACATAAAGGTTGCCTTGATTAATGAATCCGTGCTCTACATCCTCTGCAAAATCCTCTATTCCAAAATCAATATGCAAGTAAAGATTACCTGCTTGAGTTCGTTTCATGTTGAAAGATGTTAATTGACAAAAATCTATTGAGTGAAAGGGGTTGGCATTAACTTGCTGATTATTATTGTTTTTTATTTGATTTGCATTTTGGTAACTCCATTTAATTAACTTTATTGGTGATATTTTGTTTAAAAAAACACCTTTCGTAAAATTTTTTATTCATAGCGCCTCTTTACAGCAGTTTTTAGTCGGCTGAAATGTTGACACAGGTCAACATTTTGTGAAATGATGCCAGCGGGTCTATGCCTGTAGGGGCGTAGGAAAGGGAAGAAAAAACTAAGAATCACAAGAGAAAGACGAACTTACAGTAATTTTTTCGGCGAGCATTAATTGCTTCTCGTTTTGTTGCTGGTAAGTTAAACCTTTTTATTCACTTCAAATTGGTTGGGAACTATGTCCAAGGTAAGCAATAGAACAAAAATCGCTACTGCACTTGTTGGCGTGCTGGCATTAGCGAGCAGCAACTTCGTTGTTGCAGATCCTCTTACCGACGTGCAGAAAGCGGATAGTATGATCCATGCTGATGCTGCTGCGTCGCAAAAGAACGTTGATAAGTATTTCGATCAAGCACAAGACATGCTTTTTGAGTATGGTTCTGTCGCAGATGAGCGCGAATCACTGAAATCATATAACGATTACGTTGCCAGCTTAGTCGCTGATCAACAAAAGACAATGGACTCAGTGCAAGGCGACATCAATGGTGTTGATAAACTTCGCCAAGGCGTAGTGCCATTAATGTTTAAAATGGTTGAGTCATTAGAACAGTTTGTTCAATTAGATTTACCTTTCAACTCTGAAGTACGTACTAATCGTGTTAATGAGCTGAAAAACCTTCTTAATACTGCTGAAGTTACCTTAGCCGAAAAGTACCGTTTAATTCTTGATGCTTATAGCATCGAGCGTGAATATGGTAGTGCGGTTGCAGTTAACCAAGGTAAGTTAAACCTAGATGGTAAAGAAGTGTTGGTTGACTTCTTTAACTTAGGTCGTGTTGCTCTTTATGCACAGAGTTTAGATCAAAAGACTGGCTGGATGTACAACCCAGAATCTAAGGGTTGGGATAAGTTAGATGACAGCTATTTGCGTGAACTGACTAAAGGTATCCGCATTGCCCGTAAACAAGGTGCTCTAGATCTATTTGCGTTACCAATTCCTGCTGCGGAGACTGCACAATAATGAAGAAGTTAATTACTACAGCTGTGTTGGCTGCAAGTTTCTCTTTAACTGCTGGTATGGCTAGCGCTGCAGATGCGCCTAAGTCGATTGACCAATTATTGCAACAAGTTAAAGTTGAACGCGCTGCAGAAGGCAAAATCAACAGCAAACGCGAGCAAGAATTCCAAGCAGAACGTGGTGATAAAGCTGCACTGTTAAAGCGTGAAAAAGATGCTTTAGCTGCTGAAAAACAACGTGGCAAAGATTTAAACCAAGCGTTCTTGGATAACGAGCGTAAAATTGCTCAGTTAGAAGAAGATCTGAAAACTGCTCAAGGTGACTTGGGTGAGATGTTTGGTGTGGTTAAAGGTGAAGCCGGTGATTTCGCGGGTAAACTGGCAAGCTCAAACATCAGTGCTCAATACCCAAATCGTGATAAATTTATTGCTGATTTAGGTGCGCGTAAGCAATTACCTAAAATCGAAGAACTAGAGCAATTCTGGCAAGAGCAGCTGTTTGAAATGGCGCAATCTGGCAAAGTTGTTAAGTTCGAAGGTTCTGTTACCGGTATCGACGGAAGCGTTAAAACAACGACTATTCACCGTATCGGTTCTTACAACTTAACAGCCGATGGCAAGTATGTTGTATATAACTCTGAGTTAGGTTTAATTCAGCAGTTATCTCAGCAACCAGAAGGTTACCAAGTTAGTGCGGTTGCTGACTGGGAAAAAATCACTTCAGGTACTGCACCATTTTATGTTGACCCTGCACGCGGTGTATTGCTAAACATCTTCACTAACAAAGCTAGCTTTGAAGACCGTTTAGAAGCCGGTGGCACTATCGGTTACATCATTATTGCTCTGTTAGCACTGGGTTTATTAATCTCTATCGAACGTCTTGTCACTATGACTATCATTGGCGCTCGCGTTAATAGCCAACGTAAGAACGTCGATAAGCCTGGTAACAACGCTTTAGGTCGTATCTTAAAAGTTTACCAAGAAAACAAAGACGTTGATGTTGAAACGTTAGAGTTAAAACTTGATGAAGCGATTCTGAAAGAAACTCCAGCATTAGAAGCGCGTATTTCAATCATTAAAGTACTGGCCGCTATCGCACCTATGATGGGTCTGTTAGGTACAGTAACGGGTATGATTGCAACCTTCCAAAGTATCCAATTATTTGGTACTGGCGATCCAAAACTGATGGCGGGCGGTATTTCTATGGCGCTTATCACTACAGTTCAAGGTCTGGTTGCTGCACTACCGTTAATGTTAATGCATGCAGTTGTTGTTGCGCGTAGCAAGTCAATCGTTCAGATCCTTGAAGAGCAAAGTGCTGGTATCATCGCAGCACATGCTGAGAAGAGGGCTGACTAATGATGCTATACCTGATGGACATTTGGGATTCCGTCAGGGGCTTCATGGCCTCCGGAGGCGACGTCCTCTGGCTTGTAGCGGCTGTTCTGTTCTTAATGTGGGTATTGATGCTTGAGCGTTATTGGTATCTTAATTGGATATCACCAAAGCAACATAAAGCAATCATAGCTGCATGGGACGCCAGAGAGGAAACGACCTCTTGGTATGCACACCGTATCCGTGAAGCTTGGATGTCCCAAGCGAAGCAAGATTTGAATGCACGTATGCTGATTATTAAAACCTTAGTGGCGATTTGTCCAATGATAGGTTTGTTAGGTACCGTAACCGGTATGATTTCAGTGTTCGATGTGATGGCAGTTCAGGGGACGAGTAATGCTCGTTTGATGGCGGCTGGTATTTCAATGGCGACTATGCCTACGATGGCAGGTATGGTTGCGGCATTATCGGGAGTGTTCTTCAGTACTCGCCTTGATGCCAAAATGAAGATCAGTTTAGAAAAGCTAAAAGACAGCATGCCGCACCACTAGAGAGAGATTGAACATGGCACGTAAAAAGCATTCCAGTATAGATGAGGAAGCGCAAATTGATATGACACCGATGCTCGACATCGTGTTCATCATGCTAATCTTCTTCATTGTAACAACGTCATTCGTGAAACCATCTGGTTTGGACTATAACAAACCAAAAGCTTCACAAGCGACTTCAAAGCCTTCGGCGAACATCTTTATCGGCGTCAGCAAAACGGGCGTGATCATGATGGAAAACCGTCAGGTTGATATCGAACGTGTAACAGCAAACGTTGAACGTATGCTGGCTGAAGCTCCTGAAGCTGCTGTATTGATTCAGGCAGACAAAGACGCAATGCACGGCTTAGTTGTGAAAGTTCTAGACCAAGTGAAAGCAGCTGGTATAGATAAAATTTCGGTATCTGCGGGGAACGATTAATATGCTAAGAGCACTAGTATCGATCATTATTGGTGCTGCTGTGACTTTTGCTCTGTTCTCTTTTATGGCGTTCTTGGTCGGTGGCGGCGCACAGCGCGGCGAAACATCGGCCGAGACCCCTGTAATTGAAATCACTATGGATAGACAGGATTCAAAAGCACAGAATAAGCCAAGGGTAGTGCCTAAGCCACCACCACCACCAGAGCAACCACAGAAGCCTGATACAACGCCACCTGATTCATCAAGTAATATTGATACATCAATGTCGTTCAATATGGGTGGTGTAGAAGCTGGCGGTGCAAGTACTGGTTTCAAATTAGGCAATATGATGACTCGCGATGGTGATGCAACGCCTATCGTTCGTATCGAACCTCAGTATCCAATTGCTGCGGCGCGTGACGGGAAAGAAGGTTGGGTACAACTTCGTTTCACCATCAACGAACTCGGTGGTATCGATGACGTTGAAGTTATTCAAGCAGAGCCAAAGCGTTTATTTGATAAAGAAGCGATTCGCGCACTGAAGAAGTGGAAGTACAAGCCAAAGATTGTTGATGGCAAACCACTGAAGCAACCTGGTCAGACAGTTCAGCTGGACTTTACCTTAGATAAGGGAGGCAAATAACGATGCGTAATGTTAATAAAATCGCAGCTCTATTATTGCTTTCTGTTTGTGGCGGGACATTAACGCTTTCTTCTGCGGTAGCGGAAGAAAAGTGTCCTATCGACAAACGTCAATCTAAAGCGGTAGGCGAAGGCGCAGCGAAGAAAGTTCAAAAGTCGTTCGAAGCTTACACTAATGGCCAGATAGATGAAGCCATTGCTATTTTGCTCGAAGCAAATGCTAAGAACGATTTCGATAAAGCTTATGTTGCACGTATGTTGGGTAACTTTTATGCCGAAAAAGGCAAAATGGATACCGCGATCAAGTACCTAAAACAAGCTGTTGAAGCTGATATTTTAGGCGGCACAGATCATGCTGCAACTATGCGTCTTTATGCGGATTTGCTGTTACAAGAGAAGAAGTTTAAGGAGGCGATTCCTTACTACTACAAGTGGATGGAATTCACTTGTAAATCTGATTCTCAAATATACCGTCGTATTGGTATTGCGCATTCAGAGCTAAAACAGTGGGATAAAGTCATTGAAGTGGCCGATAAAGGTCTTTCATTAGCTGAAGCTCCTGATAAAGGTCTGTATCAGATGAAACTGACAGCGTACTTCAACCAGAAGAAGTATAAGAAAGCTGTTGGCGTGTTAGAAGTCATGGTGCCATTATTCCCAGAAGATGGCAGACTTTGGGTTCAATTAGCGCAGTTTTATTTGATGGTTGAAGACTATGACAAGTCTCTTGCTACTTACGATTTAGCTTATAGAAATGGTTTCTTAGATAGCGCAGGTAACATTACCCGTTTAGCACAATTGATGGCACAGAAAGGTGCTCCATATCAAGCTGCTAAAGTTTATCAGAAACACATGAAATCAGGCTTGATTGCTGAGGATGCTAAGTCCTTAGAGATTTTGGCTGGTTTCTATCAAAATGCTAAAGAGTTTAAGCAAGCAGCTGATTATTATGGTAAAGCTGCCGCTATAAGCAAGGATGGTAAGACTTACCTGAAACAAGGTCGCTTACTAAACTTGGATGAACAATACACTGCTGCGATACCTGTGCTTGAAAAAGCCATATCCATGGGCATTGATCATCCTGGCGAAGCAAACTTTGAATTAGCTTTGGCTCATTTAAGTTTGAAACAGTACAAGTCAGCTTATAACCGTGCAGTATTAGCTGCTAATGATAAGAAGACTGAGAAGAGTGCAAATAGCTATATCTCTTATATCAAAGAGAAAGCACGTATGCATAACATCACACTGTAATCGCTTGGCAGTTTAGCGTTTGAATTAGAAAGCCCCGAAAGGGGCTTTTTCTTTGCTACTAATTACAACACAAGCTTACTGCAAGCGGATTAAAGCTTGTGATTGATCATGGCTTTTTTCAAGATCTTGTGAGAGTTGGCTGACATTACTGAAGAGTGACTCGATTTTGTTTTCTTGCGTCGGTAAGCAAATGCAGGCGGCAAGTTTATAATCGATTGTCAGCTTATGATTTTTACCAAAATCTTGGTTAAAGTCAGATATTTGTTGTTCTATTCGCTTTAATACTACCTCAGTTCCCACCTCATCTATGTTGAATAAACCCAGCGCAAAGTGATTATGATCAAGCCTAGCAATCATATCTGTTGCTCTTAATAGTGCTTCCTGCACTTGTTTGGTAAAGAATTCGAGTAAATGGGGTTGTTTGACGGTTTCATGAATGTGAGGGCACAGATACAATAGTGCCAAGCTTTGGTGTTCTCTCATGTGACGATGCCATTCTCGGTTGAATACTTCCATGAAATAGGTTTGGTTATAGACTCCAGTTTCTGGATCCCTGAAACCTGAGTTGCGGAACGAGTAGATCATAGATTAACTCCGATAGCAGACCTTGAACTAAGTATAGAAACAGTTCTGCAATATCGGGCCAAAAAGGAAAAATATTAAAATGAAATTGGGTTTATTGGCAGGATCGATAGCGTTAATCTTCACCCTTCAAGGCTGTTCTAAGCCTGAAGCCACTGCAGTTCAAGAAAACAGCCAAGCTAATGCAGTTGCAGAGCAGGGCGAAACACAAACGGCCGAACAGCGTTATTTAGCGCTTGTGGATGCTTATTTTAAAGATTACCTAAAGCTTGAGCCCATCTACGCCACTTTTGTCGGCGTTAATGACTATAACGCCGATTTTGGCGGGGATCTGACCGAAGATTACCTCAAGGCTCGCCATGATCTTAATACTCACTATTTAGCTCAGGTGCGCGCGATAGATCCAAAGCAACTGCCCGCTGATTTACAGTTAAGTTATGACTTGTTTGTTTATGACCGTGATATGGCGTTAGTGGACGAAACTTTCCCATCTCGCTTTATGCCGATAAGCCAGTTCTATAGTACTGTTATTATCATGGTGCAGCTGGGAAGTGGCGAGAGTGCACAACCTTTTAATACTGTTCAAGATTATCGTAATTGGGAACAGAGAGTCGATGGTTTCATCAAGTGGGTAGCACTTGCTGAAAATCGGATGAATCAAGGCATTGAAAGTAAAGTGGTGTTACCTCGGGTGTTGGTAGAGCGCATTATTCCCCAGTTAGACGCTATGCTAACGACTGATGCGACTCAGAGCATTTTCTACTCGCCCATTCAACATTTTCCTGAGAGTTTTTCTGAGCAAGATAAAGCGGAATTGACAGCTCGTTATCAAGCCATGATAGCCGAACGTATCGTGCCAGCGTTAACGGACTTGCGTGATTACTTTAAGCAAACCTATTTACCCAAATCGCGGGCGACTGATGGTTGGTCTGGTTTACCTAACGGCAAAGCTTGGTATCAGCATCTGGCGAACTCACATACAACGACCACTATGTCTGTGGATGAAATTCATCAAATTGGCTTAAGTGAAGTGGCGCGAATTTTATCTGAGATGGATAAGGTACGTGAGCAAGTCGGTTTTAAGGGCGATTTGAAAGCATTTTTCGCGTCTTTATCTTCCGAACCTCAATATTTCTACAGTGATCGTCAAGGTTTGATTGATGGTTATATGGTGTTGAAAGATAAAATCAATCAAGTGCTGCCTAACTACTTTAATGTGATGCCAAAAGCTGATTACGTGGTCAAGCCGGTTGAAAGCTTCAGAGAACAATCTGCGGCGGGTGCTTCTTACGAATCGCCAGCGGTGGATGGCAGTCGTCCTGGCGTGTTCTATATCAACACTTATAACCTCAAGGCGCAGCCAAAGTGGGGAATGACGACCTTATCTTTACACGAGGCTGCTCCTGGGCATCATTTCCAAATTGCAATCAAGCAAGAGCTAACCGGTGTGCCTGAGTTCCAGCGTTTCAGTGGCTATACGGCATTCGAGGAAGGTTGGGCACTGTATGCTGAGTACTTAGGTATTGAGATGGGCTTGTTTACTGATCCTTATCAGTATTTTGGCAAGCTTTCCGATGAAATGCTGCGTGCTATGCGCTTAGTGGTGGATACCGGTCTCCATTCAAAAGGCTGGAGTCGTGAACAAGCGATTCAGTACATGAAAGACAACTCGCCGATGGCTGAAAGTGACATAGTTGCTGAAGTGGAGCGCTATATGGCGATCCCTGGTCAAGCTTTGTCTTACAAAGTCGGTCAGCTGAAGATCCTGGCACTGCGCGCCCGCGCTGAAAAAGCCTTGGGTGATAAATTTGATTTAAAAGCGTTCCACGATCAAATCCTCACCTCAGGTTCATTACCTATGGCGGTCATGGAAAACAAAATCGATCGTTGGATAGCGTCTAAACAGGCTTAGTCCGTAATATGTCGTTATTTGACTTTGATGTGAATGACGGCATTTTAAGACTTTTTTATTCAACAGAAAGTTTTTATACTGTTGATTCAAAACCTGTTAAAACGGATGTTTTAATGGGTATTCAATGATATTTGGGGCAAATGTCTCATGATCCTCACAGGAGTTTTACTATGGTCCAGGCAACAGCAAGACATTTGTTAGTCAGCAGCGAAGAGCAATGCCAAGCGCTGAAACAGCAAATATTGGAAGGCGCGGATTTCGCTCAAATTGCTCGCGCGCACTCTTCTTGCCCATCAGGTGCCCAAGGCGGCGAATTGGGTTCATTCGGTCCTGGTATGATGGTGAGAGAGTTTGATGAAGTCGTCTTCAGCGCGCCATTAAACGAAGTTCAAGGTCCTGTTAAAACGCAGTTTGGTTTTCATTTACTTGAAGTGACCAGCCGCGCATAAGTTTTACAGCTTATTTGATACGGCAGCGTTTGCTGCCGTTTTTGTTTTATCTGCTCATCACGGAGTCACTATGCTGGAACTCTATACCGATAGATTGAAACTCAGGAGCTTACAAGACAGCGATTGGGAACATTTTTATGCGTTGCACAGTGATCCTGAGATTAATCGCTATGTGCGAGTGCCAGAGTCGCAAGAGGTGATCCGCAGTAAGTTTCAGCAGCGCTCCGATACTTGGTTTTACGGTTCTGGCGATTGGCTCACCTTAGTGATTGAGACCGTCGATACAGGGCTGTTTGTCGGGTTGACAGGCCTTTATTGTCAAAGCCTTGATGAGCAGCGTGCAGAAGTGGGTTACTTGCTGGCCGCAGAGGGCCAGGGCAAGGGTTATGCGACTGAGAGCTTAATGGCGGTCATTGATTGGGCCTGCTTAAGTTTTAATGTGCATAAATTTGTTGGTCATTGCGCCAAAGATAATCATGCATCGGCGCGGGTTCTTGAAAAGTGCGGCTTCAGGCTTGAAGGCTTACTCAGGCAGCAATTCAAAATGGGTGAAAACTGGCTCGATGAATCGGTCTTCGGTTTACTCGCCGATGAAAGACGTCTCTAGCCAAATTATCTTCAGCGGATTTTGTGCGGTGCTGGTATAATGCCGCAGGTTTATTTTTAGAAGGCGTGTATTAAGTGGCGCAAATTAATCAATTGGCTTTGCATTCTGGCGAAGATTTCATTGAATTGTACAAAGTATTAAAAGTGCAGGGCATGAGCAATGCCGGCGGCGAAGCCAAGCATTTTATCGAGGAAGGTCAAGTCACAGTGAATGGTGAAGTTGAAACTCGTAAACGTAAAAAAATTATTGCGGGCGATATCGTCAGCTTTAATGGTGAATCAGTTCAAATCATTGCGGCAGAATAAGCCTGAAACAGTGGAGCAAGATATGCAATTTCCAGATGATGACAATGGTAAAATGCTGGCCGCAATGGCTGAAGCAGGAATCGATTTAACAAAAGAGTTAGATGTTGATTTCTTTTTGGTTTTTGATGACCAACGTGATGCTGAAACGGCGTTAGAAGAACTCACAAATTCTGACTTGCAAGGCGAGCTTGAGCTGAATCTGAATGATGAGCTGGGCAAGTGGGAAATCATTGTTTGCCTCAATATGGTACCTGATTACGATACTTTGGTTGAGCAAGAAGTCATGTTGAATGATTTTGCCGCCGAATTCGGGGGTATGACCGACGGTTGGGGCGTAATGCAACACCAAGACGGTGATGACGAGTTTATGGAAGATGATGACCATGAGCATGTCCACGGTGCTCATTGCAATCACTGATCCTGATTTGCTTTGGCCTTTGAGTTTAAAACCACCTTCTTGGTGGTTTTTTATTGCCGTTTTATTGCGCCAATTTGCTGCGTTTTTCAGCACACCATAGCTTTATTTGGCACATATAGTGTTATTACACCTTGCTGAAACTGTGACATTCCGAATGTTGTTTAGTGGCGATAAGGCGCAAACACTTCTAATAACCAGTCGATAAAGGCTTGGGCTTTTAACGGCAGGCTAGGGGATTTGGGCGTGAGGAGGTAATAGCGATAGGGGCTGGTAAAAGGGGCGTCAAAGGGAATGACTAAACTGCCGTTTGCCAATTGCTCTTCGATAAAAAATCGCGGAATAAGCGCTGCACCCATGCCACTGGCGGCGGCTTGGCTCAGCATGTAGAAATGCTCGACGCCAAAGGTTTGTGCTTGAGTGAGTGTTAAGCCCACTTTTTCTGCCCAATATTCCCATAGTTCGGGTCTTGTAGTGTGTTTCAGTAAGGTGACGTGATTGATATCCTCGATATTTTGCAGTTTTGGCGCTAACGAAGGCGCGCAAACCAAACACAAATCCTCATCCATCAGTTTGATATAATTCGCGCCCTTAGGAATAGCTGTGCAGCTGCGAATCGCAATATCATAACGGCCTTGGCTAAAGTCCACGGCAAAGTCACCAATCGACAAATCGACATAAAGGTGCGGATGGCGGGACTTAAACTGCTCCATTCTCGGGATGAGCCAATTAATGGTTAAGCTTGGCAGCACATTGATGGCTAAGGTTTGTGGCTTAGAAGGCTGGCGGCGTAGGTCACTCGTTGCACTTGACAGAGTTTGCAGCGCGGCTTGGACATGGGGCAAATAGCGCTTGGCTTCATCGGTTAAACTGACTTTTTTATGTAAGCGCACAAAAAGCGCAAAACCTAAATAATCCTCTAATACTCGGATTTGTTTACTGACCGCACCATGGGTGACATGCAGCTCCTTGCTGGCTAATGTCATGCTCTGCAAGCGTGCTGCCGCTTCAAAAGCACGGAGGGAATTGAGTGGCGGCAGTTCGGTCAACATTTGATGTCCTACAGTTGGGAGATTCGAACAGGATTACAGATTTTGTGTGAGTTTAACTCACGCAGCGATGACAATAACTCCTTTGCGTTTATTTGGCAAACGCAGTCTAATGCCCAGCAATCACTCCCTTTTTTATCAGAAGAATAATAAATCATTATGGAATTTGAACTGACGCTACAAATCGCTGCGATACTTTTTGCCGTCGCTATGGTGGCAGGTTTTATCGACGCTATAGCCGGTGGCGGTGGCTTGTTGACGATTCCTGCACTCATGTGGGCTGGCTTGCCGCCTGCGGTTGCCTTAGGCACAAATAAGCTGCAGGCCTGTGGCGGCAGTTTTTTTGCGAGCTTGTACTTTGTCCGTAAAGGACTCGTGGATCTTAAATCCGTAAAGTTAGCCTTGATCTGTGCGTTCATCGGCGCGGCATTAGGCACTATTCTCGTTCAACTCGTCGATACCAAAGTGCTGGAATTAATGTTGCCATTTTTGATTTTGGCAATTGGTTGTTACTTCTTATTTTCGAAAAAGATTTCTGAAGACGATAAGCATCAAGTACTGACACCTACCGCGTTTGCGTTCACTGCCGCCTTAGGTGTGGGATTGTACGATGGTTTTTTTGGTCCAGGCACTGGCAGCTTTTTTGCGCTGGCGTTTGTATCGTTAGCAGGTTTTGGTTTGGCTAAGGCTACGGCTCACGCGAAACTACTTAATTTCTCAACCAACATAGCTTCGCTGATTTTCTTCGCCTTGGGCGGCAAAGTGATTTGGTTATTGGGGTTGGTCATGCTCGCAGGACAAGCGATTGGCGCGACTTTGGGCTCTCGTCTGGTTGTGACTAAAGGCACGAAGATCATCAAGCCACTCGTCGTGACTATGTCCCTTGCCATGAGCTTTAAACTCCTCGCAACGCAATATCACTTGTTCTAATTGATTGTTTCTTATCAATAAGCGCAGCCTTAAATGGCGGATTAGCTAATCTTAGCGCGTAAGCTTAAGTTAATTTATCTTATCTTATCTTATCTTATCTGAGTGACGTTCACCTTGGCTCATAAGTTTAGCTGAGGTGGATATCGCTCAGAATATCCTCTAAAGATGATCGCAACGTCTCTTCCTACTTTAGCAATAGGTGTACTCTTTCAAGGTTTTTGAATAGTATAACCTGTCAATTTTAATGCACTTTTTAGGCTTCTCATTTTTCTATGTGCATTTAAACGCTATGTCTTTATTTAATACGATTTGCATGCAGTGTCTATCTCGTCTGCCTTATTTTTGCGTTGATGTGCCGGCACATGCGCTCGGGTTTAGCGCTACCACTTCTTTAAAAGAGCGATTATGAAATTTATCCACACCTCGGACTGGCACATAGGTCGTCAGTTACACAATCAGTCATTACTGGATGATCAAGCCTTTGTGCTCGAGCAAATTATTGCATTAGCAGATGAGCACAAGGTGGATGCTGTGATTGTGGCGGGGGATATTTATGACAGATCGATTCCGCCAGCAAACGCGGTCGCGCTGTTAGATGATGTGCTCAACCGCTTAGTACAGGATTTAGGCGTGCAAGTGATTATGATTGCCGGCAACCACGATGGCCACGAGCGCTTAGGGTTTGCGGCAAAACAAATGGCGGCAAGTGGGTTACATATTATTGGCCCCTTGAGTGCTGACATTCATCCTATTACTTTGTCAAGTTCAAGCGGTGATGTGGTTTTTTATCCCTTGCCTTACGCTGAACCTGCAACAGTACGGCAAGTGTTTGAGTGTGAGGCATCGAGCCACGAAATGGCCATGGATGTGTTGCTGGAAAAAGTGCGTCAGCACGATAGCCAAGGCTTACCCAAAGTGGTGATAAGCCATTGCTTTTTGGATGGTGGCAGTGAGTCAGAATCAGAGCGACCGCTCAGTATTGGTGGCGCCGATAAAATATCGCCAAAGCTCTTTACTGAGTTTGATTATGTCGCCCTTGGACATTTACACGGACCGCAATACAAAGGCGCCGAGTATGTGCGTTACTCAGGATCGATTTTGAAGTATTCCTTTAGTGAACAACATCAACACAAGTCGGTGACCTTAGTCGAACTGGGCACGCAAACGCCGATTGATATCCGTTTATTGCCGTTAACGTCGATGCGTGATGTTCGCATCTTAGAAGGGGAGTTAGACACTTTACTCGCCCAAGGTAAAACTGATGCAAACCGTGAGGATTACCTCATGGTCAGGCTCCTCGATAAACATGCCATTTTAGACGCTATGGGTAAACTTAGGGCCGTCTACCCTAATGTGCTGCATTTAGAGCGGACAGGCTTGATGGCGGGGCAGCAGCAAGTTGCTTTGAGCCGGGATCATATCAAAAAAGGCGAGATGGACATGTTCTGTGACTTTTTCTCCCAGGTGTCTGGCGAGTCATTAACGCAGGCACAACAAGCCGTGATGGATGACCTCCTGACTAAGCTACACAATGAGGAGCGCCAAGCATGAGACCCTTTAGCCTTTCAATGTCAGCCTTTGGTCCCTTTGCATCGACTCAGGCACTTGATTTTACCGCCCTTGGAACCAATCCGTTATTTCTCATCAACGGGCCCACAGGTGCGGGCAAGACGACCTTGCTCGATGGCATTTGTTTTGCGCTTTATGGCAAAACCACAGGTAATGAGCGTGAAGGTAGCCAGATGCGCTGCGATATGGCCGACGATAGTTTACTAACAGAAGTCACTTTCAGTTTTCAGCTCGGCAGTAACAGCTATCGTATTCGCCGGGTGCCAGAGCAAGACAGAGTTAAGAAAAGCGGTGACGGCTCGACAGTGCAAAAGCCTGAAGCGCAGCTCTTTAAAATTGACGCCGATGGCAATGAAAGCTTATTAGTTGCCAGTAAAGTGTCTGAGGCCACCGCTGAGATTGAAGCCTTAACTGGGCTCGATGTGGAGCAGTTTCGCCAAGTGATGGTATTACCTCAGGGTAAGTTTCGCGAATTATTAATGGCGGACTCTAAAGCGCGTGAGCTGATATTTAGTCAGTTATTTCAAACGCATATTTATCGCCGGATTGAAGATACCTTAAAAAATAAGGCTGCCGATATTAGCGGCTTAGTGAAAGATCAACGCAGTCGCCGCGATGGTATTTTACAAAGTGCGGGCCTAGCATCCGATGATGAGCTTAGCAGTGAATTAGCCAAGCTCACACCTGAACTTGCGCTCGCTCAAAGTGCCAAGGAACAGGCATTACAGCAGCAACAATTAATCATTAAAGCCAGCGATGCCGCCCAGCATCTACTGGCTGAATTTGCGCAGTTTGATGTTTTAACTCAAACCGCTGCAGCGCTCGAGGCGCAGCAAGAAAGCATAGTCGCGCAAACCCATAAGCTGAACTTAGCTAAACAAGCGCAGCGTTTAGCGCCTATGGTTGAGGTGTTTTTAGCCCGTGAACAAGAAGCAAAAGCCGCCAATCTCGCCTTTAGCAATGCGCAAACGGCACTGACTCAAGCCAAGCAAGCCTTTGATGATGCTGAGCTTAAAGCGCAAGACTTGCCCGTATTGGAAGCGTCGCTACTGGAACAGGAACAAGCCAAACAGCAACTGAATGCGCTGGGACCGCAGCTTAGGGAACTGGATAGACTCAATAAAACCCTCGAGCAAGAGAAAGCACAGTTAGTTAAAGCTAAAACACAACTTCAGATCAGTAAAAATGAGTTAACCGCAGTAACTCAAAAACGTCGTGAACTGGAATCGGCTTTGCCACAATTGCAGGCCAACAGCGACACTCGCCTCTCATTGCAACAGGCGCACCAGCAGCAACAGCAGTTATTGTCGACTTATCAGCAATGGCAACAAGTGGCGGCAAGGGTATCGTCGACAAAGGAAAAACTTGCCAATGCGAAAGCGCAAGGGCAACAACTCAATGCCGAGCATCAGCAAGCACAGGTTGCGCATAAAGCCCTATTATTGACTTGGCACCAAGGACAGGCTGCCATTTTAGCGCAGCAATTACAGCAAGATGAACCTTGTCCCGTCTGTGGCAGCCAAACCCATCCACAGCCAGCACAGAGCCAAGAGCCGCTCCCAAGTGATGAAGCGCTGCAATTGGCCCAAGACACAGAAACAACGGCCCAAGAAGTCCTGAGTAAAGCCAGAGCAGAATACCGCGGATTAGATGCACAGTTCAAAATCTTGCAACAGCAATCACAAGATCTCGTGGCCCAATTGGGCACAGCGGTTGATATTTCTCAAGATCAACATGCGCATACCTTGTCGCAATATGCTTTTTCCCTCACGCAAGCTGAGCAAGCTCATCAAGATTTGCAGCAGTTACAGCAAGAAATTGTCTTGTTGCACGCGCAGGAAACGCATCTGCAACAAAAGCTGGAGCAAGGACAAACACACGACAGTGCGCTGCAATCTAAAGTGGATTTATTGCAGGGGCAGTTGGCGCACATGCAGCAAAGCGTCCCACCTGCGCTTGCAACGCTTGAGGCATTAACCGCAGCAATCACGCAAAACCAGCAACAGATAAGCCAGATTAAACAGCAGATTGCTGACGTGAGGGCGCTTCAGCAACAAACAGGGCAAACCTTTGTTGCAGCTAAAGCTGCATTGAATGGTGCCGAAAATACCGCTGAGGCGGCATTAGCTCAGCAAACGCGTGCCCAGCAGCAACTCAATCAGCAATTAGTCGCAGCGGGATTTACCGACCAACAGGTCTTATTTGCGGCCATGCTGGATGAAGATCAACTGTATGCATTAGCCAGCGAGATTGAGGCTTACCAGCAGCGCAGTGCTTTGACCAAGGCGCAGTGCGAGCAGTTAGCGCTGAAGCTCAAAGATAAAGTGCCACCCGATAGCATTAAGCTCGCTGCCGAGCTTGAGTCGGCGCAGCAAGCATTACACGCAGCAGAGCAGGTATGGCAGCTGCTTCACACTCGCACAGTACTACTGACCCAAACTCAAACCCAGCTGAGTATTGCAGATACGAAAGCTAAGGCGTTAGACGATGAATATGCAGTTATCGGCACGCTTGCCGATGTGGCGAATGGGAAAACAGGCAATAAGATCAGTTTGCAGCGTTTTGTGTTAAGCGTACTGCTCGACGATGTGTTACTCGAAGCGAGCCATAGGCTGCATCTGATGAGTAAGGGACGTTATCGCTTGCTGCGTAAGGAAGATAGAGCAAAGGGCAACAAGGCGTCTGGGCTCGAGTTAGAAGTGGAAGATGCCTACACCTCAAAAGTGCGCCCTGTGGCAACCTTAAGCGGCGGCGAAAGTTTTATGGCGGCCTTGTCCATGGCGTTAGGGCTATCCGATGTGGTGCAAGCTTATGCTGGGGGGATCAAACTCGACACCTTATTTATCGATGAAGGCTTTGGCAGTTTAGACCAAGATTCATTGGAATTGGCGATTCGAACCTTGATGGATCTGCAGTCTTCAGGTCGCATGATAGGGGTGATCTCGCACGTTTCTGAGATGAAAGAGCAGATAAATACTCGCATCGACATCAATAAAACCTCACATGGGAGCGAAATGACGATAGTTTTGCCTTAGTCGGTCGTTCTCTCAGAGTACAATAAATAACCTGCTGTTTTGTATATGTTATTTATTGTGACTCTTGCGTGTTTAACATTGGGATAATGTGCGCAAACTGAGTTGAAAATGCCAACTGGCGCATGTTTCTTGTTAATAGTCAGGTAAAAGTACGAAATAGCATTTGTCATAATGGGATTTTTGGGATAAGTTGGAAAAAATTCGGGCTTCCCTCATAGGGACTGGTTCAAAAATAAAACGCAAAGTTAACGAAAGGTGAAAAGCGTTGCAGACAGGCAAACCCAACTTTATCAACTTATCGCAAACCCGTTTGCAGAACTTATCATCGACCCAAAAAAACATTCTATTAATGGGTGGTTTGTTGATTGGCGCTGCTATGTTAATGCCGAATAATGGTCATGTTGTGCCAACTGCTCAGCGTATCCCTGTTGTCCTCGATATTGAAAATATTCTCCCCCAAGTTTCTGAACCTGAAGTCCAAGATCAAGCAACCCTTATTAATAACGCTCCACAGTTTGAGCGAATTATCGTTTCTGGTGATACCTTAAGTGGGTTATTTTCGAAAGCGGGTGTTGATCAGCAGACCATGTATAAGGTGTTAGAAGCTGATTTAAATATTTTGGCACTTGATACCTTATTGCCTGGTAACAGAATGCAATTTTGGCTCGATAACGAAGGCCAATTACAGAAATTAGAACTTTATTTTAACGCTGCTCGCCAAGTGGTGTTTACACGCTATGAAGACGGCAGTTTTAATGTTGAAGAAGTCAACGTTGAAGGCGTTTGGCAAAATCGTATTATATCTGGCGATATTAAAGGCTCATTTTACGTCTCTGCACAAAAAATGGGTTTAGCTGCTGCAGACATTCAGCGGATTGAAGATTTACTCAAAGAAAAATTGAATTTCGCCCGTGATTTACGCGTTGGCGATAAATTCTCTGTTTTGGTAAATGATCAATATGTTGAAGGTGAAGCGACGGGCAGTAGCCAAATTTTAGGCGTGAGTATTAAAACCGGTCGTTCTGAAATTAGTGCATTTCAATATACTGACGGCAGTTATTACGATGCCAAGGGCCAGAGTTTAGTGCGTGCGTTCCAGCGTTATCCATTAGCTAAACAACCCCGCATGAGTTCCCGTTTTAATCCATATCGTAAGCATCCTATTACTGGCCGTATTTCACCCCATAACGGAACCGACTTTTCAGTGCCTATCGGGACTAAAGTGATTGCTCCTGGTGATGGTGTTGTTAGTTTAGTGACTGATCACCAGTTCGCTGGTAAGTATATTGTGATTGACCACGGTGGTAAGTATCGTACCCGTTACCTGCATTTATCTAAGGCGCTTGTACGTAAAGGTCAGCGAGTGACTCGAGGCCAAGTGATTGCTTTATCTGGTAATACTGGTCGTTCAACGGGTCCACACTTACATTATGAATTCCATATCCATGGTAAACCTGTTGACCCGTTGAAAGCGGATATTCCTATGTCTAGCAAGTTAGCGAATCAAGACTTACGCACATTTACCAATATGGTGAAGAGTCGTGAAGCTATGATGAACCTTGGCTAATAGAACTAAGTCTCGCCAAGTCTGAATAAGCGTTCTAAGATTTTATTAATGCCGATGAAATGTAAATTTCATCGGCATTTTTGTTTCCATCATTCTTCTTGTTGTAGATATTTTTCTGCTATCACAAGTATTCTTCGAGTTGTAAGGAAGCTTTAAAATTTATTCGATTCGTAGTTGTGGCGATAAAAACTCGGGGGATAAATGGAGCGGTTCTGAGGAGTTTCTGTTAGCAAGTTATTCTCTTGGACAATAAGAGACTCAATTTGGCAGCTGATGACCTTTAAAGCTAACTAGCACTCTTTATTAGGGACTGAACAGAACTAAATACGTAGCGTTAAATAGCGTCTATCAGCTTGCTTGGCGTCTTTGCATCACTTTTAATGCACACTTACACAGTTTACCTTTTAGAGCGGGACAGCCACCGCAGGGAGACTTTTTAAAAGGACGTAATGCAAAGCTGTGTTCTGTTGGTAAAGGAGTGAGCCGAGTAATCATAGTCGATGAAAATGTTGCATCATTAGCGGCAATAAACGTAGCCTTTGCCAGTTTTAACTGTTTCTTGAGTGCGGATTTATCGCTATGGGCAAATTCTTGTTGTGAAATGTGCTTCGTGAGTAATTTGGTGAGGTGTTTGCGCTGAGCTTTTTTATTCGTCAAAGATTTATCAGTCAGTGTGTTCAGATGAGATAAGGATGGAATCGCTTTTCCTGAACTTGAAACAGATCTTGCCTGTGTTTTGAGTAACTTTTTAGCTTGTTTTTTACACCACTTGCTCAAAAGTTTATCGATATTCTGTTTCGTCATTGTCGTTACTGAATTCTGCAGCGTGAGATACTTCAATATTCTAAATGAAAACTATTATCAGTCAAGTTGTGAGTGAAAAATATACTAAGGTCAAGTGTTGGCTTTATCTGCGCAATAAGGGGATATGTTGGCGTCGATACAGGTCAATAATAAGCGTAAATCAAATTCAAACTGGTGATAATCCGGCTCCATATGAGTACACAAATTATAGAAAGCCTTATTGTGATCTTTTTCTTTTAAATGGGCTAATTCGTGTACAACGACCATACGTAATAAAGGCTCTGGTACACGCTTCAAACGTGAAGAGATGCGAATTTCATTCTTAGCTTTGATTTTATTGCCTTGAACTCGCGCGACGTAGGAATGTAAGCCAAGTGCATGATGACTAATGTTAATTTTGTCATCAAAGATCACTTTTGAGAGCGGGGACGACTGGCGTAAAAATTGGTTTTTAATCGCTTGGGTGTAGTCGTACAGCGCTTTATCGCTGCGAACGCTATGTATGACTGGATGACGTTTCAACAGTAGCTTAGGTAATGTGCCAGCATCAAGATGTTGCTGTACCTGCTGTTGGATATCTGGGCTGTAACCGCTTAAGTATTTTAATGGATTCATAGGGGATTGGGCTCCGAATGAATTCGGAGCCTGAGTCATCGCATTACTTAAACTTTGCCGAAAATACGGCGGTTTTGCTGGGCGTAAGCGGCTTCAAAAGCTAACTGCTGCACTTTTTTAAGATCTAAACTATCGAAATCAACCTGTGGTGGATTGCGCTTGTTTTGCTCTTTGATAGTGACAGGAGACAGTAAGCTGACAGGTAATTCACCTAATTGAATCGCGGCTTCAAGTTTAAAACTTGTGGCTGAGCCCGCCAATTTACCTTTTTGTTCACGTTCAATGATGACAACTTCATCAACGCGATAATCTTGCATAAGCTTATGAAAAGCGAAGTGAAACTCACGAATAGCTTCTGTGGTAGCAGATTGGGAAACGGTGAAAGACACCTTACGGCATTCTGGCACATTGAAGGTTTCACCTTCATAGCTCAATAAACTGATAATGGCTTCGCCACCTTTTAATTCAACACCACAAACTCTCATGTTACACCTTCAAAATATCGATAATAGCGCTATTGTAGCTGGAAATGACGTGAGGATCAGTGTTTACCCTGCGCTTTTGATTCGCTTGGCGACAGACTGATGCGCTTAGTGCGTCAATTCCCAGTATTCGATCAGCCAATGTGTTGTGTATCAGAAATAAAATCTGATGTTAAATCCACCGGCATGTATGCATTAATTTGTTCTAAACTTCTTCTGTATCATTGTCTTGCAGTAATTTCGCCGCAGCAGGCTTTTTACGCATTGGTGCATCGCCAATGTCCACGCCCGTGATAAAACGCTTATCCCGTGAAGGCGCCGGTGTGGCTGCTTTAGTTCTTTTGCTCTTACCTTTAGCAAGCTCGGCTTTAGCAACACGTTTTGCTGGTGTGTGTTTGGCTTTGCTTTTTAGACCACTAAATTTAGCTTCTAGACCTGGAATCGTACTGATCTCAAAGGTCTTTCTAAGGAACACTTGGACTTTCTTAAAGTTGTCCCAATCTTTAGGTCCGACGAGCGATATCGCATCACCTTTCGCGCCAGCACGGCCAGTACGACCGATACGATGCACGTATTCTTCGGCAAATTTAGGCATGTCGAAGTTGACGACTAAGGACACATTGAGCAAATCCAAACCACGAGAGGCAACATCGGTCGTCACTAGGACTTGTTGTTGGCCACGGGCAAATTGGTCCATGATTTGGTTGCGTGCGGCTTGCTTTAAATCACCGCTGAGTGCGGCGGTTGCAAAACCTTGCTCAATTAATTTAGCAGCTAAGCGTTCTGTATCTGGGCGCGTCGCAGTAAAGATGATCACTTGCTTGTGGGTTTCATCTTTAAGTAAACGGGCTAATAACGCTTCTTTGTGGTCTAAGTGGTCACATAAGAAGATGCGTTGGTGAATGTCGTTATGCTCAGAGTGAGCCGCGCCAATCGCCACGTGCGCTGGATTTTTTAACAGCGTTGCCGCGATATCATTGATTTCGTCATGATCTAGTGTGGCAGAAAACATCAGCGTTTGACGACGTTTATGATCGGCAGCATCGTTGATGGCTTTTAACTGCGGGGCAAAGCCTAAATCTAACATGCGGTCGGCTTCATCGAGCACGAGTAACTCTAACCCATTCAGAAATAGATGTTTTTGCTCTAAATGATCGGCGATACGGCCTGGCGTCGCGACAATAAAATGCGGTTCTTTCGCTAGGGCTTTAGCTTGATCGTTAAAGTTTTCACCGCCCAGAACGCTGATTGCCTTGTATTGGGTGTTGGCGACCAGCAGGCGAAGTTGACTATAAACTTGATGTGCTAGTTCGCGGGTTGGTAATAAAATCAATACTCTAGGATCGCGTTTTGACAGTGAGCGGGTAGAAATGACTCTTTGCAATGCGGGTAGCAAAAACGCTAAGGTTTTACCTGAGCCTGTTTTTGATGACGCCATTAAATCTTTACCTGCCAATGCGATAGGCAGTGCTTGTTCCTGGATGGCGGTGGGTTCTGTGATCCCCATATGTTTTATGCTTTGAAGCAGACGCTGGTCCAGAGAAAAATCGGTAAATTGCAAAGGTATATCCCCTAAATCTTAGTAAGGGCAGATTATAGCCTTAATCGCCCTAACTCAGCTATCCACATCGGTGATTATCTCTGCTTCACGCATGGATTTATCGCGAAAGTGTGTCATTTACACTTAGTTGCCGGCATTTGTTTACATTGATGTTACAAGTACTTAATTGCCTTGGTTTCACCAATTGACAGTGGATATGAAAGGATTTTACGTTATCGTGTAGTGGATTGAGTAACAGGAGAATGATTTATGGCTAACGGAACAACCCCTTCGGTTGGTATTGCCTTGGGCAGTGGCGCTGCGAAAGGTTGGGCGCACATTGGCGTGTTGAATGGTCTTGCCGCCATGGGGATCAAACCCGATAAAGTTGCGGGATGTTCGGTGGGCGCTTTAGTGGGCGCCGCGTACGCCCATGACCATTTACCTGAATTAGAAGAATGGGTTCGGAGTTTCTCGAGCTGGGACGTGCTTGGCTTGATGGACATTCGATGGCGTAAAGGCGGCCTTATCGGCGGTGATAAAGTATTTGATGTGCTGCAAGCTCGAATAGGGGATGTGAATATTGAGAACCTCAACCGTCCTTTTGCGGCGGTTGCGACCGACTTGTACTCGGGGCAGGAGATTTGGTTTACTGAAGGGGATTTACGTCAAGCGGTGCGCGCTTCTTGCTCTATGCCGGGGATTTTGGCACCTGTGAGACAAGGTGATCGCTGGCTTGTCGATGGTGCTGTGGTGAATCCAGTGCCTGTTTCTGTTAGCCGTGCCATGGGCGTTGATGTGGTGATAGCCGTGGATTTATATGGTTATCATTCTGGTCGCATCCAAGTATTGCCGGTGAGCATGACGAGCCAAAAAAACGTTGAAGCTGAAATGGATATGCCTGCGCGACAAGAAACTGGATTTATGGATTTGTTTGCCCGTGGCCGAGATTATGTCAGCAATCTGACCGATAAGTTTTCACTTGGCACTAAATCGAATCCTGGCATGATTGCTGTAATGTCGCAATCTATGGGCATTTTAGAGCAAAGACATAAACGGGCGCGCTTGATGGGCGATCCGCCAGATATTTGTATTGTGCCTGAGGTCGGCAATATCGGCACTATGGAGTTTCACCGTGCCGATGAGGCGATTGCCGCTGGCGAGGCTGCCGTTGAAAAGGTGGCCCACTTGATTGAAGCTGCGATGTGGAAGGGCTAATCCGTTAAAAGATAAACAGTTGACTATCAAATAGAAAAAGTCGGTACAACTCGCGTTATACCGACTTTTTGCTCTCTAAAACTGAGTCTTGCTATCTAAAACTGAGCATTTATGTCGCTTTGATGGCGAGTTACGCTAACTTCACCAACATTTTACCGCGATTCTTACCTTCAAACAGACCGATAAAGGCATCAGGTGCTTGTTCAAGCCCTTGATAAATGGTTTGTTCAGCTTTGACTTTACCTTCAGCTAACCATTGAGCCATTTTCACGGCAAACTCAGGATAATGCGCCCAATGTTCGGATACGATAAAACCTTCTAACTTAAGTTTACGCATCACTATCAGGGCCAAGTTGTCTGGACCGGGTGTTGGCGCAGTGTCGTTGTACTGCGAAATCATACCGCAAACGGCGATACGACCATGATCTTTCATATTGCTCAGCGCTGCGGCTAAATGCTCACCACCGACGTTTTCAAAGTACACATCAATCCCTTCTGGCGCGGCTTTTGTGAGCGCTTGGGTGAGATTGCCACAGGTTTTGTAATTGATGATGGCATCAACACCATAGCTTCGCAGCAATTCCGCTTTTTCGTCTGAACCCACTGAGGCGATTACGCGAGCACCCATCAGTTTACCAATCTGGCAAGCAACACTGCCGACGGCGCCTGATGCGGCAGAAACAAACAGGGTTTCACCTGCTTTTAAATCTGCGATGCGAGTCAGTCCCGTCCACGCTGTCATGCCCGGCATACCCAGCACGCCGAGGAAATGTGAACTGTCTAATTCGGTTTGCGGCAGAGCGGTCAGTCCAGCAGTGTCGGTGACAGCGTGCTCGCGCCAACCTAACATGCTGCTGACTTTAGTGCCTACTGGGAAATCACTGTTTTTAGACGCGATAACTTCACCAATCGCGCCGCCTTCTAAGACTTGATTTAAGGCGAAGGGCGGAACATAACTCTTACGATCTACCATGCGGCCACGCATATAAGGGTCGACCGACATCCACAGGTTTTTAATCAACACTTGGCCATCGGCGAGCGGTGCTAAGGATTGATTTACTAAAGTAAAGTTCTCTGCCGTAGGCATGCCTTCAGGGCGACTGGCTAAATGGATTTCACGGGTTTCGGTAATAGTGCTATTCATAAAAAATTAACCTTTTGTTTGTGCGCAAACTAACTGCGTCAACTGTACGTGGCTTCATGACACAATGCAAATACTTTGCGCGCAAACTAGATGCGATGGGGCGGATCGGATAAGATAGCGCTATGTTTGAATGACAGGCGCTTAAACGTGCAAAATTGTTTATCTCACCCAGAGCTCGGATCTACAGAGCAGAGTCAAAACCCAGAGCTACAAAACCCAGAGTCACAAAGCCTAGCGCCAAGTGATGCACTGTGTTTATCTGATAATGTGTGCTTCGCGTTATATTCTGCGAGCAATGCCTTAGTGCGCGCTTATCGGCCTTTACTCGAGGCATACGAGTTAACTTTTCCTCAATATCTGGTGATGCAAACCCTTTGGCGTCAAAATGGCTGTAGTCAAACCCAGCTATCGGCGGCGACTAAGCTCGATATGGGGACGCTAACGCCTATTGTTAAGCGGTTAGAGGTAAAAGGCTTGATCACGCGTTTGGCCTGCGTTGAAGATGAGCGGAAAAAATTGATCACTCTGACTGCTCAGGGAGAGGCGATTAAGCATGAAGCCCTAGCCTTAAAGCAAACCTTGCTAAATAAAGTGCAGATGGATGCCGAGGCACTCGATTTACTGAGGCGGCAATGTCTTGCCCTTATTGAAGATTTACAGTCCTAGAGATAAACCTACGGGTGCTGTTCGCTACCCGAGAATTCAGGCTCTGCATAGATTAATACTTGATTGGCTTAGTTTTTGCTTTAAAACCGTCATTGAGTCTTAGACGCCGAATTTTTGACGATGAATTCTATTTTAAATGCCTTCAATCTTAATCGCAGCAGTACCAGTATCGCCGATGCCTATGGTGCCAATAGCCAAAAGACGAGTACGGCTAAAACCGATGCGACCACTGAGACCAAGAAAACTCAGACGGATGCCGCTAAACCCGACGCGGGTAAAGCCGATGAGATAGCGCTGTCGCCACGGGCGCAACGTGCACAGAAAATTCAGTCGATGGCAAAGGATTTTTTTGCTGATGGCAAATTTGGTGTCGCCGATATTCCCGCATTAGTGTCACGTTTACAAAGAGACGGCATTTTATCGGACGTGCAACTCGACCGTTTATCAAAAAACGGTATTACAGTTCCGAGCACAACCACGCCGAGTAAGCAGTCGCTGCAAGATTTCTTAGATGATGAGCTCAAATCATTAGCCAAAAAATCACCGAATAACCCCCTGATTAATACTTTGGTCGATGCGAAAAACGTTTTGACCAATATGGATGATGCTCAGTCGCCAGTGCTCGCCCAAAAAGCCACCAAAGTCCTTGGCCAATTAACGGATTATTTAAATTCTGAGCCACCGCTAACGGATGCCCAAAAACAGCAATGGCAGGGGCTTAAATCTATGATGCAACTCGCTTCGTCTATGGGCTCGCATCAGTCGGCATCAGGCCAACTCAGTAGTTATCTTGCACTCGCGAAGCGTTAATCTTGAGTTATGGAGCCTGATCATCACGGATTTCAGGCATCAACTAGCTGGGTTTAATCAGCAGGTCAAGGCGCAATTTTCAGATAATTGGGCCTAGCTGCAGTTCTGGTTTGTTCTTTTATTTCATCCTAAAAACTATGATCTGGATCATGGACGCCTCACCGTCGTTGTAGCCTAATGCTCTACATATTGTGTTTTATGCTTTTAAAATCACTAGATGTAGTGTTAATTTTTAGGCGAGATGGAGAGGAACTGAACAATGCCAGTCGTAATTAAGCGTGATGGTTGCCGCACACCTTTTGATGAAACAAGGATACGGGATGCAGTGAATGCCGCTGCAAACTCAGTTGGAATAGAGGATGGCGACTATGCAGCGACAGTGGCAGCGTGTATCAGTCAAAGCGTCGCGACCTTAACCGAAGTCGATATCCATCATCTGCAGGATGCGGTTGAGAATTTACTGATGGAAGGGCCGTATAAGTCCTTGGCGCGGGTTTATATCGAATACCGTCACGACCGAGATGTGTGCCGTGAAGCGACCAGTAAACTAAACCTCGAAATCCGTGGTTTAGTCGAGCAAAGCAATGCGGCTTTACTCAATGAAAATGCCAATAAAGATTCGAAAGTTATCCCAACTCAGCGGGATTTGCTCGCAGGCATAGTCGCTAAACATTATGCCAAGAGTCATATCTTGCCAAAGGATGTGGTTGCTGCCCATGAAGCGGGGGAGATCCACTACCACGACTTAGATTACTCGCCATTTTTCCCGATGTTTAACTGCATGCTGATTGATTTGGCCGGCATGTTGACCCATGGCTTTAAAATGGGCAATGCTGAAATCGAAACTCCTAAGTCTATCTCAACGGCGACAGCCGTCACCGCACAGATCATTGCCCAAGTGGCGAGCCATATTTATGGCGGCACGACCATCAATCGCATCGACGAAGTGTTGGCGCCATTTGTCGCTAAGAGCTACGACAAGCACTACCAAATCGCCCTGAATTGGCAGATCACCGACGCCAAAGCCTTTGCCACGGCGCAAACTGAAAAAGAATGTCACGATGCATTTCAGTCTTTGGAATATGAGGTTAATACCTTGCATACCGCCAATGGCCAAACACCGTTCGTTACCTTTGGCTTTGGTTTAGGCACATCATGGGAATCCCGCTTAATTCAGCAATCTATGCTGAAAGTACGGATGGCGGGATTAGGTAAAAATCGCAAGACGGCAGTTTTCCCTAAGTTAGTGTTTGCGATTCGCGATGGCATTAATCACAAGACTGGCGATTGCAATTACGATGTCAAACAGATGGCACTCAAATGCGCAACTATGCGCATGTATCCCGACATTCTCAATTACGAGCAAGTCGAGAAAGTCACAGGTTCATTTAAAACTCCAATGGGTTGCCGCAGCTTTTTAGGCACCTACGAGGAAAATGGCGAGCTCGTGCATGAAGGGCGCAATAATCTCGGAGTAGTGAGCTTAAACTTGCCGCGGATTGCCTTGGAAGCGAAGGGCGATGAAGCTGAATTTTATCGTATTTTAGATGACAGATTAGTCTTAGCTCGTAAAGCGCTGGATACTCGTATCGAGCGACTCAATGGCGTCAAAGCCCGCGTGGCACCAATCCTGTATATGGAAGGGGCCTGTGGCGTGCGCTTGCGCGCCGATGATGATGTTTCTCAAATCTTTAAAAATGGTCGCGCGTCGATTTCACTCGGTTACATTGGCCTGCATGAAACCATGAATGCACTCTATGGCACCCAAACCCATGTATTTGACGATGCACAATTAAGGGACAAAGCCGTCGCTATTGTTGCCTATCTTAAAGCCGCCACGGATGCGTGGAAGGCTGAAACAGGTTATGGCTTTAGTCTGTATAGCACGCCAAGTGAGAGTCTCTGCAGCCGTTTTTGTAAACTGGATGCGAAGCAATTTGGCCTAGTCACAGGTGTGACGGACAAGGGCTATTACACGAATAGTTTCCACCTTGATGTGGAAAAAAGCGTAAATCCTTACGATAAAATCGATTTTGAACAGCCATATCCCGCTATCGCTAACGGTGGCTTTATTTGTTATGGCGAATATCCGAACATGCAGCATAACCTCGAAGCGCTGGAAAACGTGTGGGATTATAGTTACAGCCGCGTGCCTTACTATGGCACGAACACGCCCATCGACGAATGCTATGACTGTGGCTTTACCGGCGAATTTAGCTGTACCAGTAAAGGGTTCACTTGCCCTAAGTGCGGCAACCATGAGCCAAGTCGGGTGTCAGTGACGCGCCGAGTCTGCGGTTACTTAGGCAGCCCAGATGCGCGGCCCTTTAATTATGGTAAACAGGAAGAAGTAAAACGTAGGATCAAACACTTGTAACACTATTATTTTATTCTGCTTGTTAGACTTATTCCGTGGCATCACGTGGCATAAATAGTGCCGTGGGATAAGTCCCAATGTTAAAAGATGAAATGCACTATGAAGTACTACCAATGAATTACCATCAATATTTCCCTATCGATGTGGTCAATGGCCCTGGTACCCGTGCGACCTTGTTTGTCTCTGGCTGCGAGCACCAGTGCCGTGGTTGTTACAATCAAAGTACTTGGGATCCCCGTTCTGGGCATGTGTTTGATAGGACGATGGAAGATAGGATGATTGCCGATCTCAATGATAAGCGGATTGTGCGCCGTGGTTTATCTCTCTCGGGGGGCGATCCTTTATTGCCTGTCAATCTTAGTGCCATTTTGGCGCTCGTCAAACGAGTCAAGGCTGAGTGTAAGGGGAAGGATATTTGGCTGTGGACGGGTTATGTGCTTAATGAGTTGAGTGATGAACAGCGCGCCGTGTTGGCCTATATTGATGTACTGGTGGATGGCAAATTTGAACAAAGTCTTGCCGATCCAAGTCTCGTATTTCGCGGCAGCAGCAATCAGATCATTCGTTTGTTATAAAAGCGGTAACGAGGATCTGTAACTTGCTGCTATAATCTCAGGCCTTGACACAGACGCTAGCATAATCAGGCTAAGATTTTACTGTGGCTAACTTAGGTAATTTAAGGTAACAGAATGAATTTAAAGCAAGAACTGCAGCAGCTTAACGATAAATTAGATAAATTTCGTCGTAAACTAGCTGCGGCTGAACAAAGAGGCGATGACGTCATTATTGCCCAGTTCAAGCGCGAAATCGCTGCAGTCACTAAGCAAATTGGCAGTGTGAAAGGCCAACAAACCCGCTTATTGAATAAGCAAGGTTCAGATATCAAAGGTTTGCCTTTCCATCGCGCTTTGACTAAAGAAGAACAAGCGGACATGGGCAAACTGAAAAAGTCTGTCAAAGGTCTTGTGGTGATCCACCCTATGACGGCTATCGGCCGTGAAATGGGGCTTAAGGAAGTCACTGGATACGCGCCCGCAAAATTTTAATGTGGGTTAGGCTGTCACTGACACGGGATCGAGTGTCGATCGCGTGTCAGTGCGCCTAGTACTTTATGCACAGCTTCGTTTTAATCCATTCCTTCGTGCTGCCCATCGAAAATGACATTCATGTTTGGTTTAGTTGATTAAAACACTAAAGTATTTCTTGATTGTTCAAAAACACTTTAGAATAGTGCGCTTAGTTGGCTAAGTGCCTAATCCTCGTTTGTTTCTAGGGATCTTATTCGTCTCATGGAATGAGAGTTGTCGTTAAGGTTAAGTATGTCGATAAAATATGTCGCGACGTCAAAGTTACCCACTCCTTGGGGCGTGTTTGCCATGCATGGTTTTGAAGATACAGAATCAGGCAAAGAGCATGTTGCGCTCACATTCGGTACGCTCAGTGCGGATGAACCTGTGTTGGGTCGAATTCATTCCGAGTGTTTAACTGGCGATGCGTTATTTAGCTTGCGTTGTGACTGTGGTTTTCAGTTACAAGCGGCGATGCAAAATATTGCAGAAACGGGCAGTGGCTTTATCCTCTATTTGCGTCAAGAAGGCCGTGGCATTGGTTTGTTGAATAAAATACGCGCCTACGAGTTGCAAGATAAAGGTGCCAATACCGTTGAAGCCAATGAGCAGTTAGGTTTTGAGGCCGATATGCGTAAATATGACATGATCAAACCTATGCTGGAACAGATAGGCGTGAAGCATGTGCGTTTGATGACCAATAATCCTCGCAAAGTAAAAGCGATGAAGGAATTTGGCATCGAAGTGGTTGAGCGCGTACCGCTGCAAGTTGGTAAGAATCGTTACAACGAAGCCTACTTAAAGACCAAATCCACTGAGCTTGGACACATGATGTCTGAATATCATTTTATGGATGAAAATAAGTAGCTTTGTATTTATGATGGGTCGACCGATTGAGTCAGAGATGAGTAAGGTTTAAGTCAATTGAGCCATTTTTTCAGTCGGTTGCCATTATGTTTGTCGTTAATTTGCTTAGTGTTACTGAGCATTGTTTCTGACGTTTTCGCCAATAGTGCATCCCCCGCCAATACGTTTACACCTGTGACACTTACATCTGCGTCTCAAGCGAATGATGCTGGTTTGCCTGTCGATCCTGTTTCTATCAGTCATCTGCCTAGCAGTAATGCCAATGGCAGCAATCCGATTGAGTCGAGCAGTAATCCCAATTCTGTTTATGCCTTTGGTAGTTATCTCGGCACAGGGGTTTACCGCGCCGCCAACCAAAATGCGACCGTGGTCAGTATTCCGTTAAGTTTTGATTTAAAGAAAGATAGCGGAAGCCAGACTTGGTTACGTTTACCTATCTCCTTCGGCTTTTTTGATTATTTAGCCAAAGATATCACCGAAGGCGAGTTACCGTCGTCGATAGGTACTATGACCATTACCCCAGGTTTTGAGCACCACTGGAAGGCGAGCGAAAACACTCGAATGGAAGGGTATTTAGATATCGGTTTTGGTACTAACTTCGATAAAAACGATAACGTTGCCATTATCGCCTCTGGGATCAGTAGCTTGTATGATTTCACCCTTGCAGGGCAAGATGCGGTGTGGGTGTCGAGATTACGTTTCGCTGGGTACAGTGAGCATTATGGCAAGTTTGCCGATCAATTTGCGGTGTTACAAACTGGCGTTGATTTAGGATTAGCGCCGCGCTGGCAATGGTGGGATCTGCAGGTGCAACCAAGGATCTTTGCTGTGGGTTATTGGTATTTCAATGAGCTCAGATTTATCAGCGAGATAGAGCAAGATACCATAGTTTCAGGCAGTTATGAGGCTGGTTTTTCCCTCGCGTTTTCTAAGCCCCTTGGGGGCGAATTGCTGGGTGTTGATCGTATTGGATTCAGCTATCGCCGTGGTGATGGATTGAACATTTGGCGTTTGATGTTCAGTTTTCCCATCTAAGCAAAGCGTGTGAATAATTGTCGGTTGATTTTGTACAGGCTTGGTAACTAAACTATTTTAGTTAATCTGACTTTTTAGCATCTTGCATCTTTTTATCCAACAAGGTGGCGATTTGACCACTAAGTAACATTATTTGTTCTTGCAGCATCTTACGTTGCTGGTCTGCAGCTTCTGAGTCATCTCCCTTAAGCTTGGCTAGCATCTCTTGTAATTCTTTGATTTGCTCTTTTATCTTTTTGATTTGTTCGTCAATTAACGTTAGGGGTTCCTCTTCTGTTGTTGTGACTTCAGTTTCATTTTTTTTAGCCAAGGCTTTCTCTCTTAAAGGGGCTCCGAAGTCGTTGGATAAAGCTGCGCGGCCCGCATTAGAAATGGAGACAGTGTCTTGGCTATCTTGTGAGTCAGCGGGCTCACTATTCGCTGTTTGTGTTGTGGCTGGTGTCGCTGCGATATATGCGCTTGATATGGCGGTGAAAGCTGAGCCAGTTGCGCTACTGTTTATTCCATTAATGTTCATTTAACACTCCATTGATGCAAACTGCGTTGATACTCAAGTCACTATCGGCCATAGATTTGAAAACTGAAGTCAATTTTTGGTTGTTCAGCTAAAAAGAGTGCAAGCTATTGGTTCAAAATCGATAAGTGAGTGCTATTCGCCGCAAATAGATTAAGGCTGTAGGTGAGTACAAATAGGTTAATGAAAATAGATCCGCATCAGGTTAATCACGACAATACAGCCCTTATGCTAGGGCTGTTTACGTTTTATGGCAGCAGAGGCGAGGATTAATTGTTACCCCAAATATGGCTGTTTACTGTGCCATCTGAGCTAGATTTATCGCTTTTAGCCGGCTTTTCAGGAGCGGTTTGAGTGGGCTTTTTAGTCGCGATTTTTGCCGCAGGCTTTTTAGCGGTTTGACTCGCTTCGGCTTTAGGTGGCGGTAAGGGTAATTTGTTGGCTCTTAAATAAAGATATTCGACTTTATCCCGCGCCCACTCTGTTTTTCTTAAAAAACGTAAACTGGATTTGATGCTGGGATCGTGGGTAAAACAGCGGATATTAATTCTCTCACCTAATTCTTCCCAGCCGTATTTCTCGACTAAGTAAGTGATGATCGTTTCCAGTTTAATGCCGTGGAGCGGGTTATTCGATTGATTCATATTATGCATGTTGCAGTGTGCTATGGCGGGAGTATAGCAGTTTTGTATGCCTGATACAGTGTGCAATGGTATCGAGTCAAGCTTGAATACCTTGCTCGCTCACACCAGAGTCTGCAGTTATTGGTGGAGCAGTATGATCAAAACAGGCGCAATAAAGCGCCTGTTTTAGCTTGGTCATTCGGACTGTTTTATGAGTCTTTGATTGTTTCTTTAAGCTCAGTTTCTACCGGTAAATCAATCTCACCTTTACCTTTGGTTTTAACAATCAACAGCGCTGTAATCACTAAGGTGGTGACCACGCCTGCTATGGTTGATACCGTCATCGGTAAGCCTGCACCTAAGGTTGACGAGTTCAGCAGGAAGGTGATGACCACTGTGGTCATAAACATCGCTGGAATAGTCGCAATCCAATGCAGTTTGTTATGGCGTAACAGGTAAGCCGAAGCCGTCCACAGCATTAATACCGCAGTAGTTTGGTTTGCTACACCGAAGTAGCGCCAAATGACACCAAAATCCACTTGAGTCAACATACCGCCGATAACAAACAGTGGGAGGGCTAACACTAAGCGTTTTGGCAGTGAGATTTGTGGCATGTTGAAAAATTCAGCCAGAATCAAACGCGCAGATCGGAAAGCCGTATCACCTGAAGTAATCGGCAGGATAATCACACCTAGGATAGCCATAAAGCCACCGACAGCGCCTAACAGTCCAGTCGAAGCCTCATAGACGACGTTGGCAGGGTTACCTGACATGCCCGCACTTAAGCCTTCAACACCGCCGAAGTATGACAATGCAATCGCACACCAAAGCAGTGCAATAATGCCTTCGCCAATCATGGCGCCAAAGAAGACGAAGCGACCATTGGTTTCGTTTTCAACGCAGCGTGCCATTAATGGTGATTGCGTTGCATGGAAACCTGATACCGCGCCACAGGCGATGGTGATGAATAGCGCAGGCCAAAGTGGCATGTCATTTGGATTTAAGTTTTGGAAGAAATCGCCCGCTTGTACGTTAGGCAGTAAGGTGTGCTCGCTTGATAGGATAATCGCGAAAGCCAGACCGAACGACATGAAGAACAGTAAAGCGCCAAAGAAGGGGTATAAACGACCGATAATTTTATCGACTGGCACCACAGTTGCGATCAGGTAGTAGACGAAGATAATGCCGACGAAGATACTGACGTCCCAACCGGTAAGCTTGCCCAGTAAACCTGCAGGCGCAGAGATAAAGACCACACCAACCAGCAATAACAGCACAATAGCAAACACGTTCATGAAGTGTTTGGCACTCTTTCCTAAATATTTACCCGCAAGGTTTGGCACAGATTGGCCGCCGTTGCGCACTGATAACATGCCAGAGAAGTAGTCATGCACGGCACCCGCAAAGATACAGCCAACCACAATCCACAACATGGCCGCAGGACCATAGAGTGCACCTAAGATAGGACCAAAGATTGGGCCTACGCCTGCGATGTTTAATAATTGAATTAAATAGACTTTACCCTTAGACATAGGCACAAAGTCGACGCCATCAGTTTGAGCGAAAGCGGGTGTTTGACGATTAGCGTTAATGCCGAAGACTTTCTCGACAAAGGCGCCATAGATAAAGTAGCCGCCGATCAGCAGACCGACACAGAGTAGGAACCACATCATTTTTGTTATCTCCCCATTTGAGTTCTGGCGAGTGTAAACAAGTTGTTGATATAAAACTTCGCAATCTTAATGAGTGGTCGAAAATGCAGGGTGAGTGGTAATAGGTGGGCTTGAGTGGTTGCAATCGTATGTTAACGGCGGGTGTTGTTGGCCATCTTGTGACTAAAAATACCCGCTAAGATGGCTTTTTGCTTGAGTTATTGGAAGCCGAACAGCTGTTTAAGGCTCTTAAGATAACGCCGTGAGACGGGCACTTTATCCCCTGAGTGGGTGGTGACTTCGGCGCCCGTGTCTAACAGCTCAATTTCGGCAATCGCCTTAGGTGAAATCAAATACTGCCGATGGCAGCGCACCAGTGGGGTTTTTTCTTCAAACACTTTTAAGGTCAATTGGGTATGGACTTTGCCTTTTGTACTGGCCACATGGATGCCGCTCAAATCACTGAACACATATTCCACATCTTGGATGGCAATCACCTTGAGTTTATTGCCGCTGTAACAGGGAATATGTTCCAGACGCTTTGGGGTAATGGGATCCATAATTTGAGGCGTCAGATTTTTACGCACCCGAGTGAGGGTTTTACTGAGTCTCTCGGCATCTATCGGTTTGAGCAAATAATCGAAGGCATGGTTGTCGAAGGCCTTGACGGCAAATTCGTCGTAAGCGGTAACAAACACAATTTTCGGCATGTTATCAGGGTCGAGCATAGCGATAAGTTCCATGCCCGAAATGCGCGGCATTTGGATATCGAGAAAAATTAACTGAGGTTTTTCTTTGGCTATGCTTTGCAACGCCTCAATGGCATTAGCGCATTGACCAACAATTTCAATGTCGTGTTCTTGCCCCAAAAGATCGGCTAATTCTTCACGAGCAAACAGTTCATCATCAACAATTAAACAAGTGATCACGTGCGGGTGTCCATATTGGATATCTCAGGGTTTTCTATGGGTAATCTTATGGTGACACGAGTCAATTCATCGGCTTCGCATTCCACAGTGACACCATATTGCTCGCCAAAAATATTTTGAATGCGTTTATGCACTAAGTTCATCCCTAGGCCTTCAGAGCCCTCAACGGGCTGATATAATCCGGCATTGTCTGTGACTTCTAATTCCAGCACATCATTTTCGAGCTTGCCCGTCACTTTGATCTGCCCTTGCTCTATCATGTGCGAAGTGCCGTGCTTTACCGCATTCTCAATAATCGGCTGCAGGGTAAAGGCCGGTACTTTGCAGTGGTAGAGTGATTCAGGTATCGCGATACTGACTTGTAATTTATCAATAAAACGCGCTTTTTCAATGGTGAGATAGGACGCGATGTGATCTAGCTCATCCCCAAGCGTCACTAAGCCTGTAGTTCGCTTTAAATTGATCCGTAAAAATTGTGATAACTGCTGCAGCAACTGCTTAGACATATCGGGATCGCGCTTGATAATCGCGCTAATGGTATTGAGAGCATTGAACAGAAAGTGTGGATTAACCTGCGCTTGCAGTAATTTCAATTCGGCTTGAGTCAGCAGATTTTGTTGTTGCTCAAATCGGCCATAAAGTATTTGGTTGGATAACAGACGGGCAATACCTTCACCTAAAGTGCGGTTAATATTCAAAAAAAGCTTATTTTTCGGCTCGTAGAGTTTAATGGTGCCAATGACTTCGGTATCACTGCGCAGTGGGATCACCAGACTCGATCCTAAACGACAATTACTTGAAATAGAACATGAATAGGGCATTTCAACGCCATCGGCGAACATAACTTTATTTTGATTAATCGCCTCTAAGGTGATCTTGGAAGAAATCGGCGTGCCAGGCAGATGATGATCGGCACCTATACCAATAAAAGCTAACAGTTTTTCCCTGTCGGTGATGGCTACTGCGCCCACATTGGTTTCTTCTATGACGATTTTGGCGACACGGCTGCTGCTTTCTTCGTTAAATCCTTTGGATAGGAGTCCGACACTGCGTTCGGCTATCTTTAATGCTTTAGTTGAAAAACTGGAGGAAAGTTTATCGAACATAGTTTTTTGGTCGCGGATCATGCTCATAAAGAGTGCCGCTCCTACGGAATTGACTAACAACATGGGCGGCGCGATTTGGCGCACTAATTCCCACGCATCATCGAAGGGGCGGGCGACCAGTAAGATGATGCTCATTTGCATCATTTCGGCATAAAAAGTCACTAGGCAAACGAGTAATGGATTGTAGATAAGCTCACTTTTACCCGCACGTCTTAAGTAGAAGCTTATCATTCCTGCGGATAATCCTTCTAAGGTGGTGGAAATAGCGCAGGCTATTTCAGTAAAGCCGCCCATACTGTAGCGGTGAAGGCCACCTGTTAGTCCTACCAGAAAACCAGTAACGGGCCCGCCTAATAATCCACCTAACACAGCGCCCATAGCACGGGTGTTGGCAATCGCGCCTGATGTTTGCTCACCAAAATAGGTGGCCATGATGCAGAAACTTGAAAAAATCAGATACATAAAAATCTTATGTGGCAGACGCGGGGAGGTTTCGGCAAACAGTTTAAACAGCGGCGTTTTACTGACTAAGTAAACGATCACTAAGTACAGCGACATCTGTTGGGTCAATAATAGGATCAAAGACATAATGGCTCACATTATCGTCACAGATGTCAGCGCAGTGGTATCAATTAGAAAGTCTGTGCGCGAGATCAGGGTTCAAATTCAACCGTTAGGATATAAAGAACAATAATATTGCATCTTTAGGAGGACATATGTCCAATTCTGTTCACGGTCATGATGTTATGGCGCTGATGGTAGCGCAAGGGGCCGCTATTATAAAGCCTGAATTACTATCCCTGATGGGACAAAAGTTTGGCTTTGCGGCTCGATACCATACTTGTAGTGCCGCCGATCTTAGCGCTGAAGCATTAATTCAGTTACTGATAGATAAAGGTAAGTTTCACGACACGTGCCAAGGCATTGAACTGGCCGCTGGAAGAAAGTGTGATCACTAGCCTATTGTGGCCCTACATATTTTGACGATGGCGTAACAGTCATAAGAGAGCGTAACAGTAATACGAGATTGTAATCAGAGTGTGGTAATCGTTTGACCATAGTTCGACACCTAGCGAGACTGATTTTACTGATTGGGTTTATCACCTTAGAAGCTTAAGCGAGAAGTACCAGTATTAGGTTTAAGCCTAAGTTTCCCAAGTTTCCCAAGTTTCCTGAGGTGCAGCTATCTTGAGTTTGAGCTTAAGGCAGCGTGGAGCTCAGGATTCTAAAAGCTCTGATTCCTTGAATCCCTGAAACTTAGGTTTCGTCGTGGCGTTTATTGGCAATTTGGTCCTGCTGAGCGGGGGTGAGTTGGCTAAACTCATGGATCAAAATACGCAGTAAGCGAGATTTTGCAATGCTGGTGGATTTCGATAGGGAATCGAGCTGAGCAATACTCTTCTCTGTCAGGGTAAAGGTCGCGTGGCGATAAATCTTAGTCGATTTTTTATCTAAGCCCTTAACTATCGCTTGAGTCTGAGCCGCGGCTAATAAACTCGCCTTACCTAAGGCGTAGTTATTGGCATCTTCAATGAAATCATCGACAGAAACCGGCTTGATGATTTGCTTAGGTTTCTTACGTTTAAGATCAGTTAAGCTCATAGCTATTTTCTGGTGGCATAGCAAATAATTCATCCGCTATAGCGCGGATCTCATCGGCGGCTTTTCCATCGGGTTCGATTTCGACCACAGAGGAGCCTTTTTCTTCACTGTCATCATAAATGTTTCGACAAAAGGTGACGGAGTTCAACACTCTTAATCCAAAGGATTGCACCACATCTTTAGCCTCTAAAATACGCTTAAATTGTGTAGGAAGCGCAGGGCATTGGGTTAGCACTATAGTGGCGATCATTTTAGGATTCACCATCTTACAAGTGCTGAGCATGTCTTCCATGTGGGGTAAAGTTTTAAGATCGCGTCTTTTGGGCCTGAGAGGGATCACAACATAAGTTGCTACCGACATGGCTGCGCGCATGGCTAAGTTATCCTGACCACCACAGTCTACAATCACGTAATCAAAACGCTCATTGAGGCTCAGTAAATCATTGCGAATTTTGCCATAAAGCTGAATGCAGTTAATGCTGGGCAGACTGGGATCATTATTTCTTGCTTGGATCCAATCTGAAGTGGTGCGCTGGGGATCACAATCGACCATGAGGACGTTTGCTTGAAATTTTTGCTTAATATAAACGGCAAGATTTTGAGCGAGACAACTTTTTCCGCTACCACCTTTTTCACCACCTACCAGCAAGATCATAGTGACGCCCCTTCATGAATCGTTCAATTCATTGAGTGTAGAACAGACCCATTAAACCTGCGAAATTTAAGTTAAATTAAAGCAGTTGCATGGCTATGTGGTAGCTTTGGTCGTGGCATTTTGCGCAGCGGCAGACTTGTCCTTTGACGGTATTTTGTTGTGTGGTATCGGGATTAAAGGTCACTTCGATGAGTTCGCCCAGTGCAAAGGGACGTTTATAATCGAATAAAATACCGCGTCTTGCTAAGTCAATACATACGCCTTCATCGGATTGCTTTATGCCTTGCGCGTCGACCCAATGTAAAGCGACACGCTCCGCTTCCATGTCCACTCGCAGTGATGTGCGTTTTTCTTCAAAACCAGTAGTATGGTCACCCATAACTCAATTGCCCCGTAAATTATTGATCTCAGTAAAACTAGCATAATTGCTTTTTGGCAGAATACCAATGTGAAAGCTAGGTCTTTGATAATAGTTTTAAAACGAGGACAGCAGGCGCCATTGAATAAGCCTTCAATAGCACCAACTCAGGTGCTTGATTAATTGTCGTATTCTTGGTTTTTAGGATAGGGCATTTTTAACTGACCCCAACGAATGACGATCACAGTTGCTGCTAAAATTAACGTCGACAGTGATATCGCGGCAATACGCCAATCTTCCATACTCTTCATATCTAAAATGAGATAACGAGCTAATGCCACAATCGCGATATAAAGCGGCATACGCACGGGTAACTTACCGGATTCGTAGTAGTTCGCCACCATGGCTAAGACTTCTAAGAAAATGAATAACAGGAGTAAATCGGCTAGTGCGACCATACGGACAGAAACAATATGCACAATTTCTTGGCCTATCGCGACGATAGTGGCAATAGCGATAACAAACAGGACTAAGTGTTCTACGGCTTTAAGGCTCTTAGAACCATATTGGTGATAAAATGGCATGGGCATTCCCTACTTGATGTTTTTATAAATAGTAACAGTAAAAATCAGCTTATAGGGAAAAGCTAGCCGCCGCTGTGTGACTTAATTCACAGATATGTTTAATCCTAAATGCAGCGCAAAGCTCAGTGTCAGTATGTTCTAACCGGGGCGACCATCGATTCTGGCTTGGCACAACATAGGCCCATAGCTGATACAGAAACAGCCAAAGGCGATGACCCAAGATGTAATGGCGGCGAGTAATAATGATGCCGACCAAAGCGGGATAACTCCTGCCAATACTCGAAACACTGCCGCGAGCAGGATTAACCCAAAGGCATACTTCATTATGCTTGGCGGTTGCAGAGTGCGGCCAGTATGTCCTAACGAAACCCGCGCCATCATAGCTAAAATCATTCCCGCTAAACCGCCAACCGTTATCGCGTGCATGCCAACGGATAAGGGGAGTCCAAAAGCAATAAGCGCTAAACCGAGTGGAATACACACATAACTGAGATGCAGTGACCAGAGTAAGGGAACGCGCCAGCAGGAATACCAGCCCCAGCGATGCCAGCGCAGCAATAAAATCAGACTCGCAATCCCAGCCATACTGCGAAGCAATATTTGCTCTTGCAGGATTAAGCTAATGACTAATCCAAAGAGACTGATAAAGCTCAGCCATTCGAGCATTGGAAGCGGTTTTTTACGCTGCCATTGGGTTGCGCGCTCGGTGAAAAAAGGGATCACTCGGCCGCCTAAGAGTGCGACTATGATGCTGATTAACACAACCGCGCCATATAAGCCTATGTTTATCCATTCAAATTGATTTGTTAAAACACCGTAGTAACTCAGTGCATTCATTAGGGTGAGCAAGGTGAGAATGGGGATAAACACAAAGTTTCGCCATTGACGAACGCGGATCACTGCTTGGGCGAGTATTAACGCCGTTAGCGGCAAAAAGAGTAAGTCGATAAACATGATAAGTGTAAAGGGAATCGCTAGCGGCATTAGCAATAATAGCCGTGGCAATAACCACACACTGAATAACCCTAACAACCCAACTCCTTTAATCCCAGTTTGGCCCGTCCAGTTTTGCACCGCAGTTAATAAAAAACCCGCGACCACGGCGCAGACAAATCCGAAAATCATTTCGTGACCGTGCCACCAAAGTGGATTAACGGATTGCGGCAACAGATTGATCCCTGAAAGAAAACCTCCCCAGATCCTTAATGCCAATACGCTGAATAAACTCGCAAACAGGAAAAAAGGCCGAAAGCCTAATCTAAATAATGCGATTTGTGGTTGTAAATGTGCGGGCTCATCAATATTCAACATAATTGGCTCTTGAGTATCTGACTAAATCTGTCAGATATTTTAAGCTGCAATTAAAATGAATGTATATATCTCGATATGAGTATTCCTCGTGCAGCGTCTGTTTAAGACGCAAACTTAGTCTGCACAGATGGTGCAATTTTACATGAAAAGCGACAAACTCAAGCGTGAAAGGAGTGGGGTGGCGGACATTGAAACTAGAGGATGTAAAGCGAGTGGAAGCCAATAGATTGCAATACACATTAGGCCGTGAAGGATAAGCTAAGTCATTGATCCGCTTATGCTGTTACTTAGGTTAACTAGCCTTTGGCTAAAACTGCATCAGCATAAGCGGTGGGAAAGGCGAGGTTATTTATTCTTACGTTTTTGCCACTTAAACATAATGGAATATTTCCACAGATTGTTAATCAGCAAATAGCCCACTGCGGAAAAAATTACCCCAAGAACAAGGCATCCCAGTAAAAACGCCGGACCTATGGTGGCAAGGGAGGCTTCAATCCATTGCCAACTGGCTTCGAAGGCAAAATCTTGCGGCGCATGGCCGAGTATCTTAGCGCCGAGTAAATACGCGCCATAAAACATCACTGGCATAGTTAAGGGATTGGTTATCCAGACTAATGCGACAGAAACGGGAATATTAACGTTAAATAGAATGGCAAAAGCCGCCGCAACTACCATCTGAAATGGCATAGGGATCCAGGCGACAAATAATCCCACTGCGAATGCGCCAGGAGCGGATTTGCGATTTAGCGCCCACAAATTGGGATTATGTAATAAGCGTCCAAACATGCGTAAGTGTTTATGCTCACGCAAGGTTTCAGGCTTAGGCATAAATCTTTTGATTAATTTTTTTGGCATAGGCTGAAATTGCTGTCTTAACTTAATTCACTATGAATCGATTCATGTTTGGCTTTAGTGCCATCTTGTTATCAGCGATGTTGTGGCCTTCGCTGCCGCCAGTCAGTTACATACCCTACCTTGTTGTTGGGGCGCTAATTTTATACCGAAAAATCCCTGTTTGTGCAGGTGGACTCTTTGCAATGGCATGGCTAACTGGTTTTTGCTTAGGATTATCTAGGCAGGATCTTCCAGTGTTACAACAACCTATACAGGTTAGGGGCGAAATCATATCACTAGTTAGTCGAAACAGCGACTGGCTAAGTTTGGATATATCGGTCATTAAACCAAATTTAATCTTAGGGCCAAATGCAAAATTGCGACTCACGTGGAAAGATCCGCCGGAAGTCGATGTCGGTCAGGTTTGGCAGTTTACCTTGATGCCTAAGCGTATTGCTAGCGTGTTAAATCAAGGTGGCTACAATGAGCAGAAACAATTAATCAGCCAACATGTTATCGGTAAAGGGCGAGTGATTGAGGCACATTTACTGGAGGTTTCACCTTCACTGCGTAACGAGCTGATAAGCGCATTGACGCCTGAATTAGCCTCTTTGCCGCAAGGTGATATTCTACTCGCCTTACTTTTGGGTGATAAGCAGTTGATCTCAAAAGTGCGTTGGCAAGCATTACGACAGACAGGTACGGGTCATTTAGTGGCGATATCCGGCTTGCATCTTTCGGTCATAGCAGCATGGATTTACACATGCTTTTTGTTTGGATTGAGTCACTTACTGCCACATCAAAGTCGACGTAATATCACCCTTGCTTTAGTCGCTGCGGGCATAGGCGCCGCATTTTATGCCTATCTTGCTGGCTTTGGTATTTCGACTCAGCGGGCATTGGTGATGATTCTGCTGTTAATGCTGTTGAGTTTATTAAAGCGATTTTCTACCGCGTGGGAGCGCTTGTTATTTGCCCTGTTCATTGTATTGCTGCTTGATCCGCTCGCTTGTTTAAGTGCGGGATTTTGGCTGTCGTTTTGTGCCTTAGGCATCATCTTATACACTTTAGAAATCCAACCAAGGGCATTTACCCCAGCGTCGAGTCGAGGGGCGCGTTTACGCTCTGGGATGATACAGTTTTGGGCAATCCAATGGCGCTTGAGTCTCGGGCTTGGATTACTGCAAGCGGCACTCTTTGGCGGCGTGAGTGTACACAGTTTGTGGATGAACATCTTGGCAGTTCCTTGGTTTAGCTTTGTAGTGATCCCCTTAGCAATGGCGGGATTTGTCTGCTGGTGGCTTGGAACTACGTTTGGGTTCTCTTGGTTGGGACTGCTTCGCCTCAGTGATTGGAGTTTATCGCCCTATGCGCAGTTACTCGATATCAGTCAGCACTTACCCGCCCATTGGTTAGCACTCTCTGACAGCCTATTAGCCTTAGGACTCTGCGCGCTCGTTGGTGGTGTGTTATGGCACTATGTGCCTAAGTATAAACACTATATTGCTTGGTTAAGCCTATTAAGTTTGTTGTTTATGCCCGCATTACTTTTTTGTATGACGCTATGGTTTCCCGTTCAAACCCATCGATGGACCATGCATTTACTCGATGTGGGCCAAGGTTTAGCCGTGGTGATTGAAAAGAATGGCAAGGGGTTTATCTATGACACGGGCGCCGCCTTTGGCGATGATTTCAGTTATGCGGAGCGGGTGATATTGCCCTTTTTAAAAGCCAAAGGTATCCAAGAGATTGATTATATTGTTATCAGCCATAGCGATAACGATCATGCGGGCGGTGCGCCTGTCTTGATGGAGGCTTATCCCAAGGCTTTGGTGATCACAGATGTGGCTGGCTTTAGCGGCCAAGATTGCCGTCCAAGGCAAATTCAATGGCAAGGGTTGAGCTTTAACTTACTCTCACCGCCTCAAGTGTTGGCGGGAAATAATGGCTCCTGTGTGGTACGCATCGATGATGGCTTGCAAAGTCTGCTACTCACCGGGGACATTGAAAAACAAACCGAAGCGGCACTATTAAGTCGTGAATTAAGTATAAGCCGTGAGCTGAGTGTGAGCGGTGATCTAAGTGTGAACGGTGATCTAAGTGACCGAAACGAGTTACAAAGCGACGTGCTGGTGGCGCCGCACCATGGCAGCAAAACCTCGTCGACAGAGGCCTTTATTGATGCCGTAGCCCCTAAGTTAGTGCTTTTCCCTGCGGGTTTTGCTAATCGCTATGGTTTTCCAAAAACCACAGTGGTTGAGCGGTATCAGCGACGAGAGATTAGGAGCCTGACCACAGGGACAGAAGGGCAGATTAGTGTGATTTTTCAGCAGTCTGAGTTAGAGGTAAAGACCTATCGTGGTGATTTAGCGCCATTTTGGTACAACTCTCTGTTTAGATTTGGTGACTTGATTAATCCAGAGTAGAATGCCTACTTTGCCATAATTTAGTGTTATCAATGACAACATCTCCTAAAGACGAAATGTGGACAGTTTTCAAACGATTACTGGGCTATATAAAACAGATGAAAGGCATGTTTATGCTTTCAGTTGCGGGATTAATTATTTATGGTCTCGTCGATGCCGCCTTTATCGCTTTCATCGGCCCCTTTATCGATAAGGGTTTTTCCGGCGGCGCACCCGCTGCGGTCACCAATGGCATAGCATTGCCAACCAGTGAAGGTTTCCACGCGAACAACGATGTGCTAATGATGGCGCCGCTTGTGGTTATCGTCATGTTTACACTGCGCGGTTTTGCCAACTTTGTTTCGACCTACGGCATTTCATATATGAGTGCACGTTTGATCATGGACATGCGTCAGCAAGTGTTTGAGCATTATCTGAGTCTGCCTGTCAGTTACATGGACAAGGAAAATACCGGTAACTTGATTTCAAAAGTCACCTTCGATACTGAGCAAATCGCCAGAGCATCGGGAAGTGCATTGATTTCTATCGTCCGCGACAGTGTGACTGTGTTTGGTATGCTGGCGCTGATGTTCTATAACTCTTGGAAGTTATCCCTGTGTATCTTAGTGATCGGGCCGATTATGGGCATGGTCATTGCTGTGGTCAGCCGTCGTTTCCGTAAGGTTTCTAAGCAAATTCAAACCGCCATGGGCGGCGTGAGTGCCACGACTGAGCAAATGATTAAGGGCCATAAAAACGTGTTGGCCTTTGGTGGACAAGAAACTGAAGCCACCCGTTTTGCTAAAGTGAACGATCAAAACCGCCATCAAAATATGAAGTTAGCTGTGGCGCAAGCCATTAGCCAGCCGTTGATCATGATTATCGGCTCATTCGCCTTGGCCTTTGTGCTCTATGCGGCAAGTTTAGACAGCATGAAAGCCGATCTCACCGCCGGTACCTTCGCGACAATTCTTGGCGCTATGATGGCCATGTTGCAACCCATTAAAAACTTAACCCGAGTGAACGCCGAATTCCAACGGGGTATTGCAGCTTGTACCACAGTGTTTGAATTACTGGATACGCTGCCAGAATCCGACACCGGCACTTATACCGTTGAGCGCGCTAAGGGTCATTTACGTTTCGATAAGGTCTGTTTTACCTATGACAGCCAAGACCGCCGAGCGCTAGAAGATGTTGATTTTGAAGTTAAACCCGGGCAAACCTTAGCACTAGTCGGCCGTTCTGGTTCAGGCAAGTCGACTATCGCCAGTCTAGTGACACGTTTTTATACGGGGCTCGAATCCGGCGATATTCTGCTTGATGATGTCAGCATTTACGATTACTCGCTAAAATCGCTGCGTAATCAAGTGGCTCTGGTATCGCAGCAGGTGACCTTATTCAACGATACGATTGCTAACAACATCGCCTACGCCTATCCGGGTGAAGCGACGCGTGAGCAGATTATTGAAGCGGCGACCTTAGCCTATGCGATGGAGTTTATTGACCAGTTGCCCCAAGGCCTTGATACCCAAGTAGGGGAAAATGGCGTGTTATTGTCCGGTGGCCAAAGACAGCGGATTGCGATTGCGCGCGCTATGTTGCGTGATGCGCCTGTATTGATCCTCGATGAAGCGACCTCTGCGCTGGATACTGAGTCAGAAAAAGCGATTCAGAAAGGCTTAGACAACCTCAGACAAAACCGTACCTCAGTAGTGATCGCCCACAGGTTGTCGACTATCGAGAGTGCCGATCAAATTTTAGTGGTGGATCAGGGACGTATCGTCGAGCGCGGGACGCACCAATCACTATTGGAATTAAATGGCATGTACGCCAAATTGTACCAAATGCAATTCGGTAGCTAGATGCAGGCCTTAGTGAATAAAATTTGGTATCAGGGTCATCCACTGCGATGGCTCTTGTTACCTTTATCTTGGCTATTCGCGGTTATCACTTATGTGCGCCGCGCCTTGTTTCGCCTCGGGATCAAATCACAAACGGCAATGCCTGTGCCTGTCATCGTTGTCGGTAATATTACCGTCGGCGGCAGCGGTAAGACGCCAACCGTGATTTATCTGATTGAGCTACTGCGCCAGCATGGGTTTACACCCGGCGTGATCAGTCGAGGTTACGGCGTTGATATTCAAGGTGTTAGAACGGTTAATTTAGGGGCGAGTGCAGCAGAGGTGGGTGATGAACCGGCCATGATAGTGGCGCGTACTCAAGTGCCTATGGTAGTTGGCGCTAAACGCGTCGATGCGGCCAATGCGCTTATTGCTGAGTTTGGTGTCGATGTTATCATCTGCGACGATGGACTGCAGCACTATGCGCTGGGGCGCGATATCGAGCTGGTGGTGATTGATGGTCAACGCGGTTTAGGCAATGGCTTGTTGTTACCGGCAGGTCCGCTGCGTGAAGGCGCGTGGCGTCTCGATGCCGTGGATTTTATCGTCAATAATGGTGGCCCAGCAGCAAAAGGGCAGTTCGAAATGCAACTGGCCCCTACTGAAGTGAAACCCGTTAAATGCGATTTGACCTCAGGTGAGTACAGTTTCGATAAATCTCAGCCGCTGGTTGCGATGGCGGGTATTGGTAACCCTGCGCGTTTCTTTGAATCGCTGCGCGCTCAAGGTTATCAACTGGCGCTATGCCAGGGTTTTGATGATCATCAGCCCTACGATAAAACCCAATTACGTGATTTAGCCCAAGACTTGCCGCTATTGATGACAGAAAAAGATGCGGTTAAATGTCGCGATTTTGCACAAGAGAACTGGTGGTATTTGGCGGTCAATGCCAAGCTATCCCCACAATTTGATGAGCAGCTGCTCGCGCGTCTTCGCGAGGTGGCTGCAGCTAAACAAGGAAACTTCCATGGCATTCGATAAAAAATTGTTAGATATAGTGGCTTGCCCTGTGTGTAAGGGAAAACTTGAGTACGATAAAACGACGCAGCAGTTGATTTGTAAGGCAGATAAGCTGGCCTATCCGATCACTGAAGGTATCCCTGTGTTATTAGAAAATCGTGCTGTGCCACTGACTGAATCAGTCTAGTGTGATGTGAATGCGCGTATTGTCCAATACGCGCATACTTACCTTTTTGAGCTTCTCTAATTATTGTTTTCGCTATTTTTAGCCGATTAACAGTGCTTATCCAATCTTGCGTCTTTTCGATGCTCAGACCTTAGCCACGCAAATTTAAGTGACTCAAACCTTCGCTAATAGTTCACAAATTTCTGTTTATCGGCATTGGTCGCGCCTTCTTGGCATTCACCACGAATTTCGCCTCGCCCGGGTTCGATAATCCGACTCAATTCGATATAACCTTCGCGGCAATAACCTGTCATTTCAAGGGTTTTCGTTAAACCTAATTCGACTTGTCGTCCCCAAACTTCTAATGAGTCCTGTAGATCTTGCATCGCGCGACGTTGTTCACGAGGATCTTGCATGCTACGTACGCGGGCATCGTGCGGGAAAGGGCGGTCTGCATCACCCATGTTAGATTTATCATCGACCAGCCGCGCTGTGTAGCTGAAGAGTTTAAGGCCATCGGCTTTAATGTCTGTGGTTAACTTATCCCGCAATTTCCCAGCAAGTTCACTAGGATCTATGGGGGCACTGCTACAGGCGATGAGCGAGAAACAACTTAAGATGGCAAGGCTGAGGTATCGAAGCGGCATAATCAAATTTAACTCTTAGGTTATTAACTGACAGCAGAATACCTTAATATGGCCCTAAAGTTCATGGATTTATGGCATCTTCATGGACTGAGTATGACTCTATTGGCGCAATGGATTAAGGATGGGCGATTAATGTTGGCGTTTTGGTCGAATAAATGGGCGCAAATCGAGTGGGATATGAGCCTGACTCAAGGCATATGCCTTATGCTCTTGGCGTTATGGCTTTATGCAATATGGCCTAAAGACGAGTTAGCGCAGATCCGACGGGATAAAAACCTGCAGTTACGCTTGTTACTGACGCTGGTGGGCGTCAATTCGCTGTGGTCGTTAAATGCCAGTATTCAAACTGGGTTGCATCTGCATTTTCTAGGGATAGTGACCTGTATGCTGATGTTCGGTTGGCGTCTTGCGACTGTGGCATTACTGTTGCCCAGCGCTTTTTTTAGTCTTTTTGTACTAAAACAGCCCGCTGATTTTGGGGCTTTTAGTCTGTTCGCTATGGCTGTGCCGCTGTTCCTGTGTTTTGTTTTATACAGTCGGAGTTACCATTTATTTCCTAAACACATTTTCGTGTTTATCTTCGTCGGCGGTTTTATCAATGCGGGTCTTTCAACTGTGTTTCATCAATTGAGTTGGGCGATGTGGTTGTGGTCTGCAGCGGATTACGATTGGAATGTGTTAGTGGATGACTACTTGATGCTAATCCCTTTGCTGGCGTTCCCCGAGGCATTGCTTAATGGCATGGCGGTAACGCTATTGGTGGTGTATCAACCCCAGTGGTTATTTGATTATTCCGACCGAGAATATTTGTGGCGTAAGTAGATGTGATAAAAGAATGCGATAAAACAACCTAATAAAAGAACTGCGCCCGAAACCTCGATATTTCAACGGAAAACCCATTGTAAAGTTCATTGGGAAGTCCATTGAAAAGTCGATTGAACAGTTCATTAAAAAGGTACTGGGCGCACTTATTTGGAGATTTACACAGACTGTTGCACCGCGATTTAGGCGAAGCGTTGGTCTAAGTAGTTAATGATTTCTTTAGATTCATACAACCACTGTACTTGGCCGTTTTCTTCAATGCGCAGACAAGGCACTTGCTGTTTGCCACCTTGGGCGACGAGCTCATCTTTGTGTGGCGCTTTTTTAGCGTCGAGGGTCACTATATTGAGTCCCTGACGGCGCATTGCACGGCGGACTTTTACGCAAAATGGGCAAGCTGGATACTGATACAGGGCCAATGCTTGAGTTTGAGTATCAATCTGTTGTTGCTCTGCCAGTGGACGTTGGCGCTTTTTAGGGCTAAATACGAAGTTTAAAAACAGAATGATCCTGCCTAAAATCCAGCGAATGATAAACATGTCAGTGACCTCAATGATAATGTGTGTTGAAAAGTGATTCGTGTGTCAATGGCGCCGTCGCAAATGTGCGACGAAACTGAGATTTAGCGATTCGAGCTTGCGATCCCAGTTACATAAAGGCCGCAGAGTGTAACCTATGGTACAAAGCGCGGCCAACATTTTAGTGTGGATTAACAGGTAGAAGATTCTTTGGCGACAAGGACAGCGTTTTCGCTTAGCGGTAACAATTAGATATGCGCTTAGCTATACATTTAGGCATGCTCTTTAGCATAAGAAAGAAGCCCGTTAAAGCTGAGCTTTAGCGGGCTTCTTTTATCGTAAACACAGCAACATTAACCCATTGCTTGAGTTATTGCGCATCTATGGTAAGGCTCACTTGGGCCACATTCTGGGTCAAACTCACTCGGCTTTCGAGCAAGAAGATCCGCTCTGGGGCAATCTCTTTCACGTCTACAAGGTAAGCTTTGACGGCTTTTGCTCTTTCTTGGGCCAAATTACCCAACATGCCATCGTTAACATTCTGCGCTTTTACCGACAGATTATATAAAGCGATATGCCAGCGGGTGGTGATTTCGTCATCGGAAAGCTGCGCGTCTTTGGCCTCTGCGATCACTGTGTCTTTTATTAGTGCCGGATCGGCTTTAACTTCCTGCTCATAGAGCTTCACTAACGCATCGGCGAGCGGCCCTTGGGTCGGAAATTGGCTTGGACTTAAATCATCAGGTAACGCACTGAACTCGATATTGGCTAACTTAGCCAATTTACGCTTCATGATGCGCTCAGCAATGGCTTGGCTGTCATTGATGGCATCGACTTCCCCTTCAACGCTGAGCTTGAGCATAGGTCTGTCGAGTAAGGCGCTGGCGAGTTTGTCTAAACTTTTCTGCTCATCTTCACTTAGGCTGAATTGACCAGCGGCAAAGCTGATTTTGTCTAAACTTTCGTCTGAACCTATCAGCCCCGCTAAGAAAGTGAAGGGCGCAGTGACGGCTTTAGTGATCACATTGGTAATCGCCGTCATTATGATGCTGCCGACACTAAAGCTGGGTGAGTCTAAATCGCCTGAGACTTCCATGCCTAAATCAATCACGCCGTTACGGTCCTGTAGCAGCGCAATGGCGAGCGTGATAGGTAAGCTAGTGGCAAGGTCACTATTGCTGGGTTTACCGAGTTTCAGTTGATCTATGACTAGATGGTTATTGCCCTTGAGCTTGTTCTGATCGAGTTTGTAGTTCAGCGACAGTGATAACTGTCCCTTATCTATGTAGTAACCCGCATAGGTGCCTGAGTAAGGATTGACTGACGTTAGCTCAACACTCTTGAAGACTAAATCGAGATCTAAATATGGCATATCTAACAAAGGGTTAATATCGCCTTTTAGGGTCACAGGCGCGTACTTGTCAATCTTACCTTTGATATCGACCGAGGCTTTAGTGCCTGGTGTGGATGACAGGTGAGTGATATTGCCTTCAAGCAGCTCAATTCCCGAAGCAAAATTCGGGGTCAGTGAGTTATCGGCAAAGTAAGCCGAGCCTTGGCTAAAGCTAATTTTTTGAATATCGAGGCTCAGCTCAGGCGTTGCTGACTTGCTCGCCATTTGCGGCTCGGTTGCGGTTTGCTTAGCAGGGGGCGCGCTGTTCGTTGTCGCACTATTCGTTACTGAAGCTGCAATAGGCGCTTCGACGATAAGGTCGCTGATATTAGTGCTTCTATCTTTAGCGATCACCACTTTGGCGTAGGGTTGATTAAAGGCTAAGTGATCGATTTTTATTTGATTTTTTTGTTGGTCAAAATCCAGCTGATTGATATTCATCTTTTGCCATTTGACCAGCGGGGCATTACGCAATTTGTCATGAATGGCTAAATCATCGAGCTCAACACTGCCGCCGTAAATGGCTTTGCCCTTGGCATCAGCCGTGAGCTTGCCTGCAGAGCTTAATAAACCACTCTTGAGCTGGATATTCACGTAGGGCGCGAGATACGGTTGGAACTGGATTAACGCGAGCTTATCGAGTTGAATATCGGCATCTATCGCTTCGCCTGTCACATCGACCTGGCCTTGAGAGCTTAAAGTACCTTTGTCATTAATGCTGAGTTGCAGCGCATAATCAATCGGCTCGGCCAAGGTGCTGGTGATAGTTTTTGTTGAAAAGTTAAGCGGATACACACGCCATTGCTGCGGTGTCTCAGTTAACTTTTGCTCCGACAGATTAAGATCGTAGTTTTCAATATTGAGCGCATCGAGTTGCACGAACCAAGTGTCTGTTGACGCCGTTACTGGCGCTTGCTTGATTGGCTGTAGAGGCTTTTCTTCCTCTTGCGCGACTTGTACGCTCTCAACATTTTTGGCCTCTAGTGGCTTAGCATCTGCCGTTTTAGTTTCTATCGACTTAGCATCTATCGGCTTAGCATCTATGGAATTAGCAACTGGCGACGCTGCACTTGTAGACGCACTGGCGGATTTAGGCATGAACAAGCTCGCGAGATCGAGTCCATCTTGATTCAAAATGGCGTTTACAGTGAGGCCATCACTGTGAAGCTTATTGATATGCACTTGCTGTTGCTTTAGATCCATCGAAATACCGTCGAGGGCAAAGATTGGCAGCTTGACCACTGAGCGCTCTTGGTCGTTAAAGTTCAGTTTTTCAACAATAAACTGGCCATTGTTACTGGTGATTTGTAGCTCGCCATTCTCGGCAAGATCCACTTGATACTGAGTCTTGGCACTGATCTCGCCATCGGTAAGTGCAGGCTTAAATTGATCGTCGATAAATCGCCACAGGGGTGTCAGTTTCAGTTTGGCGATGTGGACGTCACCCGCAACTTTTATTGGGAACAGTTGGAATTGCCCCTGCAAACTGATTTCACCAGCATGATCATCACTGAGTTGTATCGCATAGTGATTGTGCTTAATTGGCATAACTTGGGAGCCAGAGCCAGAGCCAGTGTCAGAGGCTGATTGGGCGTTTGGTGTCGGGTTGGCTTCAGCTTTATTTGCTTTTGTGGCTGGTGCTACTGAGGCCGACAATGCCGACATCAAATATTCAGTATCGAGCTGACTGAGTTTTAAATTGATATTGGGATAATTAACTTGAGCATGGGTAATTTTGTCATCGAAGTTAAATTGCCCTGCATCTAATACAAATTGGCTGAGCAGGACACGAACAGGGGCGCTGGCTTCTGCGGGTGTTGTTTCTGTGCTCGCGGATGAATGCTCGTTCAAGGTCTGCAGAATATCGTCGAAGTTGAATCCAGCTTTGCCTTTTCTCTCCACGCGGATGATGTGTGCGTAGGGCGCTTGTATGTGTATGTTTTCGATAACGGCGGCGCGATTAAAAACAGATTGCCAAAAGTTCACTTCAAATTTGACTTGCGCCAAGCCTGCAAACGGTTTTTCGTCTTTTTCTTTAATGGCTAGTTGGTCGATTTCGACTTTGAAATTAAAGGGATTGATGCGGATATCCCCGAGGGTGACGGGACGGCCGAGTAAAGCAGAGAGTTTTTCGGGTGCCAGAGTGGTTATCGCATAGGGCAGGATTAAGCCTAATGTGCAGACATAGCTAAGGTAGACGGCGGTGAGGTAAGCAAGCACACGCAGGTACCTTGGGAGAGCAAAAAAAGTGTGTTTGAATTGCGATAGCTGGGTCAGCATTAATATTAAGGCTCCAATGCATAAGACAGGGAAAAACTGCCATAAGTGCGAACATTCTAGCGATTAACGCTAATGTTTCCAGACATTATTTATATTTTATCAATGAAATCTTGGCATTACCCGACGACAACCTATTCCGAACCCAGTCGTTGCTGAATGACAACCAATCTCCTACATTGATAGCTACATCTGTATCAACCTGTGGCGTATCCTTGAGTAGTCACTCATCATGTTTAGGTCAGTTTTTACATCAGCGTTTTAAATAGCTAATGGCCGCAATAATGGCGCCCTGTGGGTCTTTTATCCAACAAAAACGGCCCACCTCTGGAATGTCTTCAGGGCCAAACAGAATGTCACCGCCGAGTTTTTTGGCACTGATAGCCACTTGATCCACATCGTTAACGGTAATATAGCCAGTCCAATGTGAGGGAAGGGTGGGGATTAAACTGTCGGTAATTCCGCCAATGCTGATCCCCTCGTTTTCAATAATGTGATAGTGACCGTGGGGCATTTTGACGGTTTTAAAATGCCAGCCAAAAATTTCAGCATAGAAGCGCATGGCCTCTTCGGTATTATTGGTTGTGAGTTCATGCCAACTTAACGCCCCTGCAGTATTAAAAGCCGATTCCATAAGCGCATCCCTAATTTATTGTGGTTAATTTGTATTTGAGCCGATGTTCAGTGGTTGTGTTTAAGGCCCGTATTTAAGGCTTGTGTTTAAGCCCTGAATTCTGAGTTTGTATGTTAGAAACCCTATTTCGGGTTTCTAACCCAAATTGAGTGTAGTTGAGGCCAGTTGATAATTCACAGGCAGTAAATTAAAATTTCTGCATTTTTGAGCTTGGTGAGCATTAAATTAACTTAATGTTCTACAATGGGATTCACTTATTTTGCATAGAACTATCGGCCGTTAGCGGCTCTGTGACGTTGCGGCTTTAGCTATGAGCTGGATGCAGCTTGTCGCGCCAAGACTTAGCACTGAAAACAGATTTTAAAACGGGTTTGTTTACTGTGGTTTGAGTGTTAGACCTGACTCCCGTTAACTTGTTAATATAGGCGAGTTTTGCATCTTATCGATGCCACCTTAGGGGATACGAGATTGAATAAGAGTTTAGTGACGAATTTATTGGCGGCTGCTTTGGTCGTTGTGGGTTACCTGATGAATTCGGCAATTGTCCTGAATGTCGGATTATTTGCTTTATCGGGTGCGATTACCAACTGGGTTGCAGTTTATATGTTGTTTGAGAAAGTCCCCGGACTCTATGGTTCGGGAGTTGTGCCTTCTCGTTTTGAAGAGTTTAAGGCAGGTATTGCTCATTTGATGATGAAACAGTTTTTTACCACTGAAAATATCGACCGATTCCTGTCTGAAAAAGAAGGGCTGAGTAAAATAGACTTGGCGCCAGTGATTGAAAAGGTTGATTTAGCGCCTTCTTTTGATGCGTTAATTAGCACAGTCGCCCAATCTTCCTTTGGCGGCATGTTGTCTATGTTTGGTGGCACAGATGCCTTATTGCCGTTAAAAGAGCCGTTTATTGTAAAGATGAAAGCTTCTTTAGTTGAAATGGCACAAAGCGATGCATTTCACGAGTTGCTGAAACAAGAAATTGAACAGCCAAATGTGATGGCCGATCTGCAAACTAAAATTGCTAACATAGTGGAACAAAGATTAAACGAGTTAACACCACAAATGGTGAAACAAATCGTTCAGGACATGATCCAAACGCACTTAGGTTGGTTAGTGATTTGGGGCGGCGTGTTTGGCGGTCTGATTGGACTTGCCGCAGCTTTAATCCAAGGTTAACCTGAGTTAAAGCCGCGAATAGAATGGGAGCTTTGGCTCCCATTTTTACTTACGCATTTTATGTTCATCATTTTGTGCCCTGATTAAATAGCAAGGAAGTCTATGAACCGTCACCACAGTATCAATTATTTGGAAATCCCAAGTCGCGACATTGCGAGTTCTAAGGCCTTTTTTAGCCAGGTTTTTGGATGGACCTATGTCGATTATGGCCCTGAATACAGTTGCTTTATGGATGTCGGCATTACTGGGGGATTCTATCAAGCCGACGTGAATTTCACCCTCGCAAAAGGTTGCCCGCTGATTGTGATCTACAGCCAGAACTTAGAATTGACTCTGACGGCTGTCGTAACTGCTGGTGGCATTATCACAGCTGATATCTTTAGTTTTCCCGGTGGCCGTCGATTCCATTTTGTTGAACCTTGTGGCAATGAATATGCCGTCTGGTCAGAATGATCCTAATGTCACTCCTTGTATTCGAAATTGTTGTTTAGATCAGCAAGATATTTGTTTAGGTTGTTTCAGGCATCTTGATGAAATTTTAGCATGGCGCGTTATGTCGGAAGTGGAGCGGCAAGCTTGTTTTATCAGGATGGAGGAGCGTAAGGGGGAGTATCTGGCTAAGTTCAATGACGTGATTAGTAGAAGACAGGATGGAGTATGACTAGCCGTCAGAATTACCTACGATAATTAATTTTTAAGCTTTAAGTGGATAATCGAACGGCGAAATACGCATTAACGTATTTCGCCGTTGGCATTTTGAAGCACCTTGGCATCTTGAAGCAGACGTTACACTGGATCTACCACTATGTGCTCAAGTTCGATGGCGGCAACGGTATGGAGCGCATCCATAGTCGCGCCCACTAAGCTGATTTTTCCTTGAGATGACTCAATTAAAACCGCACGGCTGATATCGCTAAACTCACGATTGTGGCGCGCCAGATTTGATAAGGCCATCTGCATCGGTAGCATAGAGGGATTGAATGCCGCATTTTCTGCGTAGCGACCGCAATAGGTTGCGCCATCGCGTGTTTCTAAAACTACGGCAGCAAAACTCTGAGTGTAAGGCGCGTAACTTAAACCTGCATGATCTAAACCTTCGATGATCATAGGATCGGCACTGTCTAGTGCAAATTCAGTTTGTTGCTTGGCCATTAAGGGCGAAGTGACATTTAAGTCTTTTGGCCCAAAAGCATAGGGTAAATAATAGGCCAGAGGATGGCTTTCCTGTGCGGGTAGATGAATGCTGATCTTGCTCCCTTCAACCAGTTCATTCATAAACTGACGACAATGACCGCAAGGACTGGCATTAACTATGATATCAACAATTTGGCTTTCACCCCTGAGCCATGCGTGGCTGATAGCGCTTTGTTCTGCATGAACAGAATGAAATAGCGCTTCACCGGGTAATTCTAAGTTGGCACCCATGTAGATATCGCCACTTTTACCTTTGGCTATCGCGCCGACATAAAACTCACTGATAGGCGGTTTGGCCAATGCCGCTGCTATCGGCAGTAATGCTAATAACACTTCTGCTTCGGTCATTTTGCTTGCACTTGTTAGCGTAGCAAGTTGCTGCGCATCAATGTGTCCAGCAAAATTCTGGTGCAACATTGGGATAAGTGCATCGGCTAACGGCGTTGGCAGTTGGGTTATGCTACGAATGAATCTATCTTGCATTTCCCTATTCCTTATTTGTTAAGTTCATGGAAGAACATTCTAGTAATTTTGTTACAGCATAAATGCGAGTTAGCTCGCGTTTATACGCTGTCAATGTCAGTGCTATCGAGAGTGATAAACTTATGTTACTCACGTATAGAGTGAGTCTATTGGTGCACACAAATAAGCTTAAGACTATAAAACAAAAGACTTAAGCTTGAATTTACACAACTTAAAGTTCACGCAAATAATGACAAAGGGCAGCAAGTAGCTTTTGCTTAGTCTCATCCGCTTGTGTTTCTTGTAGCAAATTTTCTAATTTAAGTACGTAGTCTTGATCGGCTAAGCGACTTTGACAGAATTCACGCCAGCGCTGCGACTCTGTATCATCGAGTAGTTCAGGGTAATTACGGGCGCGGTAACGAAACAGCATCTCAGGAATACGTGGATCATCAAACTGCAAATCTAACGCCGCTAGATTTTGCGGTAGGGTATGACGGATGATTTCCATTTTTGCTTTATCAGCTTGGCTAAAGAACCCACCAGAATACAGCATCAAATCGGGATCTGTGGTTACTCTGCTGTCATCGTGCTCAAATAATAGCGCCAGTTTTTCGCGTAATTCTGGGTGACGTTTTAGGCGTTTATACTGCTCTCTGGCAAATTCTTTATCTATGCCTAAACGAGCGGCATGCTCATCACTGAGGATTTTTGCCGAGGTGATAAAAGGGCACTTATTAAGATGAATTTGTTTTACTGCGATAGGTAATTCATCTTCGGCAAGATCAGCCCTTGACGTATACATGCGCGTTTTAATTTGCTCGACATCTAGCTCGAATAGCGGCGTTAAATCCATGGCTAAATTAACGCAAATAACGGCATTTTTGTTAGTAGGATGGTGCGCTACGGGTGAGATCAACGTTGCACAACCATTGCGCGCACTAATTTTAGAGCTCACATGGACCAAAGGCTGCATATTGAGCACATCGATTTGATCGCTAACCGCTTGCTTACGGCGCAGGTCAAAATAGTACTGATATAACTTAGGCTGTTTCTCGCGAATGAGTTTTGCCATAGCGATGGTCGCATACACATCAGACATAGCATCATGGGCTTTCTCATGGCTTAAACCATTCGCTTGGGTAAGATGTTCTAGCTTAAAACTCGGAGAGCCATCTTCCTTTGTCGGCCAGTTAATGCCTTCGGGCCTAAATGCGTAACAAGCGCGCACTAAATCAATGATATCCCAACGAGAGTTGCCATTTTGCCATTCACGGGCATAAGGATCGATAAAGTTCCGATAAAAGCCATAACGGGTCACTTCATCGTCAAAACGCAGTGAGTTATAACCTGCAACACAAGTGTTTGGTTGGCAAAATAGCGCTTGAATTCGTCCCATAAACTCAGTTTCAGGGATGCCTTTTAAATTAGCTAACTGTGGAGTGATCCCTGTGATTAATATTGCTTCCGGAGACGGCAAATAATCAGTGGCTAGCTTACAATAGAATGTCTCAGGCTCGCCGATGATATTGAGATCTAAATCCGTGCGAATACCAGCAAATTGCGAGGGTCTGTCTTTCGCTGGGTTCGCTCCAAATGTTTCGTAGTCGTGCCAAAATATGCTTGGCTGAGAATGATTAGACATAAATTAAATTCAATGACAGTTTGTCGAATAATAACATCTTAACACCGAAATTCCCCGAATGAACATTTACACCACTAAGGTGATTAAGCCATTATCTTGAAAAGATAACGGCTTAATAGGTGACCTTCATTAAGATTCGACGGTACAATCGCGGCTGAATAGGGGAATAATGTCTTATGTATCATCAATTTCTAAATGAACCTATGGTGCTTGATATTGAAAAGGCATCAATACTCACATTACGGCTACCCGACGATGTGAGTGATTTTATTGTGTCACAGGCGATCAATGCCCCTTTACTAGAGATTATCGTCATAGCTGAAGCCGGAATTCAGCAAAATATAGTCATCCGCTTCCAGCCGTTTATGGGTCTTAAGGTCGAATCGTTACCGCAAAGCCCTCAGGCTTTCAATACACCAATAACCCGCAGCATTGGGCAAGGTTTTAGGCTTTATACACGGATGGGAACAGCTGCGAAATTTTGTGCGGCTGAATTGAGGCGAGGTGTATCTTTTACCTTAGACACGACTCGTCATTTAGGTGCAGATAATGACTTAATAGGTGCAGATAGTTACTTAACTTTTGCCTTACAAGCCAATTCAAAGTTTGAGTTAGTACCCTTAGAAGCGGATTTGCGGGTTTTGCACGAGCCCAAAGCGTTAATGGTTGCTAAAGCTCTGTTAGCAAGGCACTACGACTATGCCGCATCATCTGAATCTCTTGCAATTTACATGACCGAAATCGAGCAGGTTAGATTAGAATTGCAGGCGTTTATGCGCGGGGAGCTTGGTCAATGTCACGCCAGCCTTACTGATGAAGTATTAAGGATCGATCCCTTGCTACTGCAGAAACAACAATGGTTATTTAGAACCTATACCCATATGTTTGAGCGACCAAACTACAGTCGCGCTGCTAATGATGTCGATAACACTGATAAGCTATTAAGAAAATTAGAGTGTTATGAATTACTTGCTTCACCGGAATTGATCCTGATGGTAGACCGATTAATGGAAGACGAAACGTAAACTTTTTTACCCAAATTTAGCTAAATGATAAGAGTCCATTATGCATTATTTATGTCCCCTGTGTGCCGCCCCACTGACGTTAACGGAGCGAACTTGGGGTTGTTCACAGCAACATAAGTTTGATATGGCCAAAGAAGGCTATGTCAACTTATTGCCTGTACAGAAGAAAAACTCAAAAGATCCTGGTGATAATAAACAGATGATGTTTGCTCGGCGTGAATTTTTAAACGCGGGTTACTATCAAGGTTTGAGTGATAGAGTGAATGAGCTCGCACTTGAGTTTGATGCCGAAGCAAAACAAATCCTCGATATAGGCTGTGGGGAAGGGTACTACAGTCAACGTTTATTCCATGTGTTGAGCCAGCACCATGATTGCAATTTACAAGGTATAGATATTTCTAAGTCTGCAATTAAATATGCAGCTAAACGTTACCCTAAGTTGCAATTTTGTGTCGCAAGTGCCTATGAAATGCCAATCGCATCCCAAAGTGTCGATCTTGCCATTCGTATTTATGCCCCTTCAAAAGTAGAAGAGTTACAACGGATTATGGCTGATGGAGGCTTACTGATAACGGTTTCTCCGGGACCTTTACACCACTTTGCGTTGAAACAACAAATTTATGCTGAGCCAAGATTACACCCCGTTTCCACAGCGCATATTGCTGGATTTGAGTGTCTGCATCAGGAGCGCTTAATCTCCCAGTTAGAGCTGGCAAACAGTGAACATATCGCTCATTTTTTAGAAATGACGCCCTATGCTTGGAAGTTTACTCATGCCCAAAAGCAAGCATTTGCGTTGCAAGGACTGAACTGTGAATTGGATTTCCAAATTGAGGTGCATCGGATTTCAAAGTAAGCGATAAGATTAAGCTATTGAAATAAATTATTTAAAATGCTTAACTGTACTTGCTAAACAGCATGAACCTAGTGTTCTGCTAGCCGGTTGCAAAACCGTAAAGTAGATTTAGGCAAAATAAATAATCCAAAGTGTCGCAGTGTGTTGACTTATCTTTAGAATGGTTTATAGTCTTATCAGCTTGAAGGTTGGGCTTATATTTATGTGTTCAATACGACCAGTTCGTCCTGTAAACATAAGTAATACCGGCATTTTCCAGCTCCACCCGCCGTTAAGGCTTTAATTTTTTATTTACAGGATTTATATTATGTCTCAAGTTACTGGTGTTGTTAAGTGGTTCAACTCTGACAAAGGTTTCGGATTCATTGAGCAAGAATCTGGTCCAGATGTATTCGTACACTTCCGTGCGATCAACTCTGACGGTTTCAAAACTCTTGATGAAGGCCAAAAAGTGTCTTTCACTGTGACTCAAGGTCAAAAAGGTCCACAAGCTGAAAACGTAACTATCGTTGGTTAATTTTCGGTGCTGTTAGCCTAGAGCTGATAGCAATGGATTAAAGGGCTATGGTTTATTCCATGGCTCTTTTTATTTGTGTGAAATTTAAAATATCCTTTTAAGTTAGATGCTCTTCTAGAGTGGGTAGTCTTCTAAGAAAGTAAGAAAGTAAGAAAGTAAGAAAGTAAGAAAGTAAGAAAGTAAAATATATAGTCGCTAGATGCATGAGCTTAAGTTGCTCAACCGTTTTCTTAGCCTACCGTATTAATTTAACTGCTAGTTCCCGCTTCCAGATTTCCTCTTCATCTCCAAAACACCTCATTTTCGAGAGTTAATCTTCAATAAAGCTTCCTCGATTCATCCACCATGTTTTTGCTTCAGTGATATTAAAGGTTTTTACCTCTCAACACAGTATTTAGCCATAGCGTAACTTAACTCTCTAGGCCGACAGCGTGTGCATCCCATCACTTTTTTGTTGTATGAATCTGGAGGATCAGAAGCAGCAGGGCACTATTAACGCTTTGAAGTCTGCTTATGCAGCACTGTGTTCATTGGTAACATGCCTAACTACAACTCTCGCCATGGCTAAACCAGAATTCAGATAATTACTGCTAAAATCGTGTGGGATGGATTATAGATTGATATGACTCAACGCCATTCATTGATTGGCGTTGAGTCGATAAAAAAGCCTGAATATTGCTATTCAGGCTTTTTGTATTTCTTTGTCCCGTCCTGAAATACGTTGACATAAAGAGGACTTCTTTATGACAACATCAATTAACTCAAGCCGTAAGCGCACACAACGAGATTACACCTTAGCCTTTAAATTACGCGTTGTAGAGCGTGTT
>NZ_JALBYT010000149.1:0-214 GCF_022690845.1 Shewanella sp. N2AIL | reverse complement strand
ACGGCTTGGTGATTGATGCCAGCGGTAACTGGAGCATCGACTTAACCGGCACCACCTTGGCCGATGGCACTTACCCTGTCAGCGCCACCGTCACTGACCTGGCGGGCAACAGCAAGACCGTCACCCAAGACGTGGTGATTGATACCAAGATTGACCAAGATGGCGACGGCAACACCGTGGCGATCACCAGCATTACCGATGACACCGGCGCCTC
>NZ_JALBYT010000148.1:0-214 GCF_022690845.1 Shewanella sp. N2AIL | reverse complement strand
AATATCTGGCTGAAGGCGAAACTAAGGTCGAAACCTTTGTGGTGTTGAGCCAAGACGGCACTGAGCACACGGTCACCATCACCATTACCGGCACCAACGATGTGCCTGTGATTGCTGGTGACGATGTCGGCGCGGTCACTGAAGATGCCACCGATCCAGTTCTGACTGACAGCGGCACCTTAACCATTACCGATGCCGACAGCGGCCAGGCGGT
>NZ_JALBYT010000147.1:0-219 GCF_022690845.1 Shewanella sp. N2AIL | reverse complement strand
GCAACTGGACTTACAACGTCGATAACGCCGACGTGCAATATCTGGCTGAAGGCGAAACCAAGGTCGAAACCTTTGTGGTCTTGAGTGACGATGGCACTGAGCACACGGTCACCATCACCATTACCGGTACCAACGATGTGCCTGTGATTGCTGGCGACGATGTCGGCGCGGTCACTGAAGATGCCACCGATCCAGTTCTGACTGACAGCGGCACCTTAA
>NZ_JALBYT010000146.1:0-220 GCF_022690845.1 Shewanella sp. N2AIL | reverse complement strand
CCAGCATTACCGATGACACCGGCGCCTCCGGCAGCGACTTCATCACCAACGACAACACCCTGATTTTCAACGGCACGGTCGATTTAGGTGACAACAGCACCTTGGCCGTCACCATCAATGGCGTGGTGTACACCACTGCCAACGGCTTGGTGATTGATGCCAGCGGTAACTGGAGCATCGACTTAACCGGCACCACCTTGGCCGATGGCACTTACCCCCA
>NZ_JALBYT010000145.1:0-220 GCF_022690845.1 Shewanella sp. N2AIL | reverse complement strand
CTAAGTGCTCAATGGCGCCGCGAGTCTTGGTTTTAAAAGCAATATTGACCGTTTTCGCGCGTTTACTGATGCAGGTGTAATGCGGGCAAGATAATGGGATGTCACCCAGTTTAAACACCGAATTGATAAAGCCCTGTAAGGCTCTCAGTGGCATAGAGAAAATACGCTTAACCATCAACGCAGTGGTAATGGCTAAGTCGCTAAACACACGAGGACGACC
>NZ_JALBYT010000144.1:0-222 GCF_022690845.1 Shewanella sp. N2AIL | reverse complement strand
CCGACGTGCAATATCTGGCTGAAGGCGAAACCAAGGTCGAAACCTTTGTGGTGTTGAGCCAAGACGGCACTGAGCACACGGTCACCATCACCATTACCGGCACCAACGATGTGCCTGTGATTGCTGGTGACGATGTTGGCGCGGTCACTGAAGATGCCACCGATCCAGTTCTGACTGACAGCGGCACCTTAACCATTACCGATGCCGACAGCGGCCAGGCGG
>NZ_JALBYT010000143.1:0-222 GCF_022690845.1 Shewanella sp. N2AIL | reverse complement strand
CCGCCTGGCCGCTGTCGGCATCGGTAATGGTTAAGGTGCCGCTGTCAGTCAGAACTGGATCGGTGGCATCTTCAGTGACCGCGCCGACATCGTCGCCAGCAATCACAGGCACATCGTTGGTGCCGGTGATGGTGATGGTGACCGTGTGCTCAGTGCCGTCTTGGCTCAACACCACAAAGGTTTCGACCTTAGTTTCGCCTTCAGCCAGATATTGCACGTCGG
>NZ_JALBYT010000142.1:0-227 GCF_022690845.1 Shewanella sp. N2AIL | reverse complement strand
ATTAGGATGCTTCTTCATCCAGTGTTTGCTGAACGTGGTTTTTGTGTAGCTTTTCTTCGGTTTAACCAGTAAACCTTCACGTCTCAAATAGGTAAAAAAACCATCTCGCCCAAGTTTAATATCGTGCTCAACCAGCTTGGATTTTATCAACGTGTAGAGCTTACGGGCCCCTAACCTTGGCATATATTTACGCCAGTACTGAACCCAGTCTTTGATGACCGATAGCT
>NZ_JALBYT010000141.1:0-230 GCF_022690845.1 Shewanella sp. N2AIL | reverse complement strand
TCGCGGAAGGCCCGAAGGTCCCCTCCTTTCCCCCGTAGGGCGTATGCGGTATTAGCAGTCGTTTCCAACTGTTATCCCCCTCGACTGGGCAGATCCCTAGGCATTACTCACCCGTCCGCCGCTCGCCACCTCAGGAGTAAACTCCCTTGTGCTGCCGCTCGACTTGCATGTGTTAGGCCTGCCGCCAGCGTTCAATCTGAGCCATGATCAAACTCTTCAATTAAAGTTTT
>NZ_JALBYT010000140.1:0-230 GCF_022690845.1 Shewanella sp. N2AIL | reverse complement strand
TGTGATTGCTGGCGACGATGTCGGCGCGGTCACTGAAGATGCCACCGATCCAGTTCTGACTGACAGCGGCACCTTAACCATTACCGATGCCGACAGCGGCCAAGCGGTATTCCAAGCGGGCAACGGCACTCCAAGTGTTGGCGCGCTCGGCAGCCTGACTATCGATGCGGCGGGCAACTGGACTTACAACGTCGATAACGCCGACGTGCAATATCTGGCTGAAGGCGAAA
>NZ_JALBYT010000013.1:0-123382 GCF_022690845.1 Shewanella sp. N2AIL | reverse complement strand
TGCGCCATCAAGATAAACAAGATCAGGAACATGAGGCTCAATTGTCGTTGCAGATGATGTAGGTTCTTGGAATAGCCCCTTCCAGGGGCAAGTCAAAGCCGCCTTCTAAGAAGGCGGATTCTTTACTAGTCCAAAATCATAACTCTCTGATTATAAAATATTAGGCGTTTATGCACTTGTCCATGAGTTATAAAAATGCTTCGAAATGGGGCTTATTAGTCCTGTTGATTGGATTGGCGCTAAGCGCGTTATTAACAGGGTTGACGGGGCGCATGAACGCCCAAAAGATTGAGCAAGCCTTGCGCGAGGACGCGGAGCAAATCAGTGAGAACGTGATTAACCGTATCACCTTATATCAATATGGTTTACGCGGTGCACGCGGCACGATAGTCACTGCGGGTGAGCATGATATTAGTCGTGCTAGCTTCCATCGTTATAGTTTAACGCGGGATGTGGACCATGAGTTTCCCGGCGCCCGTGGATTTGGCTTTATTCGTCGAGTACCCAGTCCCGATGAAGCGGCATTTATAGCAAGAGCTCGTCAAGATGATTGGCCTGATTTTAATATTCGCCAACTTAACGCTCATGATGGCGAAAGATACGTTATTGAATATATTGAGCCAGTAGACCGCAATAAAGCTGCCGTTGGCTTAGATATTGCCTCAGAGGCACATCGTAAAGCCGCTGCCGATGCGGCTATGTTATCCGGTGAAGTGCGCTTATCTGCACCCATCACATTAGTGCAGGCTACGGGTAGGCCGCTACAATCATTCTTAATTCTGCAGCCTATTTATCGCACGGGTTTAGTACCTAAAACACAACAGGATAGACTGTCAGCCGGGTATGGTTGGAGTTATGCCCCCTTAGTGACGAACGAAGTTCTAATGGGGTTAGCGTTGAATCAGAAGATGACTAAGCTGTTGCTTAGCGATATCACCCAAGCTGAGCGTCCCATCAGTTTTTTTGAAACACACCCTGATGAGGCGTCTCCACTATCTGCATATCGCCATAAAATGACGAAAGACATTTTTGGTCGTAAATGGCAGATAGAAGTCATCGCTTATCCATCCTTTATTAAGTCATTGCATCTTAATCAACCCAGTTTAGTGCTGTTGAGTGGCAGTTTGTTTAGCCTGCTTTTAGCCGCATTAATTGCCATGTGGTCCATCAGTTTGCAGCGTAAGCAGCAGGTGCTGCTTGAACAGGCAAGGCGCGCTAGCATGTTGGAGCATTCTCTCGATGGCATTATCAGTTATGACACTAAAGGCCAAATTACCAGTTGGAACCAAGGTGCCGAGCAGTTATTTGGCTATACCGAGGCGCACGCTCTTGGCCAGTCGTGTTGTAAATTGATTGTTCCTGCCAGCATAGTGCAGGAAGAAAGAGCATTATTCTCCGAAGTGTTAGCGGGGAAAACCTCTTTAAATCGGATAACTAGCCACCAACGGCAGGATGGTAGCCATTTATCAACCTCGACTACAGCCGTACCTATTTACGACGAGCACGGCAAGATTGCTGGCATGAGCCAAACGATCCGCGATATTACGGCGCAGCTGGAAGCTGAACGACATATTTTAAGCTTGAATGCGAGTCTCGAACGGCAAGTCACCAAGCGTACCCATGCGCTGCAGCAGGCGTTACTCGAAAACCAAACCTTGCTCGACACTATTAATCAACAGCTACTCTATTCCGTTACTGACCCCAATGGCGTCATCTTAGAGGTGAATGATAACTTTTGCCGCATTAGTGGCTATTCGCGTGAGCAACTGGTGGGAAAAACCCATGCAATACTTCAGTCAGGTGAACATGATGTGTCTTTCTGGCAATCGATGTGGCAACAGATAAACTCGGGACAGTCTTGGCACGGTGAAATCTGCAACCTTGATAAGCATCAAACGTTGAAATGGTTCGATACTGTGATTGGCCCAGTGTTTGATGAATACGGTAAAATTGAACGTTTTGTGGCATTAAGGATTGATATTACCGACCGTAAGTTGACACAGATTGAGAAAAATAACTTAGGGTCATTACTGACTAACGTGCTCGATGCCGCCTCTGAAATGTCCATTATAGCCACTGATGTGCAAGGGAATATCACCATTTTTAACCGTGGAGCAGAGCGCTTACTCGGTTATTCAGCCGAGGAAATGATAGGTCAATCTACCCCTGCGCCTCTGCATTTGCTCGAGGAGGTGTTGATAAGATCTGCAGAGTTATCCGCTGAATATGGTAAAGACATTCAAGGCTTTGATGTTTTCATCTATAAGGCAAGAGCCGAAGGTTCGGAAACCCGCAATTGGACCTATGTGCGTAAAGACGGTAGCCAGTTTCAAGTGTCACTTTCTGTCACTGCGATGCGTGACAGTGTTGGCGAGATTATTGGTTATTTAGGCATTGGCGTCGATATTTCACTGATGTTACTGCAGCAGCAAGCACTGATGACGGCCAGTAACCATTTAAGTAAGGCTGCCGAAGTGGCTCAATTAGGTATCTGGACTTGGAATCTGCTCGGTAATTCGCTTGAATGGAATGAACGTATGTTTGCGATTTACGATCAGCCTGAAAGTCTTCGTGAACAAGGATTAACCTATGAACACTGGTCGATGCGGGTTCATCCTGACGATATTGCTTTTGCTGATGCTAAATTGAAAGGCGCTGTGGAAGGAACGGCGCAATATGACCCTATTTTTAGGGTGGTAAGGACAGATGGCTCGATTCGCTACGTTCAGGCGGCCGCCCAAGTTGAGCGCGATAAACAGGGTCATGCGATTAGAGTGATTGGGATTAATTTAGATATCACTGAACAGCAACAATTGGAAGAAAGCTTGCGAGAAGCTAAGCAGGAGGCCGATGCGGCGAGTGCGGCTAAGTCTGCATTTTTAGCCAATATGAGCCATGAAATTCGCACCCCAATGAATGCTGTATTAGGCATGCTGCAATTAATTCAATACACCTCTTTGTCTAGGCAGCAACAAGATTATGTTAATAAAACTCAAACGGCCGCTAAGTCCTTATTAGGACTACTGAACGACATTCTCGACTTTTCTAAAATTGATGCTGGCAAGTTAGCACTCGATCTTCATCCCTGTTCGATTGAATTGCTGATGCGGGACCTTGCCGTTGTACTGTCGGGTAACCATGGTGATAAAGATGTCGAGGTGATGTTTGATCTAGACACGGCTTTACCTCTTTGGCTGTTAGCAGATCAACTTAGATTGCAACAGATCCTCGTTAACCTCGCGGGTAATGCCCTTAAATTCACTCACCACGGTCAAGTGATTGTCGGCATTGAATGTTTACGCCATGAGGCAGATACAGTCACAGTACAAATTTCAATTACCGATACGGGTATTGGTATCAGTGACGAGCAGATTGAACGGATTTTTACCGGATTTGAACAGGCAGAATCCTCAACATCACGCCGTTATGGGGGCACAGGGCTCGGGTTAGCAATAAGCAAAAGGCTTATCGGCCTTATGGGCAGTGAGTTACAGGTGACCAGCAAGGTGGGTGTTGGAAGTCGTTTCTGGTTTGATGTGACGTTTCCTATCATACAAGTCGAAGAAACTCGGCACACAGACCTTAGCGGATATCGTGTGTTAGTGGTTGATGATAATGAATTGACGGTAGAGATTTTAGAGAAAATTTTGACCGGATTTGGGTGTGAGGTTGAAACTGCCTTAGGCGGATATTCGGCTCTAGCGAAGGTTAAACAATCACATGAAAAATCGACACCGTTTGATGTGGTGTTGATGGATTGGCGTATGCCAGACCTTGATGGGCTGCAAACCGCCGAAATGCTGCGTAACTCAGACGCGAATAACCAGACTCCGCTGGTGGTGATGTTAACGGCTTACGGTCATGAAGTGATTGCCGAGAGTCAGCAGATTAGACATGTCCCTTTCGTTAATTTCCTCACTAAACCTGTGACATCGCAGATCTTGGCAGAAGCTGTGTTGAATGCCATCGAAGGTAAGACAATGGAGGCGCACCCTCAGCCGCGTTCACAGCGATTTTTAGCAGGGCTAACCATATTAGTGGTGGAAGATAATCAACTCAATCGACAAGTTATCGATGAGCTATTGAGTTATGAGGGCGCGAATGTCGTATTGGCAGAAGGCGGCATGGAAGGTGTTTCCTTGGTGCTCGAGAGTGGTGACTTATTCGATATTGTCATCATGGACATGCAAATGCCCGATATGGATGGATTGGAGGCGACTCGACGTATCCGCGCTGATGGACGTTTCGCAGCATTACCGATACTTGCGATGACAGCTAATGCTTCACAGTCCGATAGGCAAGAGTGTCTCAATGCGGGTATGAATGACCATGTTGGCAAACCCATCGATATGCCACTATTACTACCGAGTATTTTGCGCTTAGTTGGCCGTGAGGATATGACCTCTGCTGAATTTGAAGGGCACTGGCCTGAAGCGACGCAGGAGCAGAGTGATGAGCAATTACTCGATGATATTCGCCTGATCCTGCGTCGTTTTGGGGGTAATCAGTCTTTCTTCCAAAAAATGGCCAAAAGTTTTGCGCCTGAAATGATGAAGCAACTCGCGCTCTTTAAGCAGTCGACTAAGATATTTGATCACTCAACGGCGGCGGCGATTAGCCATGGTATTAAAGGCATTGCCAGTAATTTTGGTGCTCGGCGTTTAGCTGCGCATGCGGCTTACTTAGAGAAACAGTTTAAGCAAGAATGCCCTGAACTGATTGATATTAAGCGCTGGACGGATACGTTAGAGGAACTCATTAATCAGAGTAGTCAGCAGCTTTCAACCTACTTTGAGGTGGAAGAATTTAATGCAGTTATTAGCGATAATGTAGAAAAAGCCGTGTATTCTTCGGTATCGGTGCAAAGTGTTAAGACGGACCTTAATACCCTAATGAACCTATTAAAAGAGAACAATTTAGAAGCTATGGCCTTAACTGACCAGTTAGCTGAATTGCTATCAGGCCATCCACAATGGTCCATATTGCATGGGCAAGTGCAAGCGCTCGATTTTAATCAGGCATTAGATACGCTACGGATTATCATGTTGGAGGAGGCGTAATGCATCTTGCAGAATTAATTGCTCGGCCCCAAAGTGAGAAAGGTAAGATCCTCATCGTTGATGATCAGCCGCTCAATATCAAAATACTGCATCAACTCTTCAATGAAGAGTATGAGTTGTTTATGGCGACCAATGGTGAGCAGGCGATAGCCATATGCCAGAAGGTACAGCCAGATTTAGTGCTGTTAGACATTGAAATGCCTGGTATGTCGGGTTTTGACGTTTGCCAACATCTTAAAGCCGATCCTGAAACCGCGACTATTGGGGTTATTTTTGTTACGGCTCATTTTGATGAAGTGCAAGAAGTTAAAGGTTTTCAGCTGGGTGCAGTCGATTTTATCCATAAACCTATCAATCCAATTATCACCACTGCGCGGGTAAAGAATCAGTTTACCCTCAAGCGACAATCCGATCTGTTGCACTCTATCGCGCTGCTTGACAGTTTAACGGGCGTCGCCAATCGACGTCAGTTTGAGCAGCGACTTCCTGAAATATGGAAACATTGCTGCCGCAACGAGTTAGCCTTATCTGTGGTGATGCTAGATGTGGATTTTTTTAAACGTTTTAATGATCGTTATGGTCATCAGGAAGGCGACCAATGTTTGCGACAAGTTGCAAAAGCCATTAGTGATTCTCTGCAGCGCGCGACTGACTTTGTTGCACGTTATGGCGGGGAGGAGTTTATTTGTATTCTGCCAGAAACCAAGCTTGCCGGTGCCATTCATACGGCACAGAAAATAGTGAATGCAGTACAAGCTTTGCATCTTGAACATCTCGAGTCGAGCTTCCAAGAGGTGACGATTAGTGCGGGTGTTGCGAGCGTGCTGCCCAAAAGTGATTTGACTTGGCAAACACTGATCGAAACAGCGGACCAGCAATTGTACTTGGCGAAAGAGAGTGGACGTAACCAAGTAGTAGGCCTAGGGCTTTAGCCTGTGAGTTTGTATGTGATTTTTAGCGTGCATTTTGTGAAATTGCCGCTGTTTTTTGCTCAGCATGTGGATAATAAAGAGTTATGAAAGCGCATTTGATCACCCGACAGGGTTGGCAAACTTTAGATAAAGAATTGAAGTATTTGTGGAAAGAATATCGGCCGCAAATCACCCTTAAAGTCCAAGAGGCGGCGGCGCAGGGCGACCGTAGCGAGAACGCTGATTACACTTACAACAAGCGTTTGTTAAGACAAATTGATGGCCGAGTCAGATACTTAGTTAAGCGGTTAGAAGAATTAAAAATTGTCGATTACTCGCCGCAGCAGGAAGGTAAAATATTCTTCGGCGCTTGGTTCGAGCTTGAAAATGAAGCGGGTGATCGCGTGCGTTATCGGATCGTCGGTAAAGATGAACTCGATACCAAATTGGGCTACATCACCATCGACTCGCCCATGGCGCGTGCCTTAATCGGCAAGCAAGTGGACGATGAGGTGGTAGTGCAAACGCCATCGGGTCCAAAAGAGTGGTATATCAATCAGATCCGTTACACTCCTTTTGAAACCACTCTCGCCAGCGAGGCAGATTAGCGACAGGGTTGCCGCCGTGACAACCGCTGCGGTCACCATGGCATGACGGGGAAAGATCAAAGACTCTGATTTGACCTAGGTTTTAGCATGAAACATACGGGGCGCCTGTGGTATCTTTGGCGCAATAACGACTTACTTTACAGTTAGGCACGACACTTTATTTATGCAAACTAATGCACATAACATCGCTCAGATTATCGCTCAAGAACTGAATGTTCGTGAGCAACAAGTTGCCGCAACCATCACTCTGCTTGACGATGGTGCGACAGTTCCCTTCGTTGCCCGCTACCGTAAAGAAGCCACGGGCGGATTAGACGATACGCAACTGCGTACCTTGTACACACGTTTAGGTTACCTGCGTGAGCTGAACGACAGACGCCAAGTGATCCTGTCTAGCATCCAAGCTCAGGGTAAGTTAACGCCAGAATTACAAAGGGCGATTGACGAGGCAGACAGCAAGACACGTCTCGAAGATTTGTATCTGCCCTTCAAACCTAAGCGCCGCACTAAGGGACAAATCGCTATCGAAGCTGGGCTTGAACCATTAGCCGATGCCTTACTGGCTGATCGTAGCGCCGATGTCGAAGCCAAAGCGGCGGGTTATATCAATAGCGACGCGGGTTTCGCCGATGTGAAAGCTGTGCTTGAAGGCGCGCGTTATATCCTGATGGAGCGCTACGCCGAAGACGCGGAATTACTGCGTAAAGTGCGTGAACATTTAAGCCAAAATAGTGTGTTAGAAAGCCGCTTAATTGCAGGTAAAGAGAAAGAAGGCGCGAAATTCCGTGATTATTTCGAGCATACCGAACAGTTAGCGAAGATCCCTTCTCACCGTGCGCTGGCGATGCTGCGTGGTCGTAACGAAGGTTTCTTAGCGTTATCTATGAATGCCGATCCTGCTGCTGAGGCCGGTCAAGGTAGTTACTGCGAAGTGATTATCAGTGATCACTTAGGGCTGAAATTAGGCGATAGCAGCGTCGACCAATGGTTGAAAACCGTGGTGACGGCTACATGGCGCATTAAGATTGCGCTACAGATGGAAACCGAGTTTATTTCGCAAATGCGCGAACGCGCCGAAGCCGAAGCGATTAAAGTTTTCGCCCGTAACTTAGGCGATTTATTGATGGCTGCTCCTGCGGGCGCGAAAGCGACTATGGGACTCGATCCTGGTTTACGTACCGGCGTGAAAGTGGCTGTGGTCGATAACACGGGTAAGATGTTGTGCCATGCGACTATTTTCCCACACGCACCGCAAAATCTGTGGGAAAAGTCGATCCGTACTTTGGCTAACTTAGTCAAAATGCATAAGGTTGAGCTGATTGCGATTGGTAACGGCACTGCATCACGGGAAACTGACAAACTGGCTGCTGAGCTGATTGCCGAAGTGAAAGATACCCACCCACATTTGACCAAAGTGATGGTCAGTGAGGCGGGTGCGTCTGTGTATTCTGCATCGGAATTGGCGGCGTTGGAGTTTCCTGATCTTGATGTGTCGATTCGTGGTGCAGTGTCTATCGCCCGCCGCTTGCAAGATCCATTAGCCGAATTGGTGAAGATTGAGCCTAAGTCTATCGGTGTCGGTCAATACCAACACGACGTGAGTCAAAGCCAATTATCGGGTTCGCTGGAAGCCGTGGTGGAAGACTGTGTAAACGGCGTGGGTGTGGATCTCAATATGGCCTCAGTGCCGTTATTGTCACAAGTGGCCGGTTTAAATAAGACGTTAGCGAAAAACGTGGTCGATTATCGCGATGCCAATGGTCAGTTTAAGAATCGTAAAGAGCTGCTGAAAGTACCGCGTTTAGGGCCTAAAGCCTACGAGCAAGCAGCAGGCTTTTTGCGTATTCGAGAAGGGGACAATCCACTCGATGCCTCGTCTGTGCATCCAGAGGCTTATTCGCTAGTGGAAACTATCGCTAAGACTAAGCAAGTAGCGTTGGCGAGCCTGATGGGTAACTCTGATTTGCTGCGCAGCATCAAGGCAGAAGAGTTTATTACGGCGGAATTTGGTCTGCCGACGGTGACGGATATTTTAGCCGAACTGGATAAGCCAGGACGCGATCCCCGCGGTGAGTTCAAAACCGCCAAGTTTAAAGATGGTGTTGAAGAACTTAAACATCTGAAACCTGAAATGGTACTCGAAGGCGTAGTGACCAACGTGACTAATTTTGGTGCCTTCGTCGATATTGGCGTACATCAAGATGGACTCGTGCATATCTCTTCTCTAACCGACAAGTTCATCAGCGACCCGCACACTGTGGTGAAAGCGGGAGATGTGGTGAAAGTCAAAGTAATGGAAGTTGACGTTGAGCGCCGCCGCATCGGTTTGAGCATGCGTTTGGATGAAGCTATTGACCAAAGCAAGCCGCAGCAAAGACCGCACAATCCTGCCAGAACTAATCATGGTAAAACACCGCAGTCAGCGAAACCGGCTGCCCGTCCGGCGCAAAAACAAGCACCTAAAGCGCCGGCAAATGCGGCCATGGGCAATGCCTTTGCCGATGCCTTCGCTAAGCTGAAAAAGTAAGCGTTAACCGTTAAGACTCGGACTTAAACCTTGTCCGAGTCGACTTTTTTACATGTTACTCACAAAATTGTTGCATAAATGTCGTCTTAGGGAATATAAAGTCGGCATTTAATGCAACGTTAAGCAAAATCGGTTGTCATAGCACAGCTTATTCACCGATTTTTTCAAATTGACACTCCAAAGCAGAGTGGCTCTTTTTACACGTTTTGGGGTAACACATGCAATCTGGTTTATCACCTCGCGGGCGAAACAATGCCCATGGGCCTTTTCGCGCCATCTTTATTTTCTCGCTATTAGTGCTTTTCATTGCCACCGCGAGCCGTATCGCTTTAGGGCTGTGGCAAGCGGATCGCGTTGCCGCTGTGGATGGTTGGTCGCATCTATTAATCCAAGGTTTACGCGTCGATATCGCTACCCTGTGCTGGTTATGGGGTATTGCCGCCTTAGGGACTGCATTATTTTCAGGTGATCATTTTATTGGGCGTCTATGGCAGCCGATTTTACGGGTGTGGTTAACCGTCGGCTTGTGGATCATGCTGTTTTTAGAAGCATCGACCCCCGCCTTTATTGAAGAATACGGTTTTCGTCCGAATCGTTTGTATGTGGAATATCTGATCTACCCGAAAGAAGTGCTTTCTATGCTGTGGGCGGGTCGTAAGCTTGAGCTTATTTTCTCAATATTATTAACCATAGGTACACTCTGGGGCGGTTGGGTTCTCAGCGGTAAACTGACGAGAAACCTGCGCTTTCCACGCTGGTATTGGCGTCCAGTATTAGCGTTAATCGTTATCGCAATTACGATATTAGGTGCCCGTTCAACCTTGGGTCATCGTCCGCTTAACCCCGCTCTGGTGGCCTTTGCTGACGATCCATTAGTGAACTCGTTAGTCATCAACTCAGCCTATTCATTAGTGTTTGCCATCAAGCAGATGGATAGTGAAGAAGATGCTTCTAAAGTGTATGGCAAGCTAGATAACGCGGAGGTTATTGCAACGATTAGGCTGGAAAGTGGTCGCCCTGAAAGTGCCTTTACTTCAACGGATATCCCATCACTGAGCTTTAACCAAGCCAGTTATACTGGTAAGCCAAAGAACTTAGTGATCCTACTGCAAGAGAGCTTAGGCGCACGTTTTGTCGGCAGTTTAGGTGGGTTACCCCTGACACCGAATATCGATGCCTTGTCTAAAGAAGGTTGGTACTTCGATAACTTGTACGCTACTGGTACACGATCTGTTCGCGGAATCGAAGCCGTGACAACAGGTTTTACGCCAACGCCAGCTCGTGCTGTGGTGAAGCTAGGTAAGAGCCAAGTTGGCTTTTTCAGTATTGCTGAATTACTTAAAAATCATGGTTATACAACGCAGTTTATTTATGGTGGTGAGAGCCATTTCGATAATATGCGTAGCTTCTTCTTGGGCAACGGCTTTAGTGACATCATAGATCAGAAAGATTACAAATCTCCGGCCTTCGTGGGTTCGTGGGGCGCGTCAGACGAAGATTTAATGCGCAAGGCGAACAGTGAGTTTGAGCGTCTGCATAGTGAAGGTAAGCCTTTCTTTAGTTTAGTGTTTAGTTCGAGCAACCATGATCCATTTGAATTCCCAGATGATCGTATCGAACTTTATGAACAACCTAAGCAAACTCGTAATAATGCGGCTAAATATGCCGACTATGCGGTTGGTGAGTTTTTCAAATTGGCGAAAAACGCAGACTATTGGAAAGATACGATTTTTATCGTGGTTGCCGACCATGACAGTCGAGTGGGTGGTGCGGATCTGGTGCCAGTATCGCGTTTTCGTATTCCGGGATTAATTCTTGGGGATAATGTTGCGCCAAAACGCGATCATCGTATCGTGAGTCAAATTGACTTGCCGCCGACTTTGTTATCCTTGATTGGAATATCTGACTCTTACCCTATGCTGGGCCGTGACTTAACTCAGGTCAGCGATGATTGGCCAGGGCGTGCTCTGATGCAATACGATAAAAACTTTGCGCTGATGGAAGGTAAAGATGTGGTCATTCTGCAACCAGAGAAAGAGGCACAGGGTTTCGAATATAATGAAAAAAACGAGCAGTTAACGCCTCATCCACCCGCTGCTGCCGCGCTAGAGAAGAAAGCCTTAAGTTGGGCATTGTGGGGCAGTTTGGCCTACCAGCAAGAGCTGTATCGTTTGCCTAAATAAGCGTTAAACAGAATGGAAAATGCCGCTATTTTTAGCGGCATTTTTGTTTATCACTCATGTTAATTTTGTGCGCAAACGGATTCATACGATTGGAATAGGTTAGATCCACGTCGACATGGCTGATTCTTGTTCTGGTTGAGTCTGTTGCTGATAAAACTGACCAATACGCTGTCCAAGTTGTTGATAAAATTGACTCGATTCGCCTTGAAGCGATTGCCTTGCCGTACTGCTGGTATTCGCTTTGGCGTTACTGCTGGTATTCGCTTTGGCGTTACTGCTGGCATAATTTGCCGCACCTTGACTGACCTTTAAGCGTATATCTTTACGTTGCAGTGCCGCTTGGCCTCTTGCTGCAATTTTTAGCGTTTTAGGTAAAACACGCTCGGCCACGACAAGGGGCGCTTTTTTCTCTTGCTGTTGTTGGTTCTGTTGCTGTGAGGATTGCTGTTGCTGCTGTTTTTCTTGAACTTGCTGCTGATTATGCTCGAGCGTTTTTGCCTGTTGTTGAGCTTGATCCGCAGTACGTTCATTCTGTGGATTAAAGGCGCGTTCTTCGTGACCTTTAGTTGCCGCTTGTGGTGGGATGACTACAGGTTTCAGTTGGTTGTCGACCCGAGCCGAGTCCGTCGCGACATTACTGGTCGCTAGCGGGACTTGGGGGTAGTTACTGACAACTAACATGGAAAATTCCTTGGCACATTAATGGTTAAATACTAGTCATTAATCGCTCAAAGATAAAGCGTTAACGTGTCTGTAACGTTAACCAAGGCATAAATACCTGCAAAAACTCCTGCTGATGGGAAATAAAGGGCGCGTGAGAGGCTTTGGCGAGCATCACATCCTCACTTTGAGCTGTGACGGGCATTTTAGGTGGTACGCGTTTGGGCACTAGCCCGTCGAGTCGGCCCCAGATCCTTAGCCAAGGTTGTTGCAACTCTATCAGTTGCTGCCTTAAGTCGACGTCGGTTAGCATATTTAGGCCTTGAGTTAAGGCTCTGGTATTGGGTAAAGGACGTGCGAGGACAAGATCGCGCAGTTGTTTGATATCTTCTTTGGCGGTTTCGCTACCCATGGCTTGAATCGCCAGAAATCTCTCTATAGTTTTAGGTAAATTTTGGCCGAGTTGTTCTCTAAATTGATTGAGGACTTGTGGCAGAATGCCCGGCCATGCTTCGTCCTCCCTTGCCATAAAGCAAGGGGATGAGGCAATAGTAATCAAGCCTTTGATTTTTTGTGGATAACTTAACGCTGTCTGAGTCGCAACGAGCCCACCGAGTGACCAGCCGGCCCAAATAGCGTGTTCTGGTAATGCGGTGACTAAGGCATCGACCCAAGTGGATAGGCCACCCTCCACCATTTGGCTATGGCCAAAGCCCGGCAAGTCGACATAGTGCACCCTATACTGAGACAGTGACTCATGTAATGGCGTAAACACAGCGCTATTGACTCCCCAACCGTGAAGCATCACCAGATCTGGCCCTTGGCCGCTGATTTCAATATGCAAATTTGCGTGGTTTGTGGATGTCACTTGGCTCACTTGAGTGCCTCAAAAATGGATTAGGTGAAGGTATGCCGTACTTTGTCAAAAGGATTTGGCCGCCATCCGCTTGGCGGATAATGCGTTTAGGCTATCAACTCGGCACAAGCTGGTTGGCGAGCAGTTTACCTAACCGTTGCCTGCTGTGCCACCAATCCATACCTATCCCCGAGACGGGTATTTGCGCCGTTTGTCTTCAATCTGGCTTATACCATGGACCTATTTGCTTAGGTTGCGGTAAGTCGATGCAAATAGAAGTCGATTATTGCGGGGAATGCCAAAAGCGTCAGCCACGTAAAGTCATTGCGCCTTGTAGTTATCATCAAGGTTTGGGTGCTTGGGTTGGTGCGATTAAATATCAAGGTCAACTTGCCGCTTTGCCCGTGCTGTGTCGCGCCTTAGTGGCACGACTTAAGGTATTAGAACAGCAAGGATTAATCTCGCTGCCTCAAGCGATAGTGCCAGTTCCATTGCATCCAAAACGTTTGCAACAACGGGGATTTAATCAGGCGTGGTTAATTGCCCATGAGTTATCGCAGCTCTTGCAACTGCCATTAGTGAGCGAAGGGTTAACGCGTCAACAAGACACTCGACCGCAGGCGGGGCTTTCGGGGGCGCAGCGACGACGCAACTTACATGATGCCTTTATGTTAGCGGATGATTTTGCGTTCCAGCGTATTGCATTGGTGGATGATGTGGTCACCACTGGCACTACAGTCTCTGAAATTGCTCGCTTATTCGAAGCGCGTTATGTGCATGTTCAAGTATGGTGTTTGGCAAGGGCTGAGGCGCCAGGCTTGTTGGATGATCTCGATAATGAATGAGAAGCATGTATAGAACATCTTGGAATGTCTGCTTAAGTGACTGTCTTAGGCGCATTATTCGATTTTAATACGTTAAGATCATATCGTTTGAACAGCTCAAATGGCTCAGTCAAACCGTGATCGCTTTGGCAAAAATCCATCAAGTTGCCGCCCAAGGGGCTACAAAGCTAAGGTGAGTCGGAGTATCATACGGCTAATTCTTACTAAAACACTCAGGTATACCCTGACGGAGCAGGTTTTGATGATTACCATTTCCGATGCGGCTCAAATTCATTTTGTTAAGTTGTTAGCAGATCAGCCCGAAGGCACGCATATTCGCGTATTCGTGATAAGCCCTGGCACTTCACAAGCCGAGTGTGGCGTGTCTTATTGTCCACCGGATGCAGTAGAAAGTGATGATATTGAAATCGAGTTCACTGGCTTCAATGCTATGGTCGATGAGAAGAGTGCACCTTTCCTTGAAGATGCCACTATCGATTTTGTGACTGACCAATTAGGTTCACAACTCACGCTCAAAGCGCCTAACGCAAAAATGCGTAAAGTGTCTGGTGATGCACCCCTAGTTGAGCGTATCGAGTATGTTATTCAATCTGAAATCAATCCTCAGCTTGCTAGCCACGGCGGTAATATCATGCTGGTGGAGATCACCAAAGAAGGCGTAGCCGTACTGCAGTTCGGCGGTGGTTGTAACGGTTGTTCTCAAGTAGATATCACTTTAAAGGATGGTATTGAAAAACAACTGTTAGACATGTTCCCAGGTGAGTTGACTGGCGTACGTGACGTGACAGATCACCAACACGGTGAGCATTCTTACGCTTAATCTTGTTGGTTGAGCTGAATAAAAAACGCGATCTTAGAGTCGCGTTTTTTATATTTGGCTTTAGCTTAAACTGCTGTTGTTCAGTTATAACTTTGGGTTGAGATTATCAGCTAAGAACTTATCTAAAGCTTTAAACGTCGCTAGTCTGTTGTCGTTATTGCTCAGGTAATGATCGCCATTTTCCAGCTCAATATACTCCACCGGTTTTTTCAGTGATTTGAGTTCGTCATACATTTCTCGGCTATGTTGAACCTTAACGACTCTGTCTTTATCGCCATGAAGCAGTAATACTGGGATGTTAATTTTATCTGCTTTACTGATAGGTGATCGCTCATAGAGGGCATCGAGATCATCTCCTATTTGCTCTTTAACCACTTCATAGTTGGTATGTCTGCGGCTTGATTTTACTAGGTAGGCCACATCGGTCACACCAGCTACACTGATGGCGCAACGGTAAAGATCGGGAGTCATGGCAGCCCCCATTAAGGCCGCATAACCCCCATAGCTAGCCCCGACAATACAAATACGTTTAGGATCGCTAATCCCTTGATCTATTAGGTAGCGAGTTCCATCTTCGACGTCGTTTTGCATTTCGAGTCCCCAGCTTTTCAGGCCAGCTTTCATAAACTCATAGCCGTAACCCGCCGAGCCCCTGAAGTTCATCCGAAATACCGCATAACCACGATTAGCGAAGAACTGTGCCCAGTAGTCGAAGTCGTTGCTGTCGTAACTGATGGGGCCGCCATGGGGGAAGATAATCGTCGGCAGTTGCTTGGCTTCAAGCCCTTTTGGCACTGTTAGGTAAGCATCGATTTTGAGCTTATCCCTTGCCTCATAAGTTAAATATTGGGTATCGGCGAGGAGTTCACTCTTGAGCCTGCCATATCGGTTAGCGATGGGATAAAGCGTTTTTTCGTCCCTATCGCCAAAATAGTAAGTACCGGGCTCGGTCGAGCTAGTGGAATACACTATATAGCGGCGTTCATCTGCACTGAACTGAGTAATATAGTTGTGTGCATTGGGTAACACGGCTTTTAGGCCATTTTGTAGGCCCACATATTCTTTTTCCCAAAAGGTGAATTCTTCGCCGTCACCCTCACTGATACCAATGACTTTTTTCTTCAGTTTCGAATAGAGTAAATTACCTTCAACGTCAGTATCTTCATTGGCGTAGACTAATTCTTTTGTGAGCTTAGGATCGGTCAGATTGACTTTAAATATGGCTTCGAAACCATTGTGATAGGCGCGAACGTAAAGAATGTTAGGATCAGCATCGAAACCTAAGGGCCAAACACTGTCTTCTGAAAAGGCTTTAAAGGTCCAAAGTAAGCGTGAATCACTCTTCTGTTCTGGCTGTTCATAAATACGGTACTCAGTCTCATCGTTATAGATAGAAATACGGACCTTGTGTTGTCTGTCGGTAATCCAACTGATGATCTTCTTTTTAGCATTTTGGCTGTAACTGGACTTACTCTGCGCCAAATTGACTTTCAGTACACTATCTTCGCCTACGTTTTCGCCCATTCCGTCTAATGACAGTAAAATATTGTCGGGATCATCTGGCATAAGATCGATAATTTGCCCCTGATGTTGCGGGATCCAATTGAGACGATCTAAGACACTGCGCGGAATGACACTTGAGGTCTTTTTTGTGGTCAAATCATACTTAACAAGGCGGGTTTCGGTTGTCGGTGTACCGTAACGGTTAGCCGGAAACTTAGCATTGATCAGTAAGATATTATCGTTTGCCCACTGCAGAGACAGAATGACAAATTTTTGATTATCTGTGTGCAGTGGAATACTCTTTTCGCCCGTTTCTATATCTTGGATACTAACGACAGTACCTTTGAGTTTGGCTTGATCGACGCGGACAACAGAAGCGATTTTTTTGCCATTAGGTGAGAGTTGTACAGAGCTCACATCTGGGATGCTGGCAAAGGCTTCAACGGGTAATTGTGGCGCGGTGTCGGCAACGGCATGGTTGCATAGCCACAGGAAAAACAGCGGTAAAATCCTTTTCATTATCGATTCACATCATTGTTACAATTGTAAAATCAATATCATAGTGATTTTGATATTTGTAAGCTACTGTCTTTACAGATTTAATTATTCAAAAAGTCTTTGCTGAAATAATAGTGCCCCGCAAGCGTTAGGCTTCTGGCGATCATAAAGACACTCATGGCGGCCCAAAGGGCGTGGTTACCTTGCTCAGGCAATAATAGTTGCTGCAGCAAATACCAGGTCGGGAAAAATGCACCGAAGGTGGCGAGTATCATGCTATTGCGCATCACTTTGCCTTTAGCGGCACCAATATAAACCCCGTCGAATAAATACGAGCTAAAAGACCATAAAGGCAAAAATATCAGCCAGATAAGATAGGTCTGTGCTGTGGCTCTGACCTCATTAATGCTGGTCAATAACGCGATAATATTGCTACCAAAAAGACTGAATACAGCGCAGAACCCTAACGCAGTAATGGCCGACCAGCTCCAGGCTAAGATCACTGCTTCCCGTAATTGCTCCGCCTGTTTTTGGCCATAGGCTCGGCCGACTTCTGCCTCGGCATAATAGGCAATGCCATCGAGTGCATAGGAGATTAACAGCAGTAAATTCAGTAACACGGCATTGGCGGCAACGGTATAATCACCCAGACCCGCACCATGAAAAGTCATAAAGGCAAAGGCCGCTTGCAGGCAGAGGCTGCGGATAAAAATATCTGTGTTGAGCCTCAGTAATTTGCCATAACCGGTCAGAGTGACATGGGGTAATAGCTGGGATAAGTGAAAATCGGCTTCGCGCTTGAGTTGCTGTAACACCATAGTGAGTGCGACTGAGAAAGCGGTGATATCGGCAAAGACTGAGGCGAGGGCGGCGCCTTTAACGCCCCAGCCTAAGCCGAGGACAAACACCACATCGAGAATAATATTGGCAAGGTTGGCTAATATCAGCTGCCACATGGCGGCTTTAGGTTGCTGACGTCCCAATAGCCAGCCAAGCATTACTAGGTTTAGTAGGGCGAAGGGCGTTGACCAAATTCGTACCTGAAAATACTCGCGGCAATAGCGCTCGACTTCGCTACTCGCTTCGGATAATCCTAGCGCTAAATTTAATATCGGGACTTGCAGCGCGATAACGCCAGCGCCCAATAACATCGCTAGCATAGCGCCTTGGACTAAGAGTTTATGCTGGGCGTGAAGATCATTTGCACCATAGGCCTGCGCGACTAAACCTGTGGTCGCCATACGCAAAAATCCCAATAACCAAATGATTAATGTGATAATCGTTGACCCGACAGCGACTCCCCCTAAATAATAGGCTTCACTCAGATGACCTATGACAGCCGTATCGACTAAGCCCAAAAGTGGGATAGTGATATTGGAGAGTATCATCGGCAGGGCAAGCGCCAGTAATTGACGATTTTTCGCGCCGTTAAGCATTAGGTCGAGCCAAGTTGATTTAGCAGTATTCATTAATTTCAGAGGTGTTCACATTATGGTTAAACGTGTGCTGTTGGCACTCATAGGGCTAATGACGTTTTCTGCCCATGCCGTGGTCATTCTGCAATATCACCATGTGTCAGAAACCACTCCGGCGGCCACAAGCGTGACGCCCGCGCAATTTCGTGAGCAAATGCAGTTTCTAGCCGATGATGGCTTTAAGGTGATCCCGCTTTCTCAGGTGGTTGAAGCGATAAAGCAAAAACAAGATTTACCGGCGAAAACTGTCGCAATTACCTTCGACGATGGTTATCGCAGCATAGCCACTACGGCGCATCCTATCCTAAAGGAATTTGGATTTCCCTACACCTTGTTTGTGGCAATTGAGCCGATTAAACAAAAGTTTACCGAGATGATGACTTGGGATGAGCTGATAACGCTATCCAAGGAAGGCGCCGATATTGCTAACCACAGTTGGGCGCACGAACATTTGATCCGCGCCTTAGAAAATGAATCACAGGCGCAGTGGCTAGCGCGGGTAAAGGCCAATATTTTAGACACAGAAAAAGCCATTTTGGATGCCACAGGGCACAATTTCAAAATGCTGGCTTATCCCTACGGTGAGTACAATCAAGCCTTGCAGGATATGTTAACCGAGAACGGCTTTGTCGCCTTGGGGCAACAATCGGGTGCCGCTGGGCCCTATTCGCCATTAACGGCGCTGCCGCGTTTCCCTGTTGCAGGACAATATGCTGATTTAAAAAGCCTTAAGGCCAAGCTATACAGTTTAAATATGCCTGTGATTGCGCAGAGTCCTAGTGATCCTGAGTTAAAGGGCGGCCATTGGCGCCCAGAGCTTAAAGTCACCCTAGATATGAGCGATATCTCGGCTAAGCAAGTGATGTGTTATATCCAAGGTCAAGGTTCAAAACAGCCGACTTGGTTGAGTGAGAACGAGTTTAGTGTTCAAGCGGATTTAGCCTTACCTGCGGGTCGTTCGCGTTACAACTGCACTGCGCCGAGTAAGGCGCGCAATGGCTACTATTGGTTTTCTCAGCCTTGGGTGAGGCCAAAGGACGATGGTTCTTGGGTCAAAGAGTGATCAACGACTAGGTTTGTATTGCGCCACTATTTTTCTAAAATCGCTAATCATTTCATCATTTAACACCTGCGGCGGTTTGCCTAACGCTGCCGTAGGCTTAAACACTGCGACTCGCGTTCCCTGCGGCGACACCAGCACATAACCCGCACTATGGTCGACTTGGTAGTTTTCCCCTTCACCGACCATGGCATAGGTCAGTCCTAAGCTGCGGGTGAGCGGGAAGATTTGTGTCTGCTCGCCCGTGACCGCTTTAAATTCTGGATTGAAAAAATTCACATAGGTCAGGAGTTTATCCGGTGTGTCCCGTTTGGGGTCGACGGATAAAAACACCACCTGCAATGGCGCAATTTTGTTTAGATCGGGATAAGCCGCCGCGAGTTTATTTAAGGTCGTCGGGCAAACATCGGGGCAAAAGGTAAAACCGATAAAGAATAAGCTCCATTTTCCCTGCAAACTGGCGTTGGTAAAAGCCTGCTGATGTTGATCAACCAATTCAAAGGGCGCTAATTCATAGGCCTGCGGAAACAAAAAACCACTCTCTAGCTCGATAGGTTTCGGGGGATTAAATTTCACCGCAAATAGGCCGCCAAGGCCGATCAATAATATGGCGATGACTAAAATTCTTTTCTGCATTATTGGCTCCATAACGACAGGTTAGCGCGACAAACGAGTTGCATACACTAGTTCCACAAATAGTGGTCGAGCAGTAATGCCATGAATAACAACATCAAATGATAGATAGAGAAGCGGAACACTTGCATCGCCAAGCCATCATGATCCCGATATTTAAGTTGCCATGCTTTATAGATAAATCCGCTACTGAGTAAACTAGAGCAGACGAAATACACGGGCCCACACATGCCAACCAGCACAGGTAATAGGCAAGCAATCGCCAGCAATACTGTGTAAAGCAGAATACAGGTTTTAGTAAACTCGACACCGTGGGTAACCGGCAGCATAGGAATATCCACTTTGGCATATTCGGCGCGTCTGTGAATGGCCAGAGCCCAAAAATGTGGCGGCGTCCACGTAAAAATGATGATCACTAACAGCAGCGCATGACCATGAAATTCGTTCGTCACTGCCGTCCATCCCAGCAAGGGAGGCATGGCTCCCGCAAGGCCGCCGATCACAATATTTTGTGATGTCGCGCGTTTCAAATAGGCAGTATAAACCAAGGCATAACCAATCAAGCTGGCAAAGGTCAGCCAAGCCGTGAGTGGATTCACCAAGGAATATAAGACGATAAAGCCAAGGCTACCTAAGCTGGCAGCGAAAATTAACGCGCGCGTAGCCGAAATGCGTCCCTTAGGCAGCGGGCGATTGTAGGTGCGCGCCATTAAGCCATCGATACGGCGATCGATCAGATGATTTAACGCCGCCGCTGAACCCGCCATCATGGCAATGCCCAGCATACCAGCGAGTAAAGGTTGAACGGGCACCGCATGGGGCACGGCCAGACACATGCCGACTAAGACAGTGAGCAGCATCAGTGCGACCACTTTAGGTTTGGTCATTTCAAAATAGGCGCGCCATGTCACGCTGAAAGTGGGTAGGCTACTGGTGATTGAGAGTGGTTTTGCCATCTTGGATCCCTCGCTTATGCTTTGCGCCATAAAAAATAGTTGATTGCGACTAAGGTCAGCAGCAGTAATGCCGCCCCGCCGTTGTGAGACACGGCAATACCGAGTGGTAAATGCATCACTACGTTAGAAATACCTAAGCTCACTTGCAGGATCACTAACCCTACCAATAAGAGGCTTAAGGCCCTCATCCCAGCTGCGCCAACAAATAATCGATAGGCGAGCACGAGTAATAAACTCGCGGTAACGATAGCGCCAATTCGGTGGGCGATGTGGATAGTCATACGTGCTGGGTAATCGAGCACTCCAAATTCGAAACTGTGGTGTTGGCCTTGGAATGGCGAAAAAGCTTCCGCTATTGCCAAATTATCCACCCAGTTGCCTTCGCAAATGGGTAAAGCGGTGCAGGCGAGCGCCGCATAATTAGATGATGTCCAAGCGCCCAACATAATCTGTCCTACAAGAACGAATAGGCTCACCAGTGCCAGCTGTGCCAGATTGCGGGCATAGGTTTCGTTATTAAAGATCCGCCGTGGTCGGGTTCGCAGATAGAGGAGTAACAATAGTGAAATCAGGCTGAAGCCACCAATAAGATGCGACATCACCACTATAGGCATGAGTTTCATCGTCACTGTCCACATGCCGAGTGCCGCTTGAAAGAGGATCAATAGCACTATGATGAGCGGCAATTTTTTCGGTGCTTCCGGCGTTTTCAAACACAGCACTAAGATGAATAACACCAGTAAGCCAAGTCCGCCGGCGATATATCTGTGGATCATCTCCAGCCAAGCTTTTTCTGGGTGGATATCATGATCGGGGAAGATGGTTTGTGCATGGGCGATTTCATGGTCTTGGGTGGGCACCTTGATATGGCCGTAGCAACCCGGCCAATCGGGACAGCCTAGCCCCGCATCCGATAGGCGAGTGTAAGCGCCCATTAAGATCACCAACAAGGTAAAGACTAAGGTTAAGCGTAGGACCCAAGTTAGCTGCATCAATCTACCCTCGACAGTTTTAACAACTTACGCAGATCCGCAACCAAGGCCTTGCCTTGAGCTAAATGGGCTTCTCTGCCCTGCACTTGGGGATAGCGCAGCACTAAGCTACCTAAGGGATCGACTATGATCAGCTGCTGTTCATCTAGCCAATGGCTTAAGCCAGCATTAGCGGGACGAGTGTTAAACTGAAAGGCGCTTAAAGCATTGAGATCGCTGTCGGGATGGGTGAGGATCAGCGGTTCGACTCGTGCCTGATCTGGCCCTAAAGCAGTGTGGCTTTGGCGTAAAATATACAGGCGTTCGCGGCAAGCATCGTCGCATTGGGCGGGCAGTAAATACAGCAGTTGCCATTCTTTGGGATTGGGATTTTCAACCCCAAGGCTGGTATAACTGGTCTCAGGATTGATCAGCTCGCCATGATTAGTGGCGCCGCCGTGGTATAAATTCAGGCTCAGCACTAGCTTGGCTATCACCACGGGCGCGATAAACGCCAGCAACAACAAGCCCAATGCTTTGTGTTTAGATTTATTCTGGGAGTTCATGCTTGCTCCTCTCATTCAAATTATCCCTAATTTATTGTTTTATATTTATTTAGTTTTTATTTGTGTCTTGCTAAGTATGGTACGAATTTCCCTATTCGCTCCTTGAGTTTGCGATTGTTTCGGCACTATGGCGTTTTACATACTTAATCCCTTGCCACAGCATGAGCCCAGCAAACACGGCTGCCATCGAAAACCACTGCAGCGCATAACCCCAATGTTTTTGCGCCGACAGTGGGAAGGGCTGCCAAGGATGTGGCAAGGCGAGGGCGGGTAGCTCATCCGGTTGCAGCACTGCATCGAGCAAGGGATGGCCTAACATCTGCGCCATTTCCGGTATATTCAAATTCTGAAAGCGAACACTTGTCCCTGTTTCTGCCATTAAAGCCTGACTCAAAGGATTGATTTGCTTTTGATAAAGCCGACCTTCGATATTCAATTCACCGCTAAGTGGGCTGATGTGGGGCAACTCATCACGGTGGGAACTGGCTGCGACAAAACCTAATTCGACCAGTAACCAAGGTTGACCCGCTGCCACTTGCAGGGGCTGAAAGGCTAAATAGCCCACTTGGCCCTGATAGATTTGATTATCCAGTAGCCATATTTGCGAGCTCGCGGGTATGGCGTGCACATGCAGTCGATAACCTGTCACCCCTTCCTTATCGATTTTGAGTTGGAGCTGCTCAAAACTTAATGGTAGCAAGGATTGTCTTGCCTCCATTTGGGCTAACAGCATGGTTTTTTCTTCGCCGCGGGCTAATTGCCATAGACCCAACTTGACCAACATCACGAATACAGCCACAGTCAATATCAGTAAAAAAACCGTTAATTTATTCAGCAGAACATAAGGATATTGCATGAATACCCTATTCATTTTTAAATTGGTCTTAGTTCTGCTGTTGCTGTTCATCATTTTTAATCTAGGTAGAGCCTTGTTTATTATGGTGAGAGGTGACAACCAAGTGCCTATGAGCCGTTATCTTGGTCGCCGGGTGATTTTCTCGGTACTCGTTATTCTGTTGCTGCTGGTGGCCTTAGGGACTGGGTTAATCAGCCCCAATCCCACGCCTTACTAAAGCCTTAAAGTACGTAGACGAAAATAAACAAACACAGCCAGACCACATCGACAAAGTGCCAATACCAACTCCCCGCTTGGAAAGCAAAATGCTTATCCGCGCTAAAGTGACCCTTCAACACTCTGAAAAACAACACTAATAAAAACAGAGTGCCGAGCGAGACATGCATGCCGTGAAAGCCAGTTAAGAGGAAGAAGGTATTGCCATAAACCCCTGAGGTCAGGGTGAGCCCCATTTCATGGTAGGCATGCATATATTCTTCGGCCTGCAAGGCAAGGAAACCCATACCCAAAAGTATGGTGATCCCGAGCCACAGTGTGATGGCCGAGCGCTTGCCTTTCTCTAGGCTGACATGGGCAAAATGTAAGGTGACTGAGGAGGTCAGCAGCACGATAGTGTTGATTAACGGCAGGCCATTCCACGGCATAGCTTCGGTTTTGGTGCCATCTGGCGTAGTGAGCAACGGCCAAACGGCTTCGAATTGTGGCCAGAGTACTTCGTGTGTCATGGCATTATTGGAGGCGCCACCGAGCCAAGGCACTGCGACCATACGGGCATAAAATAACGCACCAAAAAATGCGCCGAAGAACATCACTTCTGAAAAAATAAACCAGCTCATACCTTGGCGAAAGGATCTATCCATTTGGTGCGAATAAAGCCCAGTCATAGATTCGTTGATCACGGTTCTAAACCAGCCAACCAGCATAAAGAGGATCACGGCGATACCCGCTAGCAGGATATAACCGCCACCCGATGCGCCTGATTTTAGTTGATGGACAAAGTGCCCTGCACCCAAGGCGATTAGAAACAATCCTATTGCGCCAATGATGGGCCAAGCACTTTGGGCGGGTACATAGTAATTTTCATGTTTTGTGGTCATTTTGCAGCTCCTTGCTCTATGGCAGACGCTAACTGCTTGTCGGTAATGTCGTAGAGGGTGTAAGAGAGGGTCAGAGTGTGGATGGATTCAGGTAACTGAGGATCCACAAAGAAAATGAGCGGCAACTCAGCGCTGGTCGAAGCCGCTAAGTGCTGTTGATTAAAGCAAAAACATTCCGTTTTATTAAAATATGCAGCGCCTTGGCCGGGTGATATTGAAGGTATCGCCTGACCGACCGTGGCTCTGTCTGACACATTGCGTGCCAAAAATGCTGTGTGTATCAGTTCGCCGGGGTGAACTTCGAGCCGCTTGGTTTGCGGCTCAAATTTCCACGGCATACCCGTTTGCACTTGGGAGATAAATTCCACGGTGACAATACGGCTAGTATCTATGGTTATCGCTTGATAACTACTGGCAGTATTGGAGGTTTTACCGTTAATCCCTAGTTTCTCACACAGGACATCGTATAGCGGCACCAGCGCGAACCCAAAACCAAACATACCAATACAGCCCATGACGAGCATGCTGATAAGCTTTCGATTTGACTTAGGTTTTTCTGGCTGGTGATGGTTCGTCATTTCATTTCACCTCAGGTGGTGTCGTGAAGGAGTGGTAAGGCGCTGGGCTTGGCAATGTCCACTCCAAACCCTCGGAACCTTCCCAGGGTTTAGCGGGGGCTTTCTCGCCGCCACGGATGCACTTGATGACTAACACTAAGAAAATCAATTGTGATAAGCCGAAGGCGAAGCCACCAATCGAGACGATTTGATTAACATCGGCAAATTGAATCGAGTAATCGGGGATACGCCTTGGCATACCAGCTAGCCCAAGGAAATGCATCGGGAAAAACAGCACGTTGACTGAAATCACCGAACACCAAAAATGCCATTGCCCCAGTCGCTCGTTGTACATGTGCCCCGTCCACTTAGGGAGCCAGTAATAGGCTGCCGCCATGATGGAGAAAATCGCCCCTGTCACGAGCACATAATGGAAATGCGCCACCACAAAATAGGTGTCGTGGTATTGGAAGTCGGCTGGCGTAATGGCAAGCATTAACCCCGAAAACCCGCCAATGGTGAAGAGTATGATAAAGGCCACGGCGAACAACATAGGGGTTTCGAAGCTGAGTGAACCGCGCCACATAGTCGCGACCCAGTTAAACACTTTCACCCCCGTTGGCACCGCAATCAACATAGTGCAATACATGAAGAACAGCTCGGCAAACACTGGCATGCCTGTAGTGAACATATGGTGCGCCCACACGAGGAACGACAGAATTGCAATACTGGCAGTGGCATAAACCATTGATGCATAGCCGAATAATGGTTTGCGGCTGAAGGCGGGTACTATGGCGGAGATGATGCCAAAGGACGGCAAAATCATGATGTAGACCTCAGGGTGGCCGAAGAACCAGAAAATATGCTGGAACATCACAGGATCGCCGCCGCCTGCGGCTTCGAAGAAGCTAGTGCCGAAAAACTTATCGGTCAGTACCATAGTCACAGCGCCCGCGAGTACTGGCATCACAGCGATCAGCAGGAATGCTGTGATAAGCCAAGTCCACACAAACAGCGGCAGCTTCATCCATGTCATGCCGGGCGCACGTAAATTCACTATGGTTACAATCACGTTGATTGCGCCCATGATCGAACTTATCCCCATGATATGAATAGAGAACACGAAGAGTGCCGTGCTGTCAGGACTATAAGTGGTAGACAGTGGCGCGTAGAAGGTCCAACCAAAGTTAGGTCCACCACCTTCCATAAACAGCGAGCTGAGTAGGATGGTAAAGGCGAAGGGTAAGATCCAAAAACTCCAGTTATTCATCCGTGGCAGCGCCATATCGGGCGCACCAATCATCATAGGGATCAGCCAGTTTGCGAGCCCTGTAAAGGCTGGCATTACCGCGCCGAATACCATGATCAGCCCATGGACTGTGGTCATTTGGTTAAAGAAGTTGGGCTCGACCAATTGTAATCCGGGCTGAAACAGTTCAGCGCGGATCACCATGGCCATAGCGCCACCGGTTAAAAACATAATGAAGCTGAACCATAAATACAAAGTACCAATGTCTTTATGGTTGGTGGTTAGCACCCAGCGCATGATGCCCTTTGGCGCACCATGATGATGGTCATCATGGGCTGCGGTTTGATCTTGAGTCGTTGTGCTCATCATAATCCCCTACTGTCCATGGCTTGCGATATCAGCGGGTTGCACTGTATCGCCGGTATTGTTGCCCCAAGCATTACGTTCATAGGTAATGACGGCCGCGAGTTGCTGTGGGCTGAGTTGTTTGCCAAATGCCTGCATAGCCGTGCCCGTTTTGCCGTGCATCACAATATCGAGATGATTGGCGACGGGTCCTGTGGCGATAGCACTGCCAGCGAGTGCGGGGAAGGCGGGTGGTATGCCAGCTCCCGTTAACTGATGGCAGGCCGCACAAGTGGTGGCGTAAACAGTTTCACCTTCGGCCATCAAGGCGTCGTGGGTGAGAGTGGGGAGGCTCGCCGGATCGACTATGGTTGTGGAGTCGACAACGGCTGCGGGCTCAGTTGCAGGTGCGGGTGTTGGGGTCGTATTGGCTGGTGCGGTAGCTGGTGCCTGTGTGCCAGCACTGCCGTTCATGTGCTCGTTAACGTCTTTGGCCTGCACAGCATCGCCAGTATTATTGCCCCAAGCATTACGCTCATAGGTAATCACTGCGGCAATTTCTTGTGCAGTCAATTGCTTACCAAAGGCTTGCATGGCCGTACCCGTTTTACCGTTGAGCACGATTTCAAGGTGGCCGCTGAGCGGTCCCGTTGCTATCGGACTGCCTTTGAGGTGTGGGAATACGCCTTGTAACCCCTCGCCATTAGGCTGGTGGCAGGCTGCGCAGTGACCGAGGTAAACTTGCTCACCTTGGGTCATTAGCTCCTCTGTGCTAAGGGTCTGTGACAATGCAGCTTGAGCAGCTTCTGCCGCCGCGCCTGCAGCTTGTTTTTGCTCCGCTACCCAAGCTTCAAACTCGGCTTCGGGTAAGGCTTGCACTACAATCGGCATAAAACCATGGTCTTTACCGCAGAGTTCCGCGCATTGACCACGGTAAATGCCGGGTTTGTCTATGCGAGTCCAGGCCTCATTGATAAACCCAGGATTAGCATCTTTCTTCACGGCAAAAGCAGGTACCCACCATGAATGGATGACATCTTCAGAGGTCATCAAAAAGCGGATTTTGCGATTTATCGGCAGTACGAGCGGCTTATCGACTTCCAATAGGTAGTGTTCACCTTTGGTTTCGGTACCGTCGATTTGGGCTCTAGGGGTTGCGAGTATGCTGTAAAAATCAATGTCTTGATCGAAATAGCTGTAATGCCATTTCCATTGGGAACCCGTGACTTTAACGGTCAGATCGGCGTCGCTGGGATCTTCCATCGCAATTAAGGTCTTTGTCGCTGGAATCGCCATTAAGATCAAAATGATAAATGGCAGAATCGTCCAAGCGATTTCAACTTTAGTGCTTTCGTGAAAGTGCGACGCGACAGCGCCTTTGGATTTTCTGTGGTTGATCATGGCGTAAATCATCACGCCAAAGACCACAAGGCCAATGGCGCAGCAGATATACAAGATGGTCATGTGCAAGTGATAAACCTTGCCACTGATCTCGGTTACGCCAGGGGTCATGTTGAACCGCATGTCCGCGGCGGCCAACGGTGGTGCGAATAACACCACGAGTAAACAATACAACAATTGCTTCACAAGACTTCTCCTCTGCCAATTGCGAATAGCAACTACAAAGAAGAGCAACACAGTAAGTCTCAACTCTATGCAAACTCTTCAGTTCCCAAAAAAGCGTTTTTGACTTCAACGTGCGTTGGCGGCTGTTACTTTTAATTAAGTATTGTTACTGCTGGTATTAGCCACGCTGGCACATACGACTGAAATAAATCTGTTCTCTATTTTTAGTGGCATTTTGAACTCGATTACGGCTCGATTTATTTGCCACGGGCGGCGATATATCATCGCCGACTAAATCAACCATACTTGCTGTTTAAATATTGATCAAGATCACTTATTTATCTAATTGTCTGAAAAATTGCCAAAAAAAAGCCTCACATTCATAGGCGAGGCGGCTTTCAAGGTAAAAAATAAATGAATATTTAATGTACAGCGCTAAAAAAAGATTGTTGGCCGAAGAGATTGCCTTGCTCAATGCGTACGTCGCCGTGTAAGTGACTGTTTACGTCTTCAAGCACTATACCCATGGCGCGGGCACTTTTAGCCACGATTTGCAGGCGACGATTATCGCGTGCATCCAGTGATTGGGTCCAAGTAATAACTGCACTGGACGTACCACTTGTTAAGGCTTTTTCCATTGCCCACAGGGTTTCGACTTCATCTTTAGCGTGCACCAGCAAGACTCTGTCCATACGCACGCCTGCATTGGCGAGCATTTGTTTGTAGCCAATGCTCGGTGGGTTGATGAGCACTAACCAACGACCCTGTTGGCTTAACTGGGCGAGTTGCGCACTCAAATGGATTAACTCTTGGCGGCCTTGAGTCTTAGTTGGCATGCAGGCGATAGGTGCATGGTGCCAGTCATAGTCGGCATCACGGACTTCATCGAGCCACAAGCCCGGATGGCGGGGTGCATTGCCAAGTAGTTTGTTCATAGCCAATCTCCATTACGGATCACACCGACGGCGAGTCCTTCAATTGTTAAACTTTGATAGCCTAAATCCACTTTAATCGGGGAATAGTCTTCATTTTCGGCGTGTAGATAGACCACATTACCTTTTTTTTCGAAACGTTTAACAGTGACATCGTCGTCGACTCTAGCGACAACCACTTGACCATTTCTAGCTTGTTGTACTTTATGAACAGCCAGCAAATCTCCTTCGAGAATGCCAATATTCTTCATGCTGTCGCCTTTAACCCGCAGTAAAAAATCGGCGGCGGGATGGAACATGCTTGGGTCGACTTGGTAGTACTGTTCAACATGTTCTTGGGCGAGAATAGGTTCGCCAGCGGCTACTTGACCGATAAGCGGTAAACCTGTTTCAGTTACTTCTTCGACTTCCGCAGTCAGACGAATGCCCCGCGATGTGCCTGGCATGATCTCAATGCAGCCCTTTTTCGCCAACGCTTTAAGATGCTCTTCAGCCGCATTGGCGCTCTTAAAACCTAAACGGGTCGCGATTTCTGCCCGAGTGGGTGGCATGCCAGTATCGGCAATATTTCGTTTAATTAGCTCTAAAATTTCAGCTTGGCGTGGCGTCAAAGGTCTCATGGTGTTTCCTGTTTTTCTATACAGTTACTGTTAGTATATACAGTATTATTTGCAGCGCAAGTATTAACCACTTTTTAGCTATGTTGGAGAGAATTAGCGAATATTACCCATAGTCTGGTATTCTACCGGGCTAGTAAACGTACTTAATTGCATAAGAATAATGCCTAAACACGACTCTCTTTGGTTGAAATCATTACGCTGGATCCAAAAACACTTAGTGCACACTATTGTTGTGCCTCAGGATCCCTTTGCCGATCTGAATCTGGATGCCTCCAGACCCCTTGCTTATGTGATGAAAACGGAATCGCTGAGTGACATCGCTGCCCTGAGCGAAATTACGGCTAAGTTAGGACTGCCGAGCCCCTATGAGCCTTTAGTGGCAAATGGTGTAATCGCGCCTCGGGTTGTCTGCCTTCAAGGGCGTAAGCCGCTGTTTGGTGAGCGTGCGGGTAACGAGCCTTTCCTCGAATGCTTTATGCGTTTATTGGCCGTGCATAAGGAACGCCCTGAATTAGACATTCAACTGGTGCCCGTAAGCCTATATTGGGGCCGCACGCCAGGGAAAGAAGACGACACTATGAAGGCGGCTGTGTTTGAGCGGGAAAACCCGACTTGGCTGCGCAAATGCTTGATGATTTTATTCTTAGGTCGACATAACTTCGTACAGTTTTCAAATGCGGTATCTCTGCGATACATGGCCGACGAACACGGCACTGACATGGGGATTGCCCATAAATTAGCGCGGGTCGCGCGGGTGCATTTCCGCCGTCAACGTAAGGTGATGACAGGGCCTGTGCTGCCAAATCGCCAAGCATTGTTTCATTCGCTGCTCAAATCCGAGTCGCTGCGTAAAGCGATTCAAGAAGAAGCGGCCAACAAAAAGATTTCTGAGACCCAAGCGCGCGAGACGGCTATTGAGTATCTCGATGAAATCGCTGCCGATTACTCAGATAGTTTAGTGCGTATTGCCGAGCGTTTTTTAACTTGGTTGTGGAACAAGCTTTACAGCGGGATCAACATCAAAGGCGCCGAGCAAGTTCGCCAGTTGCACCATGATGGCCACGAGATTGTCTATGTGCCTTGCCATCGCAGCCACATGGATTACCTGCTGTTATCGTATATTTTGTATTATCAAGGCATGGTTCCGCCGCACATTGCAGCCGGTATTAACCTCAACTTCTGGCCCGCGGGGCCTATGTTCCGTCGCGGTGGTGCCTTCTTTATCCGCCGTAGTTTTAATGGCAACAAGCTGTATACCGCAGTATTCCGTGAGTATTTAGATCAACTGTTTGCGAAAGGTTATTCGGTGGAATATTTCTCCGAAGGCGGCCGCTCACGTACCGGTCGTCTATTGGCGCCAAAAACCGGCATGATTGCTATGACGATGAACAGCGTGCTGCGCGGTATCGAGCGTCCGGTAACATTGGTGCCTGTGTATTTAGGCTATGACCATGTGATGGAAGTGGCGACGTACCATAAAGAGTTAAGTGGTAAGAAAAAGAAAAAAGAATCTGTGTGGCAGGTGTTTGGTGCGATTCGCAAACTTGGTAATTTCGGCCAAGGTTATGTGAACTTTGGCGAGCCGATTACTCTGCAAAACTTCTTAAATGAGCGCGCGCCAAACTGGCGTACTGAGTTGGCCGATGATCCTGAGCAAAAACCAAGCTGGTTAACGCCAGCGGTAAACGTGCTGGCGAATCGAGTGATGACAAATATTAACGATGCTGCAGCGGCGAGTTCGGTGACCTTGACGAGTTTAGTGTTGCTGGCCACAGATCAAAATGCCTTAGAGCGCAGTCTGCTGGAACGTCAGCTTGATCTGTATCTGACTCTACTCAAAAAAGTGCCTTACACTACTTATACTTCGGTTGCCGAAGGTGATGGTAAGCATTTAGTGCAGCAAGGTTTAGAGCTGAATAAGTTTGTTGTTTGTGCCGATCCTTTAGGTGAAATCGTGTCTATCGAGGCGAGTCAGGCTGTGTCCATGACTTACTATCGTAACAATATCATCCACTTATTTATTGTACCGTCATTAATTGCGAGTTGTTTAACGCATAATGAGCAGATCCCGCGTCAGCAAGTGGTGTCAATCGTTGCCGATTTTTATCCACTGCTGAAAGCCGAACTCTTCATGGGCATTAAGGATGTACCTGCCTATGTCAATCAAGTGCTGGATTTCTTCATTGAACAAGGGTTAGTGGTTGAGACTGATACCTTAACCGTCGTGCCTGAGCACACTAGCCAACTATTATTGTTAGCCAGTTCAGTAAGCGAGACTCTGCAACGCTATGCCATTATTTTCAATCTGTTAGCGAACAGGCCTAAGATGGAGCGCTCAGAACTTGAGTCTGAGAGTCATCTACTCGCCCAGCGTTTAGGCGCTTTGCATGGCATTACCGCGCCTGAGTTCTACGATAAGAAACTTTACGGCACCTTGAGCGTTAAGCTCAAAGAATTGGGCTATCTAGCGGATAACCAAGATAAGTCCAATATCAATCGCATACGAGATCAAGCCAATAGCTTATTACGTCCGTCAGTGAAACAAACGATAGTGGCGAGTGTCACCGCGGAGCATACAGTTTAATGGCAAATCATATGAATGCGGGTAAGCATAAGCCCGCAGGTAAGTCCTTGCTCGGCGGCGCCATGATTATTGCCGGCACGACCGTAGGTGCAGGGATGTTTTCTCTGCCCGTGGTCGGTGCCGGTATGTGGTTTGGCTATTCGATTTTAATGTTATTGGGCATTTGGTTTTGCATGTTGATGTCGGGCTTATTGCTGCTCGAAACCAATTTGCATTTCGAACCGGGTGCTAGCTTCGATACTTTAAGCAAGCAAACCTTAGGGCAGTTTTGGCGGATAGTGAACGGCGTTTCTATCGCTTTCGTGCTGTATATTTTGACTTATGCCTATATCAGCGGTGGTGGCTCGATTGTGAATCACAGCTTGCAGGGCATGGGAATTGAGTTACCGCAAAGTGTTGCTGGGCTGGTGTTTGCCATAGTGTTGGCTAGTATCGTATTGATCAGCACTAAGGCGGTGGATCGCATTACCACGATTATGCTCGGCGGTATGATCATTACCTTCTTCCTTGCAATCGGCAATTTACTGATCGAAATCGATGTGACTAAGTTGCTCGAACCCGATGGTAATAATAGCTTTTCACCTTATCTGTGGGCGGCGCTACCCTTTGGTCTTGCCAGCTTTGGCTACCATGGTAACGTTCCCAGCTTAGTGAAGTATTACGGCAAAGATTCCACCACCATTATCAAGGCTATTTTCGTCGGCACCTTTATCGCGCTGGTGATTTATGCCTGTTGGTTAGTGGCGACTATGGGCAATATTCCCCGCAGCCAGTTTATCGACATTATTGCCCAAGGCGGCAATATGGGGGTCTTGGTGGGCGCTTTGTCCGAGGTGATGGCGAGTAGCTGGTTGAACAGTATGTTGACCCTGTTTGCTAACTTGGCCGTGGCTTCATCTTTCTTAGGGGTGACCTTAGGTCTGTTTGATTATCTCGCCGACTTGTTTGGTTTTGACGATTCGCGCTCGGGCCGGATGAAAACCGCGTTAGTGACCTTTGTGCCGCCGACGATTTTAGGATTACTGTTCCCCGACGGCTTCTTAGTGGCGATTGGCTTTGCGGCATTAGCGGCGACAGTGTGGGCGGTAATCGTCCCGGCGCTGATGGCCTATAAATCACGGCAGTTATTCCCCGAGAGCACAGGTTTTAGAGTGATAGGCGGTACGCCGCTGATTATTCTTGTGGTGTTATTTGGCATAGTCACGGGTGCTTGTCATCTGCTCGCGATGGCAAATTTACTGCCGCAATATTCCTAATTTGTTTCGATGATTTAAGCCCTCTGCGAGAGGGCTTTTTTGTATTTAGCGATTGAGTTTTAATCCTGCAGATCTTTTTTATCTCGACACTGGACAGAAGTACGAACTCAGGCTTAACTCGAATGATTGTAAAAACGAAGGAGCAAATGATGAAAATTACTCAGTACGCACAAGGACATGCATGTTGGGTTGAACTCGCAAGCCACGATTGGCAAGCTGCTAAGGCATTCTACCAAGCGTTATTTGGTTGGGACTCAGTTGACATGCCGATCCCAGAAGGTCATTTTTCGCTATTCAATTTAGCGGGGGATGATTTAGGTGCCATGTACCAAATCCCCGAGTCAGAGTCGCAGATCCCTAGCCATTGGCGAGTCTACTTTGCCGTTGATGATATGGATGCCAGCATTGCAGCGATTCAAGATGTGGGTGGCCAAGTGCACATGGGGCCGCACATTGTTGCTGACGCGGGCGTGATGGCGCAGGTGAGCGATCCACAAGGCGCACGTTTTGCGCTGTGGCAAGCGAAGAATCATATCGGTGCTCGCCGTCAGGGTGAACTCAATACCCTTTGCTGGGTTGAGCTGGCTTGCAGAGAGCCGCGCGCTGAAGAAGCCTTTTACTGCAAAATATTCCCTTGGACTAACTCGCCCAGCGACATGCCGGACATCGAATATTCTGAGTGGCAAGTTGATGGTCAATCCATCGGCGGCATGATGACCATCATGCCCGAATGGGGTGATATCTCTCCCCATTGGCTGCTTTATTTTGCAGTAGCCGATTGCGATGCATTTGCAGAAAAAGCCCAAGCGTTAGGCGCGCAAGTGTGCATTCCGCCCAGTGATATCCCCGATGTGGGCAGATTCTCTGTAATAGCCGACGCCCAAGGCGCCACCTTTGCGGTGATCAAGCTTAATCAGATGTAAGGCCATATTTAGGACGAGTCACATTTAAGATTAAAAACGGCGACACTTAGTCGCCGTTTTTATGTGTCTAACCATCTGTTTAATTAGCATTATCAATCATGATTGTCTCAGGGCAGGAGCCTCTGCCTGCCTTGTTAGCCTTGGCGAGTAGGCTAGGCAAGGAGTCTGAGGCTTTAATGACCTCGGGCAAGTTAATGCGGATTTCACTCAGTAATCCTTTGCCACATTCTAGGCTCATTTTAACGTGAGCACCTTGACCGAAACTGCTATCAAAACTTTGGTTTAACTCACTTTTACTGACACTCTTACCTATGTTGTCATGAATAAATTTTTGTACCCATGCCGAGGCATTGACCGCTTGGGTCAGCTGGGTTGCCAATAAAAAGTACTCGTTAGGGTCTTGGCTACGGCAAGTGCCGTGTTTCCACCATTCGTGGCGTTCTAAACAGGTGCCATATTGGGTGCTTGGCATGACTTTTTCTAAATTTTTGCGCACCGATGGATTCAGTTCAAACTCAGGATAAGTACAGAAATCATTTGGTTGTAGTTTGACTGTGCTGCAATAACCGTAACGCGTGCCGCATTGCTGTTTATTCGGCCACAGTCCGTGCAGGCTGAAGTGTTGCCACTGGCTCGATTCAGGCGTTTGGCTGAGGGCACGACATTCTGCTTTACGGCGGCCATAGAGTTCGCAGAAGGTACTTTGCCAGCTTAAGGCTAGCACGTTGGCGTCAAATTCATCGCCGATTTGGCATTGATCTCCTTGGCGTTTCTCTGGTGTGACATGCTCTTTAAGGCTATCTCGGCTTTTGGCTTTAATGTCTGATGCCGTGGTGGTTTGCGCTGGTTCTACCGCTGTTGCAGGTGTCGATACATTACTGCCTGCAACATTGGAAAGATACTGACCACAAGCGCCACTGATCCACCGCATGGGAGACTTCACTGCGTTGGTGCGCACTCGCAGCCAATCAGGTTTGGCGCTGTTGCCGAGGATTTCGAGTACCGGATAGCGCTCACCAATATTGCTCTGCCATTGATCTGGATTCGTCTGCTTATTTTTCGATTGAAATAGCTCACAGCGTTTATCGGCAACGAACTCACCGGTTGCGGGCGCGGCAAAGGCAGGTGCTGCTGAAATGATTAACGCAGCGCATAAACCGAACGCCGCAAGTAACATACGCGATAGGCTTTTAAGGGAAAGTGCTTGCGGCCATATCCGGCGGATGGTCAAACAAAATGGCTTAATCATGTGATGGAATCCTTTCTGCTGCAGTAAGTCGGGTCAATCCTGTGGTGCGCTAAGTTAATGGTACACATAAGCGTTATAAACTAAGAGGCTTATTTTACTCAGAGTGGTGTGTAGCACTGTTGCTACATTAGTTTTTTAGCCTTATTGAATGAAAAATCCCCTCAAACCTTAATAGCTTGAGGGGATTTTTATGGGTGCTCTCTTGCCGTTAACTTACGTGCGCAGGATCTTTCTTTAATTTACGCGAGTAAATCAGTAAATAAAGCGCGGGTAGTACAAACAGTGACAGTAATGGGGCAGTAACCATACCACCGACCATAGGTGCGGCGATTTTTTGCATCACATCGTTACCCGAACCCGCACCCCACATTATGGGCAGTAGGCCGAAGAAGATGGTCGCCACTGTCATCGCTTTGGGGCGGATCCGCATGACGGCGCCTTCAATCAAGGCTTCTTTCAAGTCATTGACGCTGTGGTAATTATCTTTTTCTTGCCTGTGTTTGATGGCGTTATTGAGATACACCAACATCACCACCCCAAACTCGGCTGCGACACCCGCTAAGGCAATCATACCGACAGCAACGGCCACTGAGATGTTGTAATCCAGTAGATATAACAACCAAGTACTGCCGACCAATGCGAAGGGGAGGCTGAGCATAATAATGCTGGCCTGAATGGTGGAGCCGAAGGTCATCATCAGCAGGATGAAGATGACGGCTAATGCCATAGGGATCACTTGTTTAAGCTTAGCATCGACTCTTTGCATATATTCGTACTGACCCGCAAAGCTATAGCTGTAACGGGGCGGGACGACGAGTTCGGCGTCTAAGGCAGTTTTCGCGGTGGCGATATACTCACCGATAGAGGTGCCCTCGATATCGATAAACACCCAAGAGATTAAGCGGCCATTCTCACTCTTTAACATAGGCGCGCCATCGTTGATTTCGATGTCGGCCAAGTTACGTAGCGGCAGATAATGCCCCGACTTAGTGATCACGGGTAGCTCGCGCAGTTTCTCAATGTTGTCGCGCAGCTCACGGGGGTAACGCAGGTTGATAGGATAACGTTCGGCGCCTTGTACTGATTCGCCAATATCCATACCGCCGATGGCATAACGCACCACATCTTGAATATCCTGCAACGTCATACCGTAACGAGCGGCCACATCCAGTTTCGGGCTGATATCGATATAACGGCCGCCGCCACTGCGTTCGGCGTAGGCCGATTTGGTGTGCGGCACTTTGCTTAAGATAGCTTCAATCTTAGTGCCAATGCTTTGCAACTCGTTGACATCGGCACCAGTGATCTTAATGCCGACAGGGGTCTTTATTCCCGTCGAGAGCATGTCGATACGGGTCTTGATGGGTTGCACCCAAGCATTGGTGAGCCCCGGTACTTTTACGGTTTGCTGCAGCTGGGCAATGATGCCATCTAAGGTCATGCCTTCACGCCATTCGTCATGAGGTTTGAGCATGATAGTGGTTTCAAGCATGGTCAGCGGCGCCGGATCGGTCGCGGTTTCGGCGCGGCCTACCTTGCCAAACACGCGGGCTACTTCGGGCACGGTTTTGATCAAGCGGTCGGTTTGCTGCAACACTTCGGCAGCCTTACTGGCGCTGATGCCGGGCAACGCTGTTGGCATGTAGAGCAAATCGCCTTCTTCGAGGGCGGGCATAAATTCACTACCCATACGTGTCATGGGATACCAAGCACTGGCCAGCGCGATTAGCGCTAACATCAGGGTGACTTTAGGGAATTTCAGTACCAGTTTTAGTGACGGTTGGTAAAGTGCAATTAAGCCGCGACTAATGGGATTGCTGCGTTCGCTGGGGATTTTGCCGCGAATAAAGTAACCCATTAAAATCGGCACTAAGGTGATCGATAAAAAGGCCGCCGCCGCCATGGCGAAGGTTTTAGTGTAGGCCAGTGGCGCGAATAATCGACCTTCCTGCGCTTCAAGTGCAAATACAGGCACAAAGCTTAAAGTAATAATAATCAATGAGAAAAATAGTGCTGGGCCGACTTCAATCGACGCTTCGGTGACGATGCGCCAATGCTCTTTCGTATCGGGTTCGCGATCATGATCCGCTTTAAAATGCTCTAAATGTTTGTGCAGGTTTTCGATCATCACAATCGCGCCATCCACCACGGCGCCGATGGCAATGGCGATACCGCCAAGGCTCATGATATTGGCGTTAACGCCCATCTTATTCATCACGATAAAGGCGATAAGAATCGACAGCGGTAGGGTAATGACTGCCACGAGTGTGGAGCGTGCATGCAGTAAAAATAGTAAACAGACTAAGCCGACCACTAACATTTCTTCGACGACTTTACTAAACAGGTTGTCGACGGACTTAAGAATCAAGTGAGATCTGTCGTAGGTTGGGATAATCTCAACGCCATCGGGCAGGCCTGCTTTGAGTTCTTCGAGTTTTACTTTCACCGCATCAATCGTCGCTAAGGCGTTTTCGCCGTAACGCATCACTACAATTCCGCCAACGACTTCACCAGTGCCGTCAAGTTCAGCAATGCCGCGGCGAGAGGCGGGGCCTTTACGCACAGTGGCGACATCTTTGAGCAATAAACCTGTGCCAGAAGGACTGGTGATGCCAAGGGGGATTTCCCGAAAATCCTCTAGGGTTTGGCGATAGCCTTTAGCGCGCACCATGTATTCGGCTTCGGCCATTTCGATCACCGAGCCGCCGGCTTCACTGTTGGCTTTATCGATCGCTTGTTTAATGGTGGCGATATCGAGCTTATAGATCGCCATTTTATCGGGCTCAAGCACTATCTGATAGGTTTGCTCCATGCCGCCGACGGTGGCAACTTCAGACACACCCGCCACGCTTTGCAGCTCTAGCTTGAGATACCAATCCTGCAGACTTTTAAGTTGCGATAAATCTAAATTGCCAGAGCGATCGACCAGCGCATATTCATACACCCAACCGACGCCAGACGCATCTGGGCCGAGGGAAGGTTGCACATTTTGTGGCAAACGGCTGCTGATCTGACTCAGGTACTCGAGCACCCGTGAGCGTGCCCAGTAGATGTCGGTGCCATCTTCAAAAATCACATATACGTAGGAGTCGCCGAACATAGAATAACCACGCACGGTTTTAGCACCGGGGACGGCTAACATGGCGGTCGACAAGGGATAAGTCACTTGTTCTTCAACCAATTTTGGCGCTTGCCCCGGATAAGGGGTTTTAATGATTACTTGCACATCTGATAAATCCGGCAGCGCATCGAGTGGCGTTTTTCGCAGCTCCTGTACGCCCCACACAGTGATCATGATGGCGATAATCAACACCATAAATCGCTGCCTGATGGACGCCTCGATAATATATTTCAACATAACGCGCTCCTAGTGCTGATGACCGCTGCTTAAACGCATTAAACTACCCTTGAGGCTGGCTTCGGAGTCGAGTAAAAATTGCCCCGAAATCACCACACGTTCACCTTCATTTAGGCCTGAAACAATCTCGGCCTTGCCTTGGCTCATCATGCCGACTGTTACGGCCTTGGCGGTAAAGCTGTCATCGGCTTGCTTGACGATCACGCGGTTTTCTTTACCCGTTTGGATTAAGGCTTCCTGTGGTATGACTAATATGTCTTTATTCGGGCCTCCAAATAGCGAGACTTTCGCGAGGGTTTTAGGTCTCAGGTGCACTTCGGTATTGTTGAGCACCACCCGCACTCGTAGACTGCGGGTGATGGGATCAAGCTCAGGGTAGATGTAATCGATTGTGCCTTCGATGCCGCTGATATTCATGGCGGGAACGGCAATTTCGGCCTTCTGACCTTTGGCAATCCAGCTTTGTTCGTTCTCAAAGACGTCGGCAATCACCCAAACTTTGGAGAGATCCACCACAGACATGACTTCGGTCGACGGCTGAATATACATGCCATCGCGAATGTCGAGGGCTTTCACTATGCCGTCTTCTTTGGCGTAGAAAGGTACCCTATATTGGGTTTGATGTGACTCGGCTAATTGTTTGATTTGCCTGTCGTTAAAACCAAGGAATGATAAGCGTAAGCCCGCATTGCGCACCAAATCTTTGTAGCGGCCTTGGCCGTTTGCTTTGGCGGTGTCCATAGCGAGCAGATAGTCATCCTGGGCGTTGATTAAATCGGGGGAGTAGATCTCATAGATTAGCTGGTCTTTCTTAACGGTATCGCCCACGGATTTGATCATCAGCTTTTCAATCCAGCCAGTAACGCGGGCATGGATATGGGTGATTTGGCTTTCGTCATAGTCGATTTGACCGACGGTTTCGACAAATTTCCACAGTGTGTCGCGTTCAACCTTGGCCACCTTTAACGCCAACGCTTGCTGCATGCTGCCGGATACATTGATGTTGATTTCTTGGGTATTACCGCCCGTTTCGACCTTTTCTAAGTTCATACCGCAGATAGGGCAAGTGCCGGGTACGTCACTGATAATGTGGGCATGCATAGGGCAAACGTACTTGATTGTTGTCACATGATTTTGGGCTTTAACTAAACTGTCGGCCTTAGGTGTTGGGGCATCGAATACCTGACTCGAAGCTTTGGCGGCAGAGGGCTGCCCATGCTCAGAGGCTTGGTGATCGGCGGCTTGATGCTGTGCATGCTCGGCCGCAGGGTTCGCGGCATCGAGTTTCTCAACTAAAAACATATTGCACTTAGGGCAGCGACCCGGCTCATGGCTGATCACTTCGGGATGCATAGGACAAGTGTAGGTTTTGACTTGATTTAACGGATTATTCTTTGTCGCAGCGGCTTCGGTCGCCGTGGGCTCTTGTGTGTTCGCCAGTTGGGCATGGCTCAGCCAAGGCGTACTGATGAGTAAGCTACTCAAGATCAGTACGGCCTTAGGGGCCTGCTTTTTCGCGGTATTAAATTGGTTCATATGCCTCATCTCCAGCCTAGCTTAGTGGTGTTCGTGCGCGTTGTGCATCGCACCTTCAGCTGTTTTTGCTTCCGTCGCTTTTGGCTCTAAATCCATACCACATTTAGGGCAAGTATCGCCTTTAGTGCCTGTTACTTCGGGGTGCATAGGGCAAACATAGGTTTGTGCTTGTTGCTGCGGATTTGCATTGTCGTGTTGATGTTCGTGCGGCGTAGCCGTGGCAAACACGCTAGTGCTGGTCAGCAAGAATGCAATTAAGGCGAGATTAGTTAGGGTTTTCATATTATTCACTCCATCGGATTAACGGCCGAATATGAGCGCATAAACGTCTTTGAGCACGGCAGATCAAAGCGGTTCGCTTCGATAGACGGATTAATGCCACAACTTGGCATTCGGCTCAGTTATCAACGTTTTGCGAGACTCTGGTGCACGATTTAACGATAAGGCACCACAATAAACGGCTAATTTGGGTGTTAGCTTAGGGCTAACTGGATTGTCGTTTTAGCTTGGCTTCTTTAAGGGCGATTTGCCCATTAAGCGCAAAGTAGGCTTAGGCTATCGGTGGTTTAAAGGCCGAAGACAAAGAGATCGAGTGGAAATGAGGCATAGGAGTGGCCATTGCAGTATCGCTCATGCTCACACTTGGCCAGAGGTGTGGGCTGAATAGAGTGCCAGCGACTGAAATCGTCAAACAATGACCACAATCATTTGAACATGATGTGGTGCCATCACAGCAATGCTGTTTCGCGCCGGGAAGCATTTTATCGTTGCAGCAATCCGCGTTGGCCATTGAATGTGAGTCAGAAGGGGTCTCAGTGTTCATCTGCATCATGGCAGCATGGTGCATTTGGGAGGAAGCTTCATGATTCATCGCACTCATATCCATAGTGTGTGGCACCATGGCGTGACCATTAGACACAACACTTTGCCCGACGAGTGCGAGTAAAGTGAACATGACTAAAAAGTAACGACCGAGTGTGTGATGCATAAGTATTCCAAATGATGAACGGCTCGAGTCTAGCATAGAGGCATTATGCTGTAATGATTTAACTCACATTTCAGCACATGCCTCAAATTAAATATTTTGCTTTTCTAAATTAGAAAGCGGGATTGCTGACTAACATTTTCGCCATCAGCTGGCTGTGGCTTTGCAGTGGATATTCGCCCGCTTTGTCACCATTAATACTGAGTTGAATCGTTGGATATTTAATAAATTGGCGCGCTTCAGCTTCAGTCATTATTTTGGGCTGGGTGATTTGGTAGCTATCACTCGCCTTCACATCCAGCACTAAGTAAAGCGGCGCTGATTTAACCCAGTTGCCACTATCATCGGCGCGATAATTAAAAATATCCTGATATTTTAGCTCGAGCAGTACTTTCCCGGCGGAGAGTTGGATAGGCTTAAATGGCGTCGCTGGCACACCATTGATACTGATAACACTGAGCGCATCTGTGCTTTTTAAGCTGGCGGCTGTAACTGTGGTGCTACTTAATAAGGCGCCGATAACGAAAGTTAGGCCTAGTAAGCTTTTGTTCAATAAAGTGGTTTTCATAATAAACTCCAAAAATTCTCTGTACCTCGTTGCGGTGCGGATATGCAGCGGCGCAATCAGAGGTGTTTAGTCGGTTTTACGTTGTAAAAAACGATAGACGTTACAGTGAATTGGAGGTGGGAGGCGGTGTGATGAGTCCAAGATCGGCAGTTTGCATCGCCCAGCCTTGGATGGCAATACGCTTGCTTGCTGGGTTGGCGAAGGCCAGTTTTAGCGCTGCAGGCTCAATGAAAAGTGATGATAGACAATGGATTTGGCAATGATTTGTCATGCTATCTTGGCAGTGTTGCAAGCAATCGGATGCAGAACAATCTGGCATGGTGCAGTTCATTTCTGCATCCATCATCAGCATGGTTTGACTGCTGTGGCCATTGGTATTGGCTGAAGTTGGCATAGCACTCACCATCGCCGATTGGGCGATTAGCGAAAATAGCACTGCTATGGTGATCCAAAATTTAGCCATGATAACTCGGAAAATTGATTGCTTACCCTTAGAGACCTTAGTTAACCCGATAAAGTTTCATATCGCGTTCAATTTTTAATTTCTAATGATTTATTTCCTGGCCACTTCTAATAATTAAACAAAACGTCGATTAGATCACATTTCTATTTTCTAGAAATGATTTGATAGTTATTGATTCTCAAAGGGGAAATTCCATCGCGATAATCGCTAACTTGCGATTATGGGGTGATTGCATTAGCTTTAGTTAAAGTGCATTGCAGCTCAGCTAGCGGTTTTTACCAAATGTCGTCCTAATAGTTAGAGCTAAGTCTCATTTTGCGCTTTTAAGGTTAATTTAATCGGCAAATTTCGGCTTAAAATCAAATTTCTAATAAATGAAAGAACATAAACTAGTCTTATAAAAACTAATTTTGACAATTTTTGGAGATAGAGTGATGAACTGGCGTGCACTATTTAAACCTAGCGCAAAATATTCAATCCTGGCGCTACTGGTCGTCGGTATTGTTATCGGTGTTGTGGGCTATTTCGCAACCCAAACAACCTTACATGCAACCAGCCAAGACGCATTCTGTATGAGCTGCCACAGCCAGCATTCATTGAAAGATGAAGTGATGGCGTCCGCCCACGGTAACAACCGTGTGGGTATCGTGGTTCAGTGTCAGCAATGTCACATCGCACAGGAACCATTCCAATACCTGAAGAAAAAGATCATCGTTTCTAAGGACGTTATTGGTTTCTTAACTATCGATGGCTTTAACACGCAAGCATGGTTAGATGAAAACCGTAAAGAACAAGCTGAGTTAGCGCGTGATTACCTTCGTGCAATCGATTCTTCAACCTGTCAAAACTGTCACAACCGTATTTATGAAAACCAATCAGAAAATATGAGCAAAATGGCAGTGAGAATGCACAGCAATAACTTCAAGAAAGCCCCAGAAGACAGAAAAACCTGTATCGACTGTCACAAAGGCGTCGCTCACCCTTACCCTAAAGGATAAGGTTTAACGATTAACTTGCGTTATCGTTAGTCATTAAAAAGCCCTCTGTTGAGGGCTTTTTGCTGTCTGAGTGCCTGACGGTGTCTAAATGTTAGGTTAACTCGCTGGAGTCATCACTTTTTGTCGATAAGCTAACAGGCTAAAAATACCGAAGATAAATACGTGCAGATAATCAAGCTTTGTTAATGGCAGTAAGGTCTTAAATAGCATGTGGAAAATGGCCACTTGGAAGCAGTGCATCATGCAGGTTATGCCAAACAGGATATTCAAAATAATCGCCACATTACCTTCAAATGGCATAACCAAGTTGTAGGCCATCATCAACCAAGCGCTGAGGGTAATGGCTTTACCTAGGTTAATCAGCAAGGGCATGGCTTTCATCTTCGATAGGCTCGGCAGTGTTTTCGGCTTGATATTGATATAAGCGGTAACTCACTTGCCCCGCATTCTTTTCTTTCAAGGCGTGCCAGCAAGGTGGAATGGCCAGTTGGGTTAATTCAGATTCGATCTCGACATAAATCAGCGCGCCATCATTGAGCCAAGCTTGAGTATCGAGCAGTTGAATGGTCTTTTCTGCCAATCCTTTGCGAAAGGGCGGATCGATAAACACCACATCGAAACCTTGCTCGCAGCCCCTTTGCAACACCACTAAAGTATCGGCGTTGAGCACTTCGGCCTTGTCGCATTTTAGGGTTTGCAGATTTTCTTTTAATTGCATGGCTGCGCCGCGTTGCAACTCGATAATCTTGGCGAAACTGGCATAGCGAGATAGGGCTTCGAGAGCTAAAGCGCCGCTGCCGCCGAAACAGTCGAGCACTCGCGCATTAACTAAGTCATTGGCAAGCCAGTTAAACAGGGTTTCGCGCACTCTGTCTGTTGTCGGGCGTAAACCTTCGAGATCTTGAATAGGTAAACGACGGGAACGCCATTGGCCCGCGATGATCCGCACTTGACCGCTTCCGGGTTTATTTTTGGCTGTTGGACTTTTGGTCACATTATTTTTGACCGTTCGATTCTTAACCAAAGTGCCCCCGTGATTTTGCCTGAAGAAAGAAAGTGGTAGACTATGCCACCTTAATAAAGGCCACTATTTTATATCAAAGTCTCACTAAAAGGTGAGAAGGCTGAGTGAGCTTAGCTAATTGCCGACTTTTTGGGCGTAATTGCCGAGGCAATCTGGTATAACATCAGGGTCTTATTCAAAATTCAACACTGAAGTAGAGCGCTGGAATCACACATGGCAAAGAAAGGTTTTTTCTCCTGGTTTCGTAAAGATAAGTCACAAGATGAGGTCGTCGCTGAAACTCCAGTTGTTACTCCAACACAAGACACTGAAGCAGCAGAGCGTTTAGAACAGGAACGCGCAGAGGCGCAACGTTTAGCTGCTGAGGCAGAGGCTCAAGCGGCCGCAGAAAAGCTGGCAGCAGAACAGTTAGCTGCCGAGCAGGCGCAAGCCGAGCGTATTGTCCAAGAACAAGCCGTAATCGAAGCTCAGCGTTTAGCCGAACAGCAAGCCGAAGCGGCACGTCTGGCGGCTGCTCAGTTAGAAGCGGAACAACTTGCGAAAGTGCAAGCCGAGCGTATTGCTCAAGAGCAAGCGCAAATTGAAGCCCAGCGTTTAGCCGAACAACAGGCCGAAACGGCACGTCTGGCGGCTGCTCAGCTAGAAGCTGAACAACTTGCAGCAGATAAGTTAGCCGCTGAAAAAGCCGCTGCAGAGCAATTAGCCCAAGCGCAAGCTAAGGCTGAAGCCGAGCGTATTGCACATGAGCAAGCACAAATCGAAGCTCAACGTTTAGCCGAGCAACAAGCTGAAGCGGCACGACTGGCGGCAGCTCAGTTAGAAGCTGAACAACTTGCAGCAGATAAGTTAGCCGCTGAACAAGCTGCTGCAGAGCAACTTGCTCAAGCGCAAGCCAAGGCTAAAGCCGAGCGAATTGCTCAAGAGCAAGCACAAGTCGAAGCCCAACGTTTAGCTGAACAACAGGCCGAAGCGGCACGTCTGGCGGCTGCTCAGTTAGAAGCGGAACAACTTGCGAAAGTGCAAGCCGAGCGTATTGCTCAAGAGCAAGCGCAAATTGAAGCCCAACGTTTAGCCGAACAGCAGGCCGAAGCTCTGCAATCCGCTGGGTCCGTGACTGAATTGCAGCCAGAGCCGCAGGCGAGACCCGTTAAAGAAGGGCTATTTGCTCGTCTGAAACGCGGCTTGATGCGTACCAGCGAGAATATTGGCAGTGGTTTTATTGGTCTATTTCGCGGCAAGAAAATCGATGATGATCTGTTTGAAGAACTCGAAGAACAGTTATTAATCGCCGATGTTGGCGTCGAAACAACCACGCGTTTGATCAAGAATTTGACCGAGCAAGCGTCGCGTAAGCAGCTTAAAGATGCTGAAGCTTTATATGACTTGTTACGGGAAGAGATGCAGAAGACGCTCGACCCAGTCGCAATTCCGTTAGTGCCAGACAATGCAAATGGCCCATTTGTGATCTTAATGGTCGGCGTTAATGGTGTGGGTAAAACCACTACTATCGGCAAATTAGCCAAACAATATCAGAGCCAAGGTAAGTCGGTGATGTTAGCCGCGGGCGATACCTTCCGCGCAGCTGCGGTAGAACAGTTACAGGTTTGGGGTCAACGTAATGATATTACTGTGATTGCCCAACATACGGGTGCCGATAGTGCCTCTGTACTGTTTGATGCTTTGCAAGCGGCTAAAGCCCGTAAAGTGGATGTGTTGATCGCCGACACTGCGGGTCGTCTGCAAAACAAAGCGCACTTGATGGAAGAATTGAAGAAAGTGGTGCGAGTGATGAAAAAACTCGACCCAGATACGCCGCATGAGGTCATGCTGACATTAGATGCGAGCACAGGACAAAATGCGATTAGCCAAGCGCAATTATTCCAAGAAGCCGTAGGTGTAACGGGTATTACGATCAGCAAGTTAGACGGAACGGCTAAGGGCGGCGTGGTGTTTGCGATTGCCGACAAGTTTAATATTCCGATCCGTTACATAGGCGTGGGTGAGCAAATTGATGATTTGCGTACTTTTAATTCGAAAGAATTTATCGATGCCTTGTTCACTCAAGAAAAAGCGGATAGCTAATTTATGATTGATTTTCAGCAGGTCAGTAAGATTTATCCTGGCGGCCAAATGGCGCTGGAAGATGTGAATTTTCATCTTCAACAAGGTGAAATGGCATTTTTAACCGGCCACTCAGGTGCGGGTAAAAGTACGCTGTTGAAATTAATCACGGTTATCGAGCGGGCGACGACCGGTCGTGTCGCCATCAATGGCCACGACATCGCCAAAGTCAGCCCTAAGCATGTGCCTTATTTGCGTCGCAATATCGGCATGATTTTCCAAAACCATCACCTATTGATGGACCGAAGCGTGTTCGACAATGTGGCCTTGCCGCTGGTGATTGAAGGTTTCTCCCACGGTGAAATCCGTAAGCGAGTGGCCGGCGCCCTCGACATGGTGGGTTTATATGGTAAAGAACGCCATAACCCGATTATGTTGTCTGGCGGTGAACAGCAACGCGTCGGCATTGCCCGCGCAATTGTCAACAAGCCGCCCTTACTGCTCGCCGATGAACCAACGGGTAACTTAGATCCTAAATTATCGATGGATATTTTGCGTCTGTTTGAAACCTTCAACGATGCAGGAACCAGCGTGTTAATCGCGACCCATGATTTAGGCTTAATCGCGCGGATGAAATATCGCACTTTCACCCTCAAACAGGGTCGTATGTTGGGCGCACAGGAGCTGCATCCTAGTGTGCATACGCGCGTACCGACCAATAGAGGTGAAGGGCAATGAGCGACAGCGCTAAATTAACCCGCAGTAAGTTACCTCTGTCTGGGCGGATTGTGATGTTCTTTATTCGTCACGCACAGCAAGCGATGGCGAGTATGGGAGAACTCTGGCGCAACCCAGTGTCTTCCGTGATGACGATGGCGGTATTGGGTGTGAGCCTGAGTTTGCCTGCGGCATTGCAAGTGTTAGTGAAAAACGCTGAGACCATTACCAGCTCGTGGAACAGCGCAGCGGAGATCTCTTTGTTTATCGAAGACAATCGTAGCGATCAAACCATTCAGAGCCTGCTGACACGGATTCGGACTTATTCCGAAGTGGATAAAGTGCAGTACATAGATAAAAACCAAGCCCTAGAAGAGTTTCAACGCTTATCTGGTTTTGGTGAGGCCTTGGCCTATTTAGATAAAAACCCTTTGCCAGCGGTCATTACGGTCACGCCGACACCGCGTTACTCAACGCCAGTGGGCGCCCGTGAACTGTTAACTAAGCTAGAGCGCGAGCCTGAGATTAGCTTTGGCCGTTTAGATATCGAATGGCTAGAGCGGTTACAGGCAGTAGTGCGCCTACTCGAACGCACTGTGATGGCGATTGCCGCATTACTCGTGCTGGCTGTGGTCTTAGTGATAGGCAATACGATTCGCTTAGCGATTATGAATCGACGCAGCGAAATCGAAGTGATGAAGCTTGTTGGGGCAACCGAAGCCTTTATTCAGCGTCCATTCCTCTACACTGGGATTTGGTATGGTGTGATTGGCGGCATATTGGCTTGGCTGATCATTAACTTATTAGTGTGGTATCTCGATTCGGCTCTTGCCGAGCTGTTGGGCTTATATGGCAGTCAGCTCGAGATGAAATCGCTCACTTTTACTGAACTGCTGCAATTGGTTGGACTGGCGTCATTTTTAGGTTGGTTAGGTTCGTATTTGTCTGTACGCCAGCATTTACGGTCGATTGAACCTTCATAATAATCAGTCGATTAAACTAAAAAAAGTGATGAAAAAAATGCTGAGGAATGAACTTTTGTTCACTTGCAATGTCTACTTCAGCGAGGTAAAAAGGGTATCCGCAAACGAGCTGAGGTTGACATACTCTGTCAATTAGCCGATAGTTCGTGAGCTTATTCTTAGGGTATTTTGTTATTGAACCTTAGAATGCACTCGTAAGTAGTCTGATAAATGTAGGAGAGCGAATGACCTTTCAAACGCAATCAATGGCACTGACAGTCCCACAGGGCGCCAGTAGTCTAGAAGCTTATATCCATTCAGTGACTAGCATCAGCATGCTGGACGCTGAGGCTGAGTATGAGTTGGCCAAGCGTTTACAGGAAACTGGTGATCTACAAGCTGCGAAGCAACTGATTATGTCGCACTTACGTTTTGTAGTGCACGTTGCTAAAGGCTATTCAGGCTATGGTTTGCCACAGGCAGACCTGATCCAAGAAGGCAACATAGGCTTGATGAAAGCGGTTAAACGCTTCGATCCCGATGTTGGCGTGCGTCTAGTGTCTTTTGCTGTGCACTGGATCAAAGCTGAAATTCATGAATATGTGCTTAAAAACTGGCGCATAGTTAAAGTCGCGACCACTAAAGCACAACGTAAGTTGTTCTTTAACATCCGTAAAGCGAAAAAACGCTTAGGTTGGTTCAGCGATGCAGAAGTCACTATGGTGGCTGAAAATTTAGGTGTGTCTAAGGCCGATGTGACCGAAATGGAATCACGTATGGCTGCGCAAGATCCGGCATTTGATTTAACCAATGATCAAGACGAGGAGCATGATTTTGCCCCAGTCCATTATTTGGAAGATCATTCATCGGATTTAGCGGAAAACATTGAAAACGACAACTGGGAATCGAATGCCCAAGGTCGTTTATTATCGGCCATCAAAACCTTAGACGAACGCAGCCAGCATATTCTGCGCGCCCGTTGGTTAGATGACGATAAAACCACACTGCAAGAACTTGCAGAGACTTATCAAGTGTCGGCTGAACGTATTCGCCAACTTGAGAAAAATGCCATGAACAAGCTGAAAGCTTGCATGGAAGCCTAAGTCGCATCACGTTTAAGGTGACAGTGATTTAGCCATAAAAAAACCTGCTACGGCAGGTTTTTTTATGGGTGAAATTTGGCTTGATGACGTTGATGATAAATCAGTGTTTAACAAGATTAGCTATCAAGGCTTTTCTATTTACTTTCAGCCCTGCCTGCTCATGATTTTCTGGCCATACATAATATTGTCTTGGGCGTTTGAAGCGGGCGATTTTTTCGGCGAGGAACAATTCGAGTTCATTGGCAATCGACTCTGTGTGATGAGTTAAACTGCCGCGAAGGATAGCGGCGGGGAGATTGCCAAATTGTGCATCGGGGATGGCGAAAACGATAGCATCATCTATTTGTGGGTGCTGTTTAAGCGCGGCTTCGATTTCTTCTGGTTGGATATTTTCGCCGCCACAAATGAACATGTTATCGACGCGACCAAGGATGTGTAGATTGCCATTTTCGTCCCATTCGCCCCTGTCTTTAGTATAAAACCAGCCGTCTTGTTCAACGCACTTTTGTATTCCATCCGCGGTGAGATAGCCCATAAACAGGCATTCACCGCGCACCCAAATTACACCGTCTTCGATTTTGAGCTCACGTTTGGGGAGTAGTTTGCCACTGCTGCCGTCGCTTAAAGCGTGACCTGTGGTGATCTGCGAGCCCATTTCTGTCATGCCGTAACTCGTATAGCTGGCGATATTGCGTTGCTTAAGCTCGGCGAGTAAGTCTAGCGAGACTGCGCCGCCGCCCAGCAATAGGGCTTTGATACTTTTAAGCTTACTACTTGTATCGGCCAGTAATTTACTTAGTTGTGCAGGCACCAGAGAGAGGTGGGTTAGCTTATCTTGGTCAATTTGCTGACTCAGACTTAGCGCTTGGTCTGGCATAACAACAGTGGCACCGACTAAGGCACAGCGGTTCAATATCGCTAGACCGCCAATATGGAATAATGGCAAGGAGAGCAGCCAAGCATCACCTTGTTCGAGCGCGATTAAGCTGCGGGCGCCTTCGGCATTAGCAATATGGTTGGCTAAGCAATGGACCGCCGCTTTTGGAAAACCGCTAGAACCCGACGTTAAAATCACATTGGCGGGTCGGGTAACATCGACAGGCTGAGCAAGCTCGTTGCTGCGGCGATTAAAATCTAAGGCTAATTGGCTGCAATTCTGCAGATCAGAAATCTCAGCACGCCAAACATAGCGGATCTGATGTTCATCGATTAAACCTTGGATCTGCGCGAGAGGAAAACGGGGTGAGATAGGAAAAAAGATCGCCCCGATATCGATGCAGGCCCAATAGAGGCAAATCATCTGGAGATTATTCACTGCAATACAGGCGAGTGGCTCACCCTCTGCGATGCCTGCTGCTCTTAGCTGCTGACCCAGTGCGATAACGCGTTGACTAAGCTCAGAGTAACGAATGTCTTGTCCCGCCAACTTGATGGCCGTCTGCTGTGGAAACGCCAGTGCAGCTCGGTGCACGGGTGACAGTGTTAGCGACTTCGATAGGCGGGTGTCAGACAAACTAGTTTCCCTCACGCTTGGCTACGCCAACATCACTTTGCGGCGTTGAATCAATGGCGTGTTGTGCAATGGGTTCAAGTTGGGCGAGTGTGAGGCAGTGTTTTTTACCCGATGACACGACTAAATCTTGGCTAAAGGCGCTGAGGGTATCGAGTCCTGGGATTTCATCGGGCGTGAGAATCGCGGCTAAATGGGCCAGATCGCTAATGCCTAAACTGCTTTCAAGACTCGAACTGATAATGCAACGCACGCCATAGCTTTGCGCCGTATCGATTAAATTAGCTAGCTTTTCAATACTGCCGAGCAGCATAGGTTTGATGACGAGCGCAGTCAGGCCATTTTGCATCGCAAACTGATAATCGGGATCGTTAAGTGATTCATCGAGGGCGTAGGGCATACCAATCGCTTGATAAAATTCCAGATTATCCTGTGGATTCTGGCAAGGTTCCTCTATGTATTCGATGGTGTCTAGGGGCAAACAAGCGGCAAATTCGATGGCTTGTTCCAGTGTAAACCCTCGGTTTGCGTCTAAACGTAGCTTGAGATGGGGGCGGGTGCGTAAAATGCCATAAATCAGGCTCAGTTCGTCTTCGATTGAGGTCTGCGCGACTTTAACTTTCACCGAATGAACATGCATGCCGAGCGCCGCAATCTTGTTATCGAGCAAGTCCTTGCCCGCATCCGTTGGATGATAAATCAAAGGGACTGTGGCAGTTTGTGGGCGGATAGCGTCGAGCTTACCCATTAACTTGGCATGCAACAGACTTAAACCAAAGGCCAAGGAAGGGTAAGTACTTTGCTCGGCGTAATCCAGCAGGGTATCGATATGCTGACCGCCGAGTTGGGGTAATAACTCAGTTAACGCCGTTTGCACTTGAGCCAGTGTTTCGCGGCTAAATCCCACTAAGACTTGTTCATCGACATCTATGCCAGATAGTGGGGCGATTTCAACTTCGACTTGTCTGTATTCGCCACCAACATTAGCGCTGGCGCAGGCTTGCAATACTAATCCAGCCCTGTGGTCGATGCGTTGCTTGCCTACGGGCAATAATACATCGAGCGGTAGTCGATATTGATACAGGTTAAGCGAAGTTAAGATCATATATTTCCTACATTTTAATTCTGTTATTTACCCAAGCAGCTTAACTATTGTTGCGATTAATGCCTCGGGAGCTGCTTGGTGTATGTTGTGTCCGGCGCCGCTAATACTGTGGACGAGAATAGGCGCGTGTAATTGCCACTCTTGGGCGAGGGCGTGAAACTTGGCATCTTGGCTACCCGCAAAGAAATGGCATTCACAGGCAAGTTGTGAAGGCACATCCCACATCGATGCTTGGCGTGCAAGTGAAGTGGCTAAGAATACCTCTTTAAGCAGCTGTTTGGGATGCTGATCTAAGACGGCAGATCTCTGCTCGATTAAGGCTTTACGTTTGGCCGCAGTCATGTCGGCAAACACGGGCTGCTGATACCACAAGTTTAAAAAATCTTTGCTAGCCAGATGCAATAAACGCTCGGCCCACTGGGCATCATTCTTGGTTCTGGCCGTTTTTTCTTGCGGGTCTACCAGCCCTGGGTGGCAGGATTCGAGGTTCAGACTTAACAAGCGCTGCGGATAGGCTTTTGCAAGGTGCAAGGCAATACGCCCGCCTAAGGAATAACCGTAGAGATGAAACGGTTCGGGACTTGGATTAAGGCTATCGAGCCGCGTCACTATGTTTTCGACGCAAAAATCAAAATCGAGCTTAGCCTCAGTCGACCCTTCAGCTTGATTATCTCCATGGCCCGGCAGATCCAAACAAATACAATGAAAGTGCTGGCTTAGCGCAGGCATTAACGGCAACCAGTCGGCCTTAGTGCCTAAAAAGCCATGTAGTAGCACTAAGGTCGGTAGTGAAGGATCGCCGTAACGGGCCATGGTTGGCATTAGCTTTGTTTCACCCAAAGGTTGAGCGCGGCGATTTGGTCGCTGGTTTGGTTTTGGCTCACATTGACTTCAATGATCGAAGCCCCCTGAAAATCCAGCGCTTCATTATAACTATCTTGAAAATCGGCTAAATTATCCACTTGATTATAGGGCAGATTAAACATGGCTGCGGCGTAGCCAAATTCTAAGCCATGGCTGAGTCGATAATAATCACTGCGGACTTGTTCATTGGGAACCGGCAATAAGTTAAAGATATTGCCGCCATCGTTATTGAGGATCACGATCACCAGCGGGCTCGTTAAGCCTTTGGCGATGGCCAGCGAGTTAAGATCGTGCAGTTGCGATAAATCACCGATGATCAAACTGGTGGCTTTGCCTTTGTGGGCCGCAATGCCGCAGGCGGTGGCGAGCAAGCCGTCAATACCCGAGGCGCCACGGTTGGTATAAGTGGTCGCTGTGCAGCAACTGACAGGGGCATACATGTCGTACAAACGTACAGGCAGGCTGTTGCCGATAAAAAGCTGCTGTTCTAAGGGACGAGTGTTGGCGATAGCGCGTATCACCTGCGCTTCACCAAATTCCCCTTGATCGATATTACGCACAAATAAGTTATGCAATTCATCGTTATAGGTGATTAAGGTATTCGCCCAGTTCGCTGAGGATGAACGATACCAGTTCAAGGCCGCAAACTGCTCTGCATTAGCATGCCAAATGTGCTTCGCATTGTGACTCGGATCTAGCCTGTCTTGCTCGGGTAACACTTGCCAGTAGCTGTGCCAATTCTGCTCGGCGAGATAACTGATGACGCGTTTTGACAATAAACGCCCGCCGAACACGAGTACGCGATCCGCTTCTTGTAATAGATTGCGTGCCCTTGGATGTTGCAGCAGTTGGTCGATGTTACCTATTGCCGCGGGATGTTGGCGCAGTTGCGACTGGGCATCAGTAAGCAAAGGCCAGCCAATTTTTTGCGATAACGCGATAAGCTGCTGTGGATCTTGCTCGGGTGTGAGTGTACCGACAACGATCACGCCTTTACCGTGGACGAACCGCATGATGGCATCGTCACTGGGGCTGCTCAGCTGCTTGCTCTTGCCATATTGGGTATACGGGCGGGCGAGCTGCAGCCAGGTTTGCAGTGGTTTGAGGTAAGGCGATTCGGCATCGAGAATCGCGCCACCGAGTTCACTCGGATACAGGGGCTCACGGTACATGCAGTTGATGTGCACTGGACGAGTTTGATTCGCCACCGCTTCATCCACTGTGGTGAGCAACGCCTGCGGTGCGATATGCGCATCTGGCGTTGGCAAATTAACTTGGGTGGCGTAATTCGCAAAAATCCCCGGTTGGACTATGGCTTGATTGGCGCCGCAGCCGAGTAATTCGGGTGGACGATCGCCGCTTAAGACGATCAAAGGCACGTGGGTTAGCCAAGCTTCAACAATCGCAGGATACAAGTTAGCGACTGCGGTGCCCGAGGTGGTAATGATAGCGACCGGTGCGCGGCTGGCTTTTGCCAGACCTAAGGCCATAAAGCCGAGTCCACGTTCGTCGAAATGCAGGTGACGCTGGAGTTTAGTTTGCTGGGCGGCGGCGAGGGTTAACGGCGTCGAGCGCGAGCCCGGTGCCATACACACATGTTGCACGCCAAGACGTGCTAACTCCTCAAGAATAAGGGCGCCCCAAATAAGATTAAGAGTGGCTGTATTTTCGGTCCGCATAGCTGAATCTATTAGGATAAAGATGGGCTTAGTGTAACGTGTTTATGCCCCAAGATGTATGCTTGGCTTAACAATTCTCGGCGGGTTTGTATGGGGGCTGAGGTGGAGCCTAAGCTAAGGCAAGGGATGCCTATCACCTCTGTACAGTGGCTAGTCTATGGGTTGTGCAAGCTGCTTTGGGCTAAATAATATGGTCAACAATCTTTTTAATCTGTCCACTTAGCCACACTAAATCATCATTCACTTTGTTTGGCTGATTTTTTTGCACTAAGAAAATGGTTGGCGCTTCGGCGTGAGCATATAAACGTTCGGCTTCGAGTTGCGACAGCTGGCATGTGTGCAGTTCAGCCACATCACTTACCATCTCGTAAACCACGCGATAGGGTAATAACGACAGTGCCTGACTTTCACCTAGGTATTCAAACAAACTTGAAATACTAGTAATGGTAATTTCAGTATTGAGTTTAATGTTGCTCTTCAGACAAAACTCTTGGTAAGGACTGAGCTTAGAACTGGGATTACCGAGGTCGGTATTCACATAGGGATATTCTGCAATCGTCTCTAAAGTGATTTCCCGTTTGAAAATCGGATGATTACGGCTCGCAAGAAGGTAAACCTTATCCATGCTTTGCAGAGTGGTCGTCAGGAGTTTATCGCCAAAGGCGGCCACATCAGCCGTGCTTTTATTGCAGCAAATGCCCAGAGTAGTATCACCGTTAATAATGTCTTGGGTCGTATGCATAGACCAAGGGGTGATATTAATGTGCATCAGCTTCTGTTCATCTTTAATGGCCTGCATTAAGGCTTTCGGAAAAGCGTAAGCAATCAAGCCGGGAGCAGCAATCTCGATATGCGTTTTCACTAAGTTAGCATTTGCGGCTCTGGCCTTACGAAACTTATCAGTACATTCAATGGCTTCTTTCGCGATTGGATATAAATGGGTCGCAAACTCATTGGGGAATAGTCCGTATTTACGACGAATGAAAAGTTCATCACCAAAAATTTCCCGTAGATTTTTAAGGCTACGACTTATTTTAGGAGCCGGAATATCAAGAGCCTTAGAGACATAAGTTGCAGACTTGTTCTCATATAATGAAACGAGTATTTTCAAACTCAGAATATCCAGGCCATCCATGTTACTAATGTGCATTTTTTATATCCCTTTTATCGAGCAAATACTTTAAAGAACGATTAATTATGGCGTCATTAAATAAATTTAATGTGAAACATATCTCAACTTCAAAACTATAATATCGCAGTCTGCTAGTGTCGTTTTTAGATTTAATGTTTTTTATATTTCAAAATGTGATAAAGATAAATTTGGAATTTTAAAAGGTGAAATTCATTTAATTGAATTTCACATTGGCGATTATCAATTATCTATTTTTACATTCAAGATTTGCGCTAAATGGTAATGAGATCGAATTCTTAACTTGTTGTTTATTATTAAATTGCCATTGTTAAATGTGATCGTGTTCAAAAAAAATAAAACGCTTCACGTTAATACTAAAGTTGCGTTAAAAGAGATAACAAAAAATAAATAGGTTATTGGAGGCGTTATGAATACTTCAGTCATTCTCAGCTATGCGTTTATGTATTTCGTGCTGTTTGTAGCAGTGCCATTTGTTTTTGTCATGTTCGTCATGACCTGCATTAAGTTTTTTAAAGCAGGCCCCGATGAGGCAGAGCATCATGAAATGAAACTTAAACCAGTACTGTTCGATAAACAAAGTTTTAACTTTTTTAAATCGTTAAAAACCGTAGTGGAAGGCAAATACGATGTTTGCTGTAATGTCCCGCTAGACACCGTATTTGAAATGGACCAGCATGACGCTGATTTAAATCACGAGTGCCGACTAGACTATGTGTTAATAGATCATGACTCATCTGAAGTGAAAATGGTGATCAGTGATTTTGGCAAAGAACACAACTCGCCAATGAAAAAGCTGTTTAGTAAGTTCAATATCAACTTTATTGAAATGAACCAACATAAACAGTGGGATACACAGAGCCTAAAGCAAGCGTTAGCCGTCTGATCCGACCGTCGGGTTCGGGTAACTCCGAACCCTGACACTCCTCTTCTCCCTTCCCAAAATAAATGTGAGGACTCCCTATGTCCAAAAGACAATGGCTGTGGTCGATTCGCTTGGGTGCAATTGCATTGCTTTTAAGCTTTGGTGCGACAAGTGCCGAGTCGGCCCTTCAAATTAACAGTGACACGACTTGTATGAAGTGCCACAAACGTAACGGTCAAATGTTAGGGCATCACGGCCAAGATGCGATGAAAATGACCTGTTCAACCTGTCATGGCGAAAAAGGCGACCACCCTAAAAAGCCGAATGATATCGTGGTGTTTGGTATGAAAGATGGCTCGGAGCTTGATACTCAGCTCGCCGTTTGTCACAAGTGCCATACCCAGCGAAAACTGGGCGAAACCGAATGGACGCATAATGTGCACGCACAAAAAGTGCCCTGTGCCGCCTGTCATAAATTACATAGCCCAACCGAACCTATGGCGGATATGACGCCAAAAGTTCGCAGTGAGCTGTGCCGCAATTGCCATAGTGGCCAGTAGGGGTAGGTTATGGAAAATTCAAAAAGAAGATTTCTAAAAGGCACATGTGCCTTATTTGCTGGCGCTTCGGGCGCATCACTGCTCGCCACAGTGAATGCCGCTGAAGGTGCTAAAGCAGAGTCAGATATTAAATATGCGATGATTCATGATGAAACTAAGTGTATTGGTTGCCGCGCATGTGAAGTGGCATGTCGTGAGACCAATCAAGTGCCAGAAGGGGTTTCTCGGGTCAGGATTGAACAAACTGGACCGTTCGGTGAGTATCCGAATGAGTATTATCACTTTAGCCGTATCTCTTGTCAGCATTGTGAAGACGCACCTTGTGTCAACGTCTGCCCAACGGGCGCTGCCTTTATTGATAAAGAAACCGGCATAGTGTCAGTCAATGCGTGGAAATGTGTCGGCTGCCAATATTGTATTGCGGCTTGCCCTTATAAAATTCGCTTTATTAACCCAGTCACCCACGCGGCGGATAAATGTGATTTCTGCCGTGAGACGAATCTCGCTCAAGGAAAACAGCCTGCCTGCGTTGAGGCGTGTCCAACTAAGGCGTTAGTGTTCGGTAATTTAAAAGATCCGACGTCTGAATTAGTACAAGTGCTGCGCGCTAATCCAACTCAACGTGCGAAAGTCGCCCTCGGAACGCGACCTAAGTTGTTCCGTATCCTGGCTAAATCCGGGGAGGTGATACTATGAGTGCCCTACATTTTGATACCTTAGTCTGGCATTGGCCGATTGCGATCTACTTGTTTTTGGCGGGTGTATCAGCAGGGGCTATGTTCTTCGCCGTACTGTTGAAACATTTTGTTTTGAAGCAAAACGCCTATCAGTCTGGCTTTGTGCGAGCCGCCTGTATTGTCGCCCCAGTCGCCGTGATGGCGGGCTTAGGCATATTGGTCGCAGACTTAACTAAACCCCTCGATTTCTGGAAGATTTTGGTGTTTTACAATCCTAAATCTGTGATGTCGATGGGCGTACTGATTCTGCTGATTTACCAAGTGTTTATGTTTATGTGGATTGGGTTAACCTTCCGCAAACCTGTCGATGCTTGGTGTGAATCGCGTTTCCCTATCGTCCTTAAGCTGACGGCTTTGCTAGCTCGGTTTGAGGCGACGATCACGGGATTACTGGTGATTCTATCCTTAGCATTGGGCGCTTATACCGGCTTCTTGTTATCGGCGTTACCTGGTTATCCCATGCTGAAAAATCCTGTGCTGCCTTTACTGTTCTTGGCATCTGGGCTGTCTTCCGGCGCGGCATCTTCTTTACTCGGTGGCGTGTTGATGAATGGCAAACCGAATGACAAAGAGGTGCACTTTATCCACAAAGTGGAAATCCCGCTGATCTTAGTTGAGATTGTGCTGCTGTTTACCTTCTTCGTTGGCTTATTGCTCACCGGAGGACAGAGTAAGATCGCCGCCTTTAATGCTTTAGGTTATGGCTTCTGGGGCTGGATTTTCTGGGTAGGGATTATCGGACTTGGTTTATCAGGCCCGTTAGCGATGAACCTGTTTATGACCACGACGTCGAAACGCAAATGGGCTTATGTGGCAGGGACGGCTTGCCTGAGCTTAATCGGGGTGTTATTGCTACGTAACTTCATACTGTACACAGGACAAATGACGATCGCTTAAGGTGCGAACGCTTCATTTAAGACGAACAAGATGATAAGAATCAAGGAAATCGACGGATCGCGGAAACAATGTCAAAGGAAAACATTGTAGATGAGGCCCTTGCGGCGCTGGCTGAGCTCTCAAGGGGTAAGTCTGGTCGCGGTTGGTTGTGTAACAGGGAGGTCGCTGGGCAAGGATGCCATATTTTACACTTCAATATTTTGCCCTGCCTCCAAATGGGCCTCGCCACCTCTATTCCTTAGGGTGGCGTTTCTTGTTTTAGGGGCCACTCGATTTTCCTTTACTCGCCTAAATTATTAATCCACTCACTCATCACCACATGGGTTTTGATCTTGATGATATCAGTGTGCGTGTCGATATATTCACGGATCTCATGCAGGCGGCGCATCGAGGGCGCATGCACGTACACGAGCAAATCCATGTCACCGGAAATACCACGGCAAGTGATCACTTCGGGGATCGCTTGGAATACGTGTACTACGTCGGCGCAACGTGGACATTGATGCTGGATTTCGAAGTAAGCCGACACCCCTTCTTTTTGCGACTCACTCAAGAGCACTTGATAGCCACGGATCACCCCAGTCTGTTCGAGTTTTTTAATCCGCTCGGCTACCGCGCTGCGGGAAAGGTTCACTTGTTCGGCAATATTCGACACGCTCTGGCGTGCATCCTGACGCAAACTATGAATGATGGCCGTATCGAATTTATCCAAGGGTGACTCCAGTGAAAATGGCTATATTGGATCTGTGTGCAATTTTGCCATTGGTTTGAATGGCAACAGAATTTACTGAGTATTTGAGCTTATAATTTCACCACTCCTTAAGCTGGCCGTCATTTTGATGGAAATAACGCTATTTGCCGTGATTTTGCCGGTATTGGACGTGGAGAACACTGAAATTAACGGCAGATTGTGGGGCAAAATCTCACTATACTGACAGCTCAAATACCACAGAATATTAACAGATGAATTCAAATAGCGGAACTATAGGTCGTTGGCAAGGTGCGGGTCTAATGGCGACCACTTTGCTCGGTACTGGGGTGTTTATTTTGCCTCAGATGACAATTGAGAAAGCGCAATCTGGCGCGCTAGTCGCATGGATATTACTTACCTTAGCCATTATTCCTGTGGCGCTGGTTTTTGGTCGTTTAGCGAGTGTATTTCCCCATGCTGCTGGCCCCGCTTACTTTGTCGAAAAAGCCTTTGGTCGCACCGCTGGTCGAACAATTGGATTGATCTTTTTACTGGTTGTGCCCATGGGCGCCCCCGCCGCGATTTTGATGACCTTTCAGTTTGTGAATGCCTTAATGCCGATATCGGGTTGGTCCAAGGTCAGTGTTGAAGTATTAGTGATTTTTGGCCTGTTCCTGATTAATTTAAGAGGCATTCAAGTGTCGGCCAAGCTGCAATTTGGCTTAACGCTGTGCATAGTGGCCGTTGTTGTCCTCTTATTTGGTGCAAGCAGTTTTCAGCCTGGTCATCTGACAACACTCGCCAGCCATGGTATGCCTGAAATGCCAACCGTGATGATTGCCGCAGGCATCGCCTTTTGGAGTTTCTTGGGCATAGAAGCGATGACCCATCTGGCCGATGATTTTCGCCGTCCACAGCAGGATATGATCCCCGCTATGATGATGGGTACTGTGTTGGTGGGCGTAATTTATGTGGCTTGTACACTATTACTACTGTTAGTGCCGACGGATAAAAGCGTCGCTATGATCGGCGTGTTTGATCAGTTGCTCGGTGGTTACGGCGCGCAAGTGATTGGCGTGTTGGGGATTGCGAGTGGATTAGCTACCGTGAACGTGTATTCGGCCAGTGCGGCACGTTTAGTGTGGAGCTTTAGTTGTGAAGGCATTTTGCCGCGCTTCTTTGCGGTGAAGAACGCCCACGGCGTACCAATTCGCGCGCTGGCTGCACTGTTATCTGTGATGGCGAGCGTGATAGTGCTGACTTATCTTACTGGACAAGAGTTAGAACACCTTATTGCATGGAGCAACGGCGTATTTGTGGTGATCTATTTGATGGCTATGTTAGCGGCCGCTAAGTTATTACCGCGCCATAATTGGCCACTAGTAGCGCTGGGTTGTGCGTTTTGCTTGGCATTAGGTTTTGCCCTAGGTGCGAGCATGTCCTATGTATTGGTGTTGATATTAGTGGTGGCGCCATTTCTGTGGTGGCAAAAGACCCATATCAGCCGCAAACAAGGTTTAGCGATTCCTGAGTAATATTCGGCTCCTCTGGGGCGAAATCAAAATGATGGGTTAATTAAGAAGGCCCCGAACTCTTTATGGTTATTAGAGTTCGGGGCTTTTTTGTGTGGCTGAGTGGATTTCGTAACTGAATATGATTGAGTGCGATTAAATTGAATGAAATAAAGGGGTAAACCTTAAGTTTGATGGCCGGTAATAGGTGTCGCAGAAGGATTGCACATTACTGATATTTAATTATATCTCGCGAGCGAGGCGCTAGTTTGTGTTCTATATTTTGATCATTCATACAGAAGGAGCATAAAAATGGATTCAGCTGCGTTACTCAATCGAGTGGATGAATTACCCAGGTTACCCAAGGCGATCAGTGAACTATTAGACGCAGTCAATGATGATAATGCGACAGTAAAAAGTATTGCCACTAAGGTTGCGCACGATCCCTTAATCAGCGCGAGGGTATTACGCCTTGCCAACTGTGCCCACTATGGACGCAGTCGAGAGGTGGGTACGATCGACGAAGCCGTGGTGCGTCTTGGGATGCAAACCCTGCGTACTTTAGTGCTTGCATCGGCCGTAATTGGCGCAGTTCCTAAGTGTGAAGGAATCGACTTAGCCCAGTTTTGGGGGCAAACCTTTGAGATTGCCCTCTATAGCCAAGAAATGGCGAAACGTTGTGGTGCTATGCCTGAAGAAGCATTTACCTGCGGTATCTTGCACCGTATTGGCGACTTGCTCATTGCGGCTGTGTCACCTAAAGATGCGGCAAAAATTGCTGAAGCTGTGGCGCAGGGTAAAGATAAGCATGAGTTTGAACGTGAGTTGCTTGGATATGATTCACCCGATATCGGCGCATTGCTGGCCAAAAATTGGAAATTCACCACAGCCTTGGTGGAAGGTATTTTATATCAAGATCATCCTAAGGATTCGGACCCATTCTCAAAACTTGCCGCATTATTATGCCTATCTTACAAAGTGTTGGATGAGTGGGATACCATTGAGGATGATGAGAAAACCAGTTGGTTATCCCAGTTAGCCACCAAGAAAGGATTAAGAATGGAGATGGGTGGATTGCGGACTAAGTTGACAGAGTTACGCGGTTCAGGATTCGAAATCGGTAAAGCCTTAGCTTAGGATTTAAGTGAGTTGGGTTTAAGTAAATCGCGCGGCAGGACAAATCATTTTTAGTCAAAGACGATATCAATAAGGTCTTAAGACTATAGCGTGAATGTGAAACGAGATAGCGTTTCGCATTCACGCTTTTTTATGCGGCGGATTAATCGATTAGTACTTTGATTCAAGCGTTGAATCACTGAGGCGCCTGATCTATATGTCGATTGGCGGCGATGGCAAGATTGCGCATTTGAATTAACTCGCTGTGTTTGAGGTACAGCAAATCAGCGGTGCGACGAATGATTTGGTCTTCATATTGGGATAACTGTCCATCGGCATAGGCCAGTTGCCACATCGCGAGCAATAATTGCTGCTTTTGCGCTAGGCTAAATTCAGCGTTAATGGCTGAGGTAAATTCAAACAGTGAGGTCGCGCTACCTTGCACGCTTTTGGCTTCATCAATCAGTATCTTAGCGTCAGCTTCTGACATTGATAGCGTATCTGTCAGCAACTTAGGCAATAAGGCTTCTTCCTCTGCCGTTAAGGTATCATCGGCAAACACCACTTCAAGTAACATACTCGCCGCGGCGAGTTTAAGTTGATGCGCCTTGTCTTCAGGGGAGACTGCTTGCGTATGTGCTTCAAAGAATCGTCTTAACTTCGCAATCATATTTGGCGGTTCTCATGTTGGAGGGAATATTAAGGTAGAGTCGATTGAGGGGCGAAAGTTCACCCTAAGCAGTGTATTGCTTAGGGTGAGATAAAACGGGATTACAGTAGCGAGTTCAGACCTTTCATCAGTAAGTCTGAGGTGCCTTCAGTGCCATTGGTATCCAAGTAAGACTTAGCTATGTTGATCATCGGCATCGCAAGATCTTTAGAAATGCCCAATTTTTCAAAGGCGTCTAACACCATCGCACTGCCTTGCAGTGATGAACCTAAATCCCCCGCTTTGGATAACAAGCCAGAAACGCCTGATTTTGAGTCCAATTTAGGCGCTGCTGCTAACAAGCTATCGGCATTAGGAATGCTGGCAGCCAGTTTTGAATAGTCGGTTGTCCCTAGGCTAGATTGCGCTAAGCCTAATAAACTGCCTAAACCACCTTCGGCTTGAGTTTGGTTTAAACCTAATTGTGACATGACGCTGCCAACCAAATCATTTGACTGAGTTGCTGTCACCGTTGTGGCCGCTTTTTCAGTTTTGGCTTGAGTTCCGGCCAAGTTATCTAACCATCCTGCACTGGCTGGCGCTGCTAAAATACAAGTGCCGAGGAAGATAGAGAGGGTAAGAGTGTGTTTCATATGGAAGCGTCCTTTGATGGTTTGCGCATGTGTTCGCAGGACAGTTTAGCGGGTTTGCAACTTTTGTTGCAGTAGTTTTCTGTGATTTACGATTCACACTGGTGATTTCTGCTGTGCATTGCTACGGGATTTTCGGTATCCTTAGCGCAATTCTAAGTGTTAATTCATTTCAATTATTTGGAAAGTCGCATGTCACTGTCCGCAATTTTGTCAGAAGCCTATAACTTCTTCCGTAATCATCTGGCGCAACTCGCTATGCTGACGATTCCATTACTTTTGATCCAAGTAGGGATCCAGTTGTGGCTTGGCGTAGAGATGAGTAAAGTCGATCTTGAAAATCCACAGTTTGGCGCACCACACATGGTCGCCATGATGCTGTTACTGCTCACCTTTTCGGTATTAATCGCCGCCCTGACACTGTTTTTAGAACTGCGCTCTCAAGGGCATAGTCCTTCTGCGGGCATGGTGCTGAAGGCAAGTCTACCTTTTGTTCCACCACTATTATTAGCTGGGGTGTTTTCTGGTTTAGCGATTTTAGCGCCAGTGATGCTGTTTGCCGCCTTCGGTCCTTTGTGGCTGGTGGGTTTGGTTATTAGCTTCTATCTCTTCGCCCGTTTGGCCTATGTGAACTTTATGGTCGTGGTTGAGCGTTTAACACCGCTGGAAGCCATCAAGGGCAGTTTTAGCTTTAGTGGTCCTATCGTGCTGAGAACTATTGCACTATTAATGCTCTATCTGCCACTTTCAGTGGTGGGTAATCTGCTGTCAGGTGCTGCCTCTATGGGCGGATTACCGCTGCAAATGCTGTCGGATACCTTTATGTCTTTCATTGGCTTATTCGTTAACGTGGCTTTGTTCCGCTTATATATGGTGTCGAAAAAACCAAGCGTCGAATAGCGCAAACTCAATTCAGCCTGCAGGGAATCACTCATGGGGACGAAAACGGTCATTAAGGATAGTGAGTTTATCCAAGATTTTTCGGCCTCCTTGAGTGATGACTACCTCAAGGCAAAAAGCTATGTGCAGGATGTGCCGACTCAGTCGCTACTGCACATTCGCAGTTTTACCCATAAGCTCACCGAGTTACTGGGGCAAGATAAGCAAATCGCGTTTTCGAGTCCGAATCTGTACGATAGGATCGAGCAACTAAATCAGCAGCGCGTTATCGATGTTAAGACGACTCGCGCGCTGCATCGATTGCGGGCCGACGGTAACCGCGGCGCTCATCCTGAAAAATATCACCTGACTCAAGCGCAATTGCTCGCGCTGGCGCAAAAATCTATTAAAGATGTTTTGGCGCTAGTCGAACACTTGTATCCCAAGGTTAAAGGCCAAGCCGCACCTGATTATCGTTATGAAGCGTCTGATGCCATGACCGCGAAGGATTTATGCTACCGCGCTGTGATGGAAGATGACGCCGAAGCTCAGTATCTGGTGGGTATATCCTTTAAGACCAAGGCCTTGATGCTGAAAGAGCAAGAGCTGCAACAAGATCAAGAGTTTGCCAATTCAGCTGAAGCTACTTCTAATTCAGAATCTTCTGGCGTTTCACCTCTTACTTCCCACATTAGCGCCGCTGACAGTTTTGCCCGTGCCGCCTATTGGTTTGCCCTTGCGGCGCCTCGGCATATGGAAGCGTTACATGAGCACGGTGTGGCCTTGATCCACGGTTATCAAGGTGTGCCAGAGGTGGCGAAAGGTGAGCAGCTTATTGCGACGGCTGCCGAGGCGGGTGTCGTTAATGCGATGGCGTTATTGGGATATTTTTATCTTGTCGGCAGTGAGTCGTTTCAACCCGATAGCAAGTTAGCGCAGCAATACTTACAGCGCGCAGCGGAGGGTGAGCAAACCGAAGCGATGGCGAACTTAGGTGTGCTGCATTATCAGCAAAAAAATATAACCCAAGCCTATCATTTTATAAGTAAAGCCGCACAAGCGGGTTATCCCCACGCCCAGTATCATTTGGCATTAATGCTCGCCAATGGTGAGGGTTGTACTCGAGATATGATTGCCAGCGAGTATTGGATGGCTGAAGCTGCCGAGCAAGGGCAACTCGATGCCATGCTGACGCGGGCACAGCATATGCTCAATGACGATAATGCCTTTGGGAGTGATTTGACTCAGGCAGAGGATTATCTGCGCCAAGTGATTAAATACGGTCACAGTGTGCCTGCGATGATCGAGCTGAGTATGGCACTGGCCGACGGTATGTTAGGGCGAATTGATGTTGTGGGAGCTGCTGCTTTGCTGAAGTTGGCGCGACAACATGCCAATAAAAAAGAGGCCGAAATTATCGAGCCTCTTTGGCGTTCTCTTGCATTACAAATTAAAAATGTACTTAAAGTAACTCAAGATCCCGCAGAAATTCATAGCCTTAATCGCGCACAGACATTACTCGTCATTTGAGTCGAATAACGACACTTCACTCCTCGTTTCGCGATCACTAGCTTGCCAGAGCGAACAAAATTTAGTCTCGAAACGTCAACACGCCCTAGTGTTCATCCTCTTTATGCTCAAAAGTCCGCCCTTGATGGCGCGTCGCATTGGATTCCCTAACAATCGTTTCTGAACCATAAACCTGGCTCTGTGGCTCATCTGCAGCATGGGCGTGTTGCTTGGCGTTTGCCTGTGCCTGATTAAATTTAGCCAACTGACGCGCCATGTAAAAACGGCTAAACAGGACTAAACAACCGAGCGCAATGGCGCCAAATAAAAGCACGAATGGCAATAAAAATAGCGATAAACAGATAAGGCTAACGCTAATTGCCATGGCTAACCAAGCCCGTGGGCCAGAAATTCGGGTCTGCAGCGGGCTCTGTTGGAACTGTTGATAAATCATAAGAACTCCTCGATAGGCAGTGGACATTTAGTGTGCAATAGCGAGTGCGTCTAGGTCACGTTAATCTTGATTAATTTACTTTATTTTACCTCTGAGGCCATTGGGCTGTTACGTATCATCCCGATATGTGATCTCGTGGTCACCTATGTTGTGCATCGAATAACGGTTAGTTAATCATATGTTTTCGCTCGAATCTTTTTGATGTAAATCTGAGCAATTTCTTTGCGAACTGTACAGAGTATGAGAAAATTAAGTTCAGATTAAGCTGCAGTTTTAACTCAGTTTGCCGCTTTATTAAATTAGTTTTAAATGTTCGTTCAACTCGCTCAGACACCCTCTTGTTTCACTGCTTTGTTAATAAATTAGACGCCAACATGAACTCATATTCGCTCAAGCAAAAAATTCTGTTCTCCGTCGTGGTAGCCCTTTCACTCGTGATTGGTTTGTTGTCATGGCAAAGTTATTCCAGCCAAAAGTCTCAGCTGTTAAAAAACAGCCTAGAACAAGTGCAGCGCTTAGGTGAGCAGCAGGCTGAGCGTATTCAAGAATGGTTGGCCGGCCGCCAAGATATTATGGGGGCACTGGCGAGCAAAGTTGAGGGTGATAGCCTAAATACGTTACAACAAGCACAAGCGTCTGGCCGTTTCCAGTTGACCTATTTTGGGAGCCAAGCGGGGCAAATGCTGGATTCTGATCCGAGTGTAGACCGTACTGGTTATGATCCTCGTAGCCGTCCTTGGTATCAACAAGCCATCAGTGCACGCGGTCCTATCTTGACTAAGCCTTACGTGGATGTGGCTTATAACATTCTGGTTGTGACTATGGCGCAGCCTACCGCACAAGGAGTTGTGGGTGGTGACTTATCTATCGCGAGCCTAGTTGACGGTGTTAATCGGATGAAGTTACCGGCCAACGGTTATGCCATCATGATGCACAAAGACGGCACAGTTATCGCTTATAAAGATCAAGCGAAGACGATGAAACCTATAGGTGAAATCGACAACGATCTTAATCGTAACTTGCCAGAACAGAGCCGTGCAGCGGGTACTCTGTTGCCTATGTATTTTGAAAATGAAGGACGCGATAAGTTAGTTTGGAGCGTTGATATCCCCAATACAGATTGGGAATTAGTGTTAGTGCTTGATAAGGAAACGCTAGAAGCACCACTGTCGAGCCTGTTACTCACCCAACTGGGTTTATCAGCACTCGTACTGCTGTTGAGTGTGTTAGCGATTTCTTGGTTAGTTGGCATGTTACTGGGTCCATTGAGCCGAGTATCGCAGGCACTGGCGCGTATCGCCGATGGTAATGGTGATTTAACTCAACGTATTTCAGTCGACACTCAAGATGAAGTGGGCGTACTTGCCGACAGCTTTAACCGTTTTGTCGGCAGTCAACATCAGCTGATCAGCCATATTCGCCAGTTAGCGAATGAGTTAGATGCCGATGCTGAACGTAGTCTGGCCACCACACAAACCTCGGTGACTGAACTACAACGTCAACAACAGGAAGTGGCTATGGTCGCGACCGCAGTCACAGAAATGGCGAGTGCTACCAATGAGATTGCGGCCAATGCTGAAAACACGGCAACGGCGGCTCAACAATCTGCAGCGAGCAGTTTACAGGGTAAAGAGTTAGTCAATAAAACCCGTAACTCGATTAATTCGCTGGCCGATGAAGTGACTCAAGCGACCGATGTCATTGCTGATTTGAGCCGTCACGCTCAATCAATTTCAAGCATTCTAGCGACGATTCAAGGGATTGCAGAACAAACCAACTTGTTGGCGCTTAACGCTGCCATTGAAGCGGCGCGTGCTGGTGAGCAGGGTCGTGGTTTTGCCGTGGTCGCGGATGAAGTGCGCGTGTTATCGCGCCGTACGCAAGATTCGACTCAAGAAGTGCATACCACGATTGAAACACTGCAACGCACAACCGCCAGAGCCGTCAGCTTGATGGAAAGCAGCCAAGCATTAGCGGGTCACAGTGTTGAAGATGCGAATGCGGCGGCAAAAGCCCTTGAAGAAATTACTCAAGCGGTCAACGTGATTTCAGATATGGCAGGCCAAATTGCGACTGCAGCGGAAGAGCAGACTCAAGTGACGGGTGAAATCACTCAAAATACGGTTGCGATTAAAGATGTGACCGATGAGATTACCGCCTCGGCCATGGCTGATTTGGCACAGGCGCGAGACTTAAAAGCCCGTGCTAACGATCTTAATGCACAGGTCGCGACCTTTATTCTGTAGTTACTACTTGTAGTGTTTCACTTTGATAAGAGCCCGATAACGCCTTTGCTTTATCGGGCTTTTTATTGGTGGAGATTTGGTATTAAAGCATTTCTGCGGGAGTAAATAGCTTAGCGACACTCTGGCAAATCGTTTCTCTAATCCATTTATGCCCCTGATCTTCATCATTTCTTTGATGCCATAACAATACATAGGCCATGGGCATAAATTCGAAGGGTAAGGGCAGAAGTTTAAGCGGATAGAGCTGGCAGGCGTGCCGTGCAAAGCTCGAAGGCAGAGTGAAAATTAAATCGCTGTGGGCGCACACACTGGCGGCACCATAAAAATCGGGTACTGTTGTACTGATCCGGCGTCGATGGCCGAGATCGGCAAGAAAGTAATCCAACGCCCACCAATCGCTGCCTTCACAGCGAACCTGCACATGGGCCATGTCGAGGTAGAGTGGGAGATCCCATTGTTCTGAAGTCAGCGCCGCCATCAATGGGTGGTCTTCACGCACTAAACATACTTGTTGATCGGTAAATAGTGTTTGATAGGCAATCCCTTCGGGCAGGCGATCCACCTGAAAATCGGACAATGGATGCAAGTCCCGCCCTGAAATACCAAAATCAATTTGCCCTTGTTGCAAATCCTGCATCGACTTTTCGGTCCAGACATAGGAGTCAAGTTTGACATTGGGCGCCGTGGTCAGCATAGGGCCGATAAAATATGGGATTAAGGTTTCATAGGCGCTTTCCACCATGGCAAAGGAGAATTGTCGATTGCTACTGGCGGGATTGAAGGTCGGAGGCTGAGTGAGTTGATACAAGTCTTGCAAAATATTCGGCAGTTTTTGTCCCAGAATGAGGGCGTGCGCCGTCGGTTTTAAGCCGTGGGCCGTGCGCTGAAATAGCGGATCATCTAAGGTTTCTCTGAGCCGATTTAAGCTCTTACTGAGGGCTGACTGGCTTATATGTAATCGGCTTGCGGCGCGAGTCACGCTTTGCTCTTCTAGCAGAACTTTGAGTATGACCAGCAAGTTAAGATCGATTCTGGCTAAGTTGTCGATATTCACAGATATTCCTCAGAGGAAATTTACTTTGGAAATTATACCATTTCTGTTCATACCTTGAGTTAATTAAAATAGCGCCCACTGAAATACCTTTTCCTGATCAACTGAGATTATTTATGCGGCGCAATCTATTACCTATCCTGATGTCTATGGTGCTTCTTAGCCCATTAGCCATCGATATTTACTTACCTTCAATGCCGACTATGGCGGCAGAATTCGCCGTATCTGCCAGTGATGTGCAATCCACGATCGTATTATTTTTATTCGCTATGGGTTTAGGTCAAGTGTTGATTGGGCCATTAGCCGACCGTTATGGTCGCCGTCCCGTGGCTATTTTCGGGGTGTTACTCTACTGTGCGAGTAGCCTTTTAGCAGCTGCAGCTGTCGAATTTCATTGGTTACAGATTGCCCGTTTGCTGCAAGGTTTGGCTGCCTGTTCGACTTCTATTGTGGTGTTCAGCGCCGTACGTGACTGCTACGATCAAAAGGAAGGCGCTAAGATTTACAGTTACTTAAATGGCGCCATTTGCGTTATTCCCGCATTAGCACCGACCTTAGGCGGCTTATTGGCAATGCAATTTGGTTGGCGCTCAACCTTCGTCTTCATGACGTTATATGCCATGTTGATGATGCTTGTTGTCGGTTATCGCTTACCTGAGACTCGACCTGCCAATACGGTCACCACTGGCCCACTTTACCGTTGGGGTCGATATAAGCCTGTACTGGGTAACGCTCATTTTTTGTTTTATGCCTTTGCTTGTATGTCAGCGATGGCCGCGATTTTGTGTTACGTGTCGTATGCGCCAGTATGGTTGATTGGGCATTTAGGGCTTTCTGAGCTCATGTTTAGTGGTCTATTTGGTTTCAATGCCGTGTTTAATATCGTGGCCTGTTTTACTGCACCCCTGATCATTCGCAAACTCGGTAATCGTCCTACAACGATTTTGGCCCTGTCCATACTCGTTTTGTCTGCAGCGCTCACTGTGGCGGGTCAGCAATTCGGTCCGAGTACTGGAATGATGGCAGCGTTTGCCTTTATGTTGCCTATGTTGATGTTGGGGGTTGGATTTTCCTTCTTACTCGGTCCAGCGACCAGTATGGCTCTGTCGGCCTTTGGTGAACGAGCTGGTACTGCCGCGGCTATGTTAGGTTTTATTCAGATGAGCGGTGCGTCCGTGCTTGCTGGACTCGTACAACAAACGAGTTTAACCGCACCTTATGCAGTGGCCTTAGTGATGGGCGTATTTCCTCTCGGTTTATTATTGATGATGGCGCTGAGTCGATTTGACCACTGGCATCAAGAGCAGTTAGCTGGCGAGCATTAGTTCGCAGCACAGGTTAATTACAAAGTCGTTAATCACAGAGTACACCCTTTACCCGCAGTTTGTTTGACCGCGAACTGTGGGTATTTTTTATTGTGCCTTGTACCTCTTTATCCTTTGGTATACTCGTAAAATAACTTACTCAAACAGGGGGAAAGCTTGTCCCGCCACTATTGTGCTATTTGTCGTTATCCCCTGAATGCTTGTCTGTGTGCGAGTGTTCAACCTATCTCTCCAATGACTCAGTTGGTGGTTTTACAGCACCCGAGTGAAGTCGAACATAAAAAAAATAGTGTGCGGGTATTGAGTCTTGTGGTCGCTGAAACGCAAGTTTATGTGGGCGAAAACGAGGCCGACTTCAATGGTTTACGGGAACATTTAGCGGCGTGTAATAAGCCGATTTATCTCGTCTATCCCTCTGAGCAAAGTGTGAGTGTTGAACAGCAGCCTATCAATCCAGATTGTGTATTGCTCTTACTCGATGGTACTTGGCGCAAGGCGTTTAAGATGTTGCAGCTGAATCCTTGGATAACCCAGTATCCTGCGGTGCATTTGGCTGAAGGTTATGAGTCGCGCTATCGGATCCGTAAGTCGAGTCGTAGCGACAGTTTATCGACCTTAGAAGCTTGTGCTTATATGCTAAGCGCCCTTAATCCTCGGCTTGATGTTCAGCCCTTAATGACGGCATTTGATGCTATGGTTGAACTGCGGATTAAGGCGATGCCGAGCACTGTGCAGGCTCGTTATCAGAACTCAAACAAACCTAACGGCGAGACTAAGTGAATGTTTTGACATTATTTAGCCTTAGAGGTTTTAGGTCTGAATTAATGCCTTTAAGTTATTGAGTTTTGATACTGCGTACGAATTAAATTAGTCAAAATCTTATTCAGATCACGCTAACTTAGTGTGAAATACGGTTTAATAACAAGGATTCATTTGCGCAGCAAATGATGAGATAGCTTTGCCAGCCAATTGCTTTGCAGGGGAGTGATTCCATTGTTAATCACAATTAGTTAATGGCGTGCTGGCAGGGCTATCGAGCTTTAAGCTTTGTATTTTTCCGCAATGATATTGCAGCAATATTTCTGCTTAGCCTCTAATTTTAATCAAAGCTCATCCGATAAAACAGTTGTATATATGTTCATTGTTCGGAGCAAATGATGAGATGGCTTTGCCAGACAATAACTGGCTTTGCAGGGAGTGATTCCATTGTTAATAACAATTCGTTAGTGGTGTCCTGGCTGGGCTATAGAGCCGATGCGAACATCGGCAGATTTCTAATTCGTTCTAAGCTAAGCGTTTTTCCGTAAGAAAGGTTTGGGTGAAGTTATCGACTGAACTTGGGTAGCCAAAAAGAAATCCTTGGGCAAAACCTTGGCCCATGTCTGTCATTATGTCCCTTTGTTGTTGAGTCTCTATGCCTTCGGCGACGAAGTGAATATCGAGTGCCTGCGCGAGTTGCACTATGGCATTGCAGAGCTTTTGTCCTGATACTTCGTTTAAGCGCAAGGCAAACTCGGCATCAATTTTTACACTGTCTATGGGCAAAGTGCCTAAGCGACTGAGTGAAGATAACCCAGTCCCAAAATCATCAATGGCAATGCTGACACCTAAGGCTTTGATGCGATTGAGTGTGAGTCGTGCTTGCTCAGGTTGGCGTAGCAGTGCCGATTCGGTGATTTCTAAAATCAGTGCCTCAGCAGGTAAATTAGCCATTTCCAAGGCATTAATCACTTGGTCGATAAAATCTAAGTGTTCCAATTGCAGTGGCGACACATTGACTGAAATTCTAAAGTCTGCCTGATTATGTGCCCGCCATTGTGCCGCTTGCACGCAAGCCTGTTCCAATACCCATTGACCAATACTGACAATTAACCCTGTCTCTTCCAGCAATGGAACAAAATCGGCGGCGTCATAATACTCGGTAGGTGATTTTTGCCAGCGCAGTAGGGCTTCGGCAGCTATCGTTCGATTAGTGTGTAAATCCACTATGGCCTGATAGGCGAGAGTGAACTGTTTTAAGCTATGAGCATGCCTTAGACTATTGATTAACTGCAGCTTTAACTCCGCGGCCTGGCTCATAGCCTTATCGTAAAACACGAGGTGCGGTAAGCTCTTTTTAGCACAATACATGGCCGTATCTGCAAGGCTAATTAGCTGTCCCGCTTTATCACTGTGGGTCGGAAATAGCGCAATGCCGATACTCGTGCCTAGGAAAAACTTTTGCCCTTCAATTTCAAAGGGGCTCTCAAATAGACTAAGTATCTGCTCTGCAAACAGTTGGATTTCATCTTTGCAGCTGCAGTCTTGCAGTACTAAGGTAAACTCATCTCCACCCATGCGTGCTATGTCGGCTTTTTCGATACAACCGGCTTCGAGTCTGGCGGCGACGAGTTGTAACACCCGATCGCCCATGGAGTGGCCGAAGCTGTCATTGATATTTTTAAACCCATTGAGATCTAAAAACATCAGCGCACCTAATGTGAGAGGATCCGTTTTGAGCTTCTCTAGTGCTTTATTGAGGATCTGCTTAAGGTGGAATCGGTTAGGCAATCCAGTCAAGGTATCGTACATAGCACGGGTCGTCAGCTGAGTTTCGAGCAGCTTTTTCGTGCTAATGTCACTGAAAATATTCACATTATAGTGATCGCCATCTTCGGTAATGATTTTTCGACTACTTTGCCATGCTGGGAAATTGCTACCATCTGAACGTTTTTTCCACGTTTCACCCTGCCAAAAGCCCCTTTGTTTTAGTGCAATTTGGCATTCGGTTTCTTCTCCTAAATGATGGCTTTTCAACTCTAAAAATTCAGGGGTTTTACTAATAAGCTGCTCGGCGCTATAACCGCAAATACGGCACATGGCTTTATTAACGGCCAAAATCTGATCATCTGAGTCTGTGATATACACAGCTTCGGCACTTTCTTCGAGTGTCGTCGACAAAATCTCTTTGGGAATATGGGCAAAACCATCGGAAATAATTTCGCGCATTTGATTACGGCGATTGAGCGCTTGAAATTCCACGAGCACAACGGGCTGTTGCTGCAGATAACAGCGATAGAGGTTTACTCGAGTTGGCAGTTCATTGCCGAGTTGACTCAGGTGTAGCCAGTTGAATTCAACATTCTTACCCGCAATGGCTTCGAGGATCATTTCCCTCGCATATTCAACACTGTTGCGGCCGGATGATTGAATTCTCGGAGAAAAGTCATAGGGAGTCGCATTCACAAAGGCATCATACTCAGTCTCAAAATAACCGAGTGTCGCTTGGTTGGCGCTAATAAAGCTGAAGCCTTGAATTAAGGCTAGGGGAGTTTTGTGGGGATGTGCTTGCCAGAGCGACAGCTTTTCTTGCAGTACTGGATCATCCGTACTGAGTTTCTTAAGTAAGTGTTGCCATCTGATCATTTAGGATACTCCCTTGTGACACATATAAGGTCACATCCTATTTTTTAGGTCTTCGTTGATACGAAGTTGCCCAATAGTACATCATTCCAATGGGGTTAAAAATAAACCTAATTGTTGTTTCACTCAAATAGAAACTCAAAAAGTGTAGTTTAAGACTTGTATTTAAGCATATTTTTTAAGAACACCTGCTGCATATTTCAAACTTTGACAGATTTTATGCTATGTTTTTCGCATCGTGTTTGAGTTGGCTGTTATCGTTCATCCATCCGATGACCAAATAAAGGAGGCCGGAAATGGCGCATTTATCTAAGGTGCTCATCTCTAAAATGTTGATGTCGTTCATACTGATTTCCAGCATTCATCTTGCTGTGGCTAATGCCGCCGATGCGCCAAAGCCAAAATTAACCCTAGAGCAAAGAGCCGATAAGGCCCGTATAGACTCCCAGCGATTAGAGCAGGCCCAATTAGAGAAGGCGCGCCAAGCCGCCAAGGAGACTGCAGAGCGAGAAGATAAAATCAAACAGCAGTCCCAAACCCATGATTGGGAGGCTCAGCAAAAACTCAAGGCACAGAAACAGTTCGACGAGAGGGAAAGCCGCGAGCAAAAATATTTACGGGAAGCAAAAGAAGCCGCAGCAAAAGAGCGTAAAATCCCAAAGCCTTAAGCGGGCCATCGACACCGTCGATTTCAGCTAGGCAGTGTTAGCCTTATTTGTTGGCATTGCGACTACTCTCATTAATTGCACCTTACTATCCCTAGGAATTGTTGTTGAATATCTGCCCCTTATGCCACGGCACAGAATTACTCGCTTATCATCAGGATAAAAAGCGCGACTATCGCCAATGCCAAACCTGCCAACTGGTTAGCGTGCCTCCTGAGTTTTATCTCTCGGCCGAGGCCGAAAAAGCCGAGTACGATAAGCACGAGAATCATGCCAATGATCTTGGCTATCAAACCTTTTTAAATCGCACACTTGAGCCACTACTTAGCCGTGTTAGCACTTCGGCCCAAGGGCTCGATTTTGGCTGCGGCGAAGGCAAAGCCTTGAGCTTGATGGCAAAGGCGCGGGGTTATCAAATCGATAATTACGACCTTTATTACGCTAATAACCCCGCAACCTTAGTCCGCCAATACGACTTTATTACCTTAACCGAAGTTATAGAGCATGTTAGCGATGCCGCAGGTTTGCTTGCCCAACTTGATAGGTTATTAAAACCCAACGGCATTTTGGCTGTGATGACTAAACGCGTACAAGATCAGACTGCATTTACCCGCTGGCACTATAAAAACGATCCCACCCACATCAACTTTTATGCCGAAGCGACCTTTGAATGGCTCGCGCATCACTATGGCTGGCGACTCGAAATCATCGATAAAGACGTAGTGTTCTTATATAAAGAGATGCATAAAGTAAATTAATGCAGTCGTAGCGGTTTAACTAAAATCATGTCCTTTACCGCTAAGACTGGATGCTAGCGTGGTCCGCTACTCAAGTAGCAGCATATCAGTTGCTCCTTGGTGCCTGAGCACGGTCGAACATGCCATAGTCACGAACAACTTCGGCAACCCGTAGGCGATAGTCGGCGAATAATTGTTCGCGTCCTTGAGTTTGTGCCTCGCGGTGATATATCTGTTGTCGCCAAGCCTGTACCGCAGCCTCATTCTCCCAGAATGACAGCGATAATAAGCGTTCGGGATTGACCATGCTCTGAAACCGTTCGATTGAAATAAATCCTGCAATTTCACTCAGGCTCGATTTCAGGTCGGCGGCTATCTCTAAATACCTTTCTTGGCAGCCGAGATTCGGCACGACTTCAAAAATAACGACCATCATAGTTTTGTCTCCGCAGCTCTTTGATAGGTCTTGGCTATCGGCTTTAGGAAACTGCGTTTTTCACTCAAAATAAATTCTCCTTGCTTGGCCAGCTGAAAATTTGCCTTGCCTGCGGCTTCTGTCTTCAGTTTGTCTCTATAGCGTTCATAGTGGGCCAGGCTATCGAAGCTAATGAGACCAAATGCAGTGTCATTGGTGCCTTCGTGTGGCAGAAAGTAGCCAAGGAGTTCGCCGCCGTAGGCTGGAATAATATCGCCCCAGTTTTCAGCATATTGGGCAAATTGTTCCAATTTGAACGGGTCTATTTTGTATTCGATAAAACAGGTAATTTTCATAGTGCTTGGCGCCATTGACTTGTGTGCTAAAGGTTTTAGTTGCATTGTAATTACCTGAAAACTTAATGCTTCGATGGTTATCGAACTGTCCCCGAATGAGATTACAAGCATGGAACCTAACATTGCCTTTATTGCCAACTTGATTGGTGACGCAGCCCGCTCACGTATGTTGATTGCTCTTATGGGCGGACAGGCATTGACGGCGACAGAACTGGCTCTTGAAGCTGATATCACACCGCAGACTGCCAGCAGCCATTTAACTAAGTTGGTTGAAGGCGAACTATTGCTCGTGCGTAAGCAGGGGAGGCATAAGTATTTTCAGTTGCAGAGCCGCCAAGTGGCCGAACTGTTGGAAAGTCTGCTCAACATAAGTGCTGCCATTGCGAGCCCTAAGGTCATTCATGGGCCTGCGGACTCTAGATTGAGACTGGCTCGTGTTTGTTATGACCATCTCGCGGGTGAATTGGGTGTTGCACTTTACGACAGCTTAAGTCGGCAGAATTTGATCGCCCATGAGGGGAACGACACAAACATCACCGCGGCAGGGATGACCTTTTTTGCTAAACGTGGTGCGGAGCTCTCGTTGCTGGGCATCACGGATGGGGAAATAGATGGTTTAAGTTATGTGCCGAAAAGTCGTCAATCTCGCCGCCCTTTGTGTAAGTCATGCCTCGATTGGAGCGAACGCCGCAGTCATCTTGCAGGTGTTCTAGGTCAATGGATTCTTAAGGATATTTTGGCTAAAGGCTGGGCAGAGAAAGCCCTCGACACCCGTGCCCTACAATTTTCAAGCCGAGGGTTAAAATCCTTTCGTGCTGACTATGGCATTGCGACAAAATAGACAATTTAATGTTGTCTATTTGAGGCTGAAAATCATATTGTTAATTATGGCTAGCCATTTTTACTTGTTATTCCAGAATTCAGATGGAAAGGAATAGAAGGCATTTGGATGGGGTGTTAATTTGAACTAAGTTAGGAGGCGTTGGATGATAAAAACATCTTTAATTTTATTCTTTCTTCATGTCTTCTCATTTTCTGTATTGGCAAATGAGGCGTTAAAATTTGAGGTCAATGGAAATAACTTTTATATAACAATATATAATAATTCTGAAAAAAAAGTTGAGCTTAATTATATTCTATGTTTTGAGCCATTGGGTGGTATCAGTTTTGATATAAAGGATGAAAATGGAGTCATCTATGGCATAAATGGCATGTTTGATTCTGGTTGTGCGTTAAACGAAAAAATATCAGTGCCTCGTTATGGAATTATTGGTCAGATAGTAGATAAAGACCTAGTTAAAATGATCTATGATCCCGTTCCTAAAAAATTACATGTAACAGCAATGTTTTGTGAGAATTATTTTACTAGGGAAAAATGCTTAACAAGCAATACACAAATTGTAGATTTTTCAGTAAAATAACTATTCTCATATTAATTCTTGAGTACAAAATGAGGCTACTCATAGTTAAGTGAATATGACACTTAAATTTTGCACCTATTTCGTAATTAACATAAATGTAGTCATAGAGCCTATAGAGACATGTTTACTGAGTGGCATTGTCACTCATGACGATATAGCTATGCCATTTCGGTATAGAGGAAGGTATTAACAAGATGCAATCAGTCGATTTATCCCGTCCGTTACCCTTTCATCTAGAAAGGCTCAAAGGTCATGCTTGGCTTTATCAGGAACGTTTGGAAAGTCTGGATTGGGTGATGAATATGATCCGCACTGAATCCAGAACTCTAGATTTATTCGATATTGCTAACGATCATCTCGCTCTTGCATCAAAGGCGTTGCATAGCGCCGCAGCTCCGGCACGCGCCTTCGAGCACCTGCAGCAGATGCATTATCTGGGCATTAAGGGCTATAAACGTAAGCTGATGGTCGATGGCGATACCCTCAGTGTCAAGATCCCCGCAGACACCTTAGTGCTGAAATCACTGCCTGCAGATAACCGATTTTTATCCTATGCAGACTGGACTATCTATTTTTGGAGTGCGGTACTGCATGATCAGTACCAAGATATAACCTATTTGGTCAGCATCAAGGAGGCCGATAACTTTAATTGGGAGTTGGATCCGCCTTCCCATATGATGAGTGATATTTTGGCCGGTTTCTTCCGTGTGAAAGCGGGCGATGTGGCAGCGTTGATCCAAAATTTCGTCAGCGCCACTGAGTTTGGCAAGATATCGACGGCATCTTACGATCATGTGGCGAATGTTACGCTGCCAACCATTGACGTCATGTTGAAAATTTTCGGCGGTGCCGAAGAACCCCAATATCGGCAGGCCATGTACCTAGCGCTGCAATCCCACGATAAGTTTTATAGCCTGCCACGTATGGCGGGCAAAGTCGTTGGCGATATCTCTTTGCCGCTAACCGCGTTAGCAAAGTTAGCCTACCGTAAGTTTGGTTATACCTTAGGGTTCTACAGCGATTATGTCCCAGAAGTTATTTATCAAATTGAGGATCAAGCTATTAGCTTCGAACAGTTAGAGCCGATAAGCTAAGTACTATTGGATTTGTCCCTTATACAAGGCCATTAAAATCGGGCTCATAATGGCTGTCACAGTTTTACTAAATGAGAAAACGGCAAACTTTATGGCAGTTGAGCCCTGTCTTAATGCTTCTTCGCCTCCAAGCGTGTCCGTGATTATTCTTACCTAGGTTAATTCACCACGCCACCTAAAATCCGCCCTTTTATGCCCAGTTAGCGGCTATTGTGGGGGCGGTTTCCCCTCTAAAATTAATTAAATCTCTTAAGAACTGATTCAACTACCGTAATTAAGTGTGCACGCATGGCCAGAAAATGCGGACGTTCAGACATTCTGAGTGCTGCTATGGAAGTGACCGTCCGCCCCATGGTCGCTTATTCACATCCATGCGATCGGTCCTATACAGCAGATGCCACGTTCGAGCACCTATGACTGGCTGTGCTTAACTTAATTTCATAATAAATCAATTGGTTAAGTATTGGTTTTACTTGCAAAAAATTTTTATACTCTCAAGATCGAACAGACTGATTTACCTCAAAGCTGGATTCCCGCTCAGAAGTATTGCGGGAATGACGACTAGAGACCGTCTCCAATAAAGCACTGTCTCTTTTACCTTCATCATTAAATCTGTTAACAATTCCTCAATGTCCGTGTAGTTTAGGTAGCTTATAAAAACAACAATAGGTTATCGCTATGACTTTACCCTCTGTATCACCATCTGCTATTTCAAAATCTGCTATCTCAACATCATCGATCCCAAGATCATTTGGGTTTAACTTTTCTGCAAACCAATCCCGTTTTTCCAAGACCTTACTCGCTTCGGCCTTAGCCTTGAGCTTTATGGGCGCGGGTTTGAGTTCGGCGCAAGCGGCGACCAGTGCTATGCCGGATGCGGCTAAGTTGGCGGCGGGTGTGGAGCAAAAGGTGATCGACTGGCGCCGCGATTTACATCAACATCCTGAGTTGTCTAACCGTGAATTTCGCACCAGCAAGATTATTGAAAAGCATCTGAAATCATTAGGTTTAGAAGTACAAACGGGTGTGGCGCATACGGGCGTGGTGGCTATCTTAAAAGGCGGAAAGCTGAAAGGTGGCAAGTCTGGTCCCTTGATTGCGATTCGGGCGGATATGGATGCTTTACCTGTGACTGAGGTGGTCGATTTGCCCTTTGCCTCTAAAGCGACCGATACCTATCGTGATCAAAAAGTGGGGGTGATGCATGCCTGTGGCCACGATACCCATGTGGCCATGTTGATGGGCGTGGCTGAAAACCTCGTGAAAGTGAAAGACAGCCTCGCGGGTGATGTGATGTTTATCTTCCAACCTGCCGAAGAAGGCGCGCCAGACGGGGAAGAAGGCGGCGCGGAGTTAATGCTTAAAGAAGGGTTGTTTGCTAAGCGTAAACCTGACCAAGTGTTTGGTATGCATGTTACCTCCAGCATGCCGAGTGGCATGATTGGTGTGCGCAGTGGCCCGGCGATGGCGAGTGAAGATTCCTTTACGATCAAAGTGAAAGGTCGCCAAACCCATGGTTCGCGCCCTTGGAATGGGGTCGATCCTATTGTCGCTGCGGCGCAAATTATCACCAACGTGCAAACGATCGTCAGCCGTCAGGTGGATATCACTAAAGCCCCTGCTGTGGTGAGTTTTGGTGCGGTTAATGGTGGCATTCGCTCTAACATTATTCCCGATGAAGTCGAGCTGATTGGTACGATTCGCACCTTCGACCAGCCCATGCGCGCCGATATCAAAGTGCGTTTAGCTGAAATGGCCGAGTTGTCGGCGAAAACGCTTGGTGCGAGTGCGACCACAAAGATCCACCCAGGTTATCCTGTTGTGGTCAATAATCCCGAGTTAGTCGCTAGCATGCGTCCAGTGCTTGCCAGTGTGGTGGGCGATAAGATGCTGATTGAACCTGGGTTAATCACAGGTGCCGAAGACTTTTCTTATTACGCCTTAGAAGCGCCGGGGATGTTTTTCTTCCTCGGGGTGACGCCAAAGGGAACGGATCCAGAAACCGCGGCCAGCAATCATTCTCCGGCATTCTATGTGGATGAAAGTGCGCTAAAAGTGGGAGTTGAGGCCATGACTAAAGTGGCGTTGACTGCGCTTAAGGCGCAATAAGTCGGACAGACGTTATTCCGTAAGCTCTTCGGTATAACTTGAGCTTACAAAAAATCGGCGCGGGATAAGCATCCAGCGCTTGATTTGTTAATCAATATGCCATCATATGTGAATTTTTACAGCAAGGAGCGAACCAAATGAAGCGCACGCTATCGGCTCTGGTGTTGGCCATGGGACTTTTTAATCCCCTAAGCCAAGCACAGGCCACCACGGCAGAAGACATTAAGAGTTTCACGCTAGATAACGGCATGAAAATCATGGTGCTAGAAGATGCCTCAATTCCCAATGCCAACATGTATTTGTTTTGGAAAGTCGGTTCACGTAACGAAGTGCCCGGCATTACCGGTATTTCGCACTTTTTCGAACATATGATGTTTAACGGTTCAAAAAAGTACGGCCCAAAAATGTTCGACCGCACTATGGAAGCCGCAGGTGGCGCGAACAACGCCTATACCACTGAAGACATGACGGTTTATACCGATTGGTTCCCCGCTAATGCGCTCGAAACTATGTTCGATCTTGAAGCCGACCGTATCGCAAACTTAGATATCAACCAAACTATGGTCGATAGCGAACGTGGTGTAGTGCAGTCGGAACGCTCCACTGGCTTAGAAAACTCTAACTGGAATGCCCTTGAAGGTGAGATCAAAGGCGTGGCATTTTTAGCTCATCCTTATTCTTGGTCGGTGATCGGCCATGAGTCGGATATTGCCGCTTGGACGCTGGAAGATCTCGTGCAGTACCACAAAACCTATTACGCGCCGAACAATGCTGTGGTCGTGATTGCCGGTGATGTAAAGGTTGCCCAAGTTAAAGCCTTGGCCGACAAGTACTTTGCGCCTATTCCGGCACAAACTCCGCCTAAAGCGATTCGTACCGTAGAACCAGAGCAAAAGGGCGAGCGTCGTACTTTTGTGCAAAAGGCATCGGTGAGCACACCGAATGTGATGCTGGCGTACCATATTCCGGCGGCGACTCACGCAGATTTTTATGCGCTGGATTTATTAAGCTCGATTTTAAGCCAAGGTAATAGCTCGCGTTTATATCAATCACTGGTTGATAAACAAGTGGCCTTAGAAGCGCAAACCTATATGCCGATGTCGGTCGACCCGAACCTCTTCTATGTGATGGGTGTTGCCACGCCTGAGGTAAAAGCCTCGACGCTGGAGCAGGCGCTGATTGAACAAATTGATGCGATTGCGACAACGGGTGTTACTCAGCAAGAACTGGATAAAGTTAAAAATATCAAGTTGATGGATTTTTATCGTTCAATGGAAACCATTAATGGCAAGGCCAATACCATAGGCACCTATGAGATGTATTTTGGCAGTTATGACAAGCTATTTAATGCGCCAGAAGCCTATAACAAGGTGACGCCAGCGGATATTCAACGTGTTGCCCAAACCTATTTACGTAAATCGAATCGCACTGTAGCTGTGCTGGCGGCAAACGAGGAGATCTCTCAATGAAATCAACGGCAGCGAAATCGATGGCAATGAAATCGACAGCAATGAAATCACTTATGATGGCATCACTCGGGAAACCTTTTAAGTTAATGGCCGCATTAGCCCTAGGCACAAGTTTAGCCTTAGCGGGTTGTGCTACGACATCGGCGCCAAAACGTGTCGAAACTGGCAGCTTTGTGATGCCAAGTTACGACAAGTTCGTGCTGGATAACGGCTTAACTGTGTATTTAATGCCGCAGCGCGAAGTGCCTTTAGTCACCTTAAATGCCGTGGTACGTGCGGGAGCTGTCAATGACACCACCGCAGGCGTGGCGCAAATGACAGCAGAAGGTTTGTTGTTAGGGGCGGCGGGTAAATCTAAGGCGGATATCGAGCAGCAAGTGGATTTTCTCGGTGCAAGTTTAGGCGCTGAAGCGGATAAAGAAGGCAGCTATCTCAGCGCCGATTTTATGGCGAAAGACACTGACGTCATGCTGGGCTTATTTAGTGCGGCGATGTTAACGCCGGACTTTGACGCCGCCGAGTTCGATAAACTCAAGCAACGCGCGATTGCGGGATTGCAGCAAGATAAAGAAAGCCCACGGGCGGTGATTGGTCGTTACTTCGATAAGCTGGTATTTGGTGGACATCCTTATGGTAATGCGGCTTCGGGTAACAGCGATTCACTTGAACAAGTGACAGTGTCGCAGCTGCGCGCTTTCCATAAGAGTTACTACCAACCGGCCAATACTGCGATTACCGTCGTGGGTGACTTTGATGTTGCTGCGATGAAGGCCAAGCTGACGCAAACCTTTGGCCAGTGGAAAGGCAGCGAAAAGCTGGTGCAGCCTGACTTAAATCAAGGTTTGCCTCAGTTAACTGCAGCGAAAGTTTTGCTGGTGGATAAACCCGATGCCATCGAGACAACCTTTGTTATCGGCGGTTTAGGCATTAGTCGTGACAATCCAGACTATGTCGGTTTAACAGTAGTGAACACTATTTTAGGTGGTCGTTTTACCTCTTGGCTTAACGACGAGCTGCGGGTAAACGCGGGCTTAACCTATGGCGCACGCTCAGGTTTTAGTCCTTATACTGACTCGGGTGTGTTCACTATCAGCACTTTCACTAAGACGGAAACCACTCAAGAAGCGATTGATCTCGCACTGAAAACCTATGCTCGTTTATGGGAGAAAGGCGTAGATCAAGCGACCTTAGATTCGGCTAAAGCCTATGTGAAGGGCCAGTTCCCACCTAAGTTTGAAACCTCAGGCCAACTGGCGGGATTATTGTCAGGCATGTATCTGTATGGCTTCGATGATAAGTTTATCAATGAGTTCCAAGCAAAGGTGGATGGTTTGACCTTAGCTGAAACCCAAAGACTCGTGAAAACGTATTTCCCGCAAAAAGATCTGCAATTTGTGCTGATTGGCAACGCGGCTAAGATTGCTCCTATCGCCGCTAAGTATGGCAAAGTGCAAACCGTGGATATTAAAGCCACGGGATTTGGCCAATAAGCCAAGTCATTTTAAATCAAGTTATTTTAAGTTAAGTCTTAAAAAATAAGATGTTAGTTTAGGTTCTGGTTTAAGTTAACCCATTAAAAAGGTCTGCATTGCAGACCTTTTTTGTCTCTTATGGCTGACGTTTAACGCGCGCCAGGTTCGGTAAAGTGGGTCATCCACTTCTTCACTTCGTTATACCAGTAGACTGAGTTATTAGGCTTCATAATCCAGTGATTTTCATCGGGGAAATAAATCATCCGCGATTCAACATTTCGACTTTGCAGGGTGTGAAACAGCTCGAACCCTTGGGTCGCCGGCACTAAGTAATCGAGTTGGCCATGACTGACTAAGGTTGGAGTGTTGAAGTTAGCCGCAAAGTAATGGGGCGAAATGGCTTTATACAGTTCTGGGTTATCCCAATAGTTGCCAAATCGGGTGCTGTGCACGGCAAAGTCCGACGCCATTTGTGCATACATGTCATAAACCGCAGCATGGATCAACAGGGCTTTAAAGGGATGCGGCTGACCCAAAATAATCGAGGTCAGGTAACCACCATAACTAGCGCCGCCCGCCACCATGCGATCACTGTCTATCCAGCTTTGTTGTTTAAACCAGTCTGCCGCCTTGAGCACATCCTCAAGGGGTTTTGTCTTCCAATCGGGATTGATGGCATCGGCAAATTCCTGACCAAAGCCGCTCGAACCGTGGAAGTTTGGCCACGCAGTGACATAACCCCAAGAAGCAAAGGTTTGCGCGTTCCAACGGTAATGGAAACCGTCGGTAATGGCATTGTGTGGACCGCCGTGGACGAGCATAAACAATGGATATTTTTTGCTACGATCAAACCCTGCGGGATAGTGAACCCACATTTGAATATCTTTACCTTGATAGCCTTTGTAGGTAACTGATTCATAAGTGCCTAGGTCAACATCTTTAAGAATATCGTCGTTAAAGTTTTCTAGGCGTTCAATCTTACCATTACGGGGATTGATGCTGACTAAGCGAGCGGGATACAAGAAGCTCTGATTGGTGGCAATCAGTTCGCCGTCTTTGCCTATGGCGGGTTGGCTAAAATCGGTCGCCTCTGTGATGGCTTTTACTTTGCCGCTCTTGGCATCGATAGAGTAAATGCGGTTTGTGGCGGCGTCCTCCACTGTGGCATAAAAGCCCTTGTTGTCGGGTGTCCAACTGAATTGAGAGACTGAACGGTCCCAGTCAGCAGTGAGTGTTGTGAGTTTACGGCTGTCGATATCCAGCAGCATCAGCCTTGAGGTATCGGCGTAGAAACCGGGAATTTTCTGGCGGGTAAAGGCGAGCGTTTTACCGTTAGGGCTAAAGCTAGGATTCAGATCCGGCGCTTGATTATCTGCGGTGAGATTTTCGGCCTTGTTGCCCCCAATCGCAGCGAGAAATATATCAATTTTAGGATCGACTTTATTCTCTGAGCCATAGGCATTGAAGGCAATCCAGCGTTCATTGGGGGAAACATCATAGCTTGCACTGCTTTGGTCTGAGCGTGGTAATTCATGGCCCGCAGGCTGGGTGATATTTTCGACATTACCGCCTTTGGCCGGAATTCTAAATACGTGGGCTTGGCGACGTTCATCTAACCAGTGATCAAATTGGGAATAGGGCAAGGCGTTCCATTGATGGGCGGAAACCTTATTGTCTATATCTGTGGCGAGCTGGGTTTTCATTTCTTCCCAGCTTTGATTAGGAAAGATATTGCTGATGAAATACAGATGCTTGCCAACCCACTTAATGCTGTTAACGCCAGTAGGAATATCGGTTAAGCGCTGCGCTTCACCCGGACCGTCCATCGGCAGCAGGTAAATTTGGCTCGCCTCGTCTTCATTGCGCTTACTCACAAATGCCAAGGTTTTGCCGTCGGGGGAAAACACGGGCTCGCTCACCCTTAAACCTTTGGCTGTGATGGCTCGGTTATGCTTGCCATCGAAATGCCACAGCTGGGTTGAGCCTTTATCGGCTTTTAGATCGTACTCTGTGACTGGCGCGATAATGTGTTCGCCCGTTGGAGATACAATCGGGCTACCGATACGTTTGAGTTGCCAAAGCAATTCTGCTGAGAGTGGTTTGCCCTGTTCTGCAAATGCCGAGCTAAAGGGCATCAGTAAACAGAGTAATAAAATGCCTGTCTTCTTCACTATGAGTCTCCTTGTGATACAAACAGTTACTAGGATTATGATGTTGCGTATTTTTGCTCAGTGGCAAGTTAGCATGAAAACCCGCTATGCCTGAATAAGCTGTTATGTAAGCAACTGTGAATCTTTGTTGGGTATCTCAGCTCAAAAGCGGTTGATGTAGGCGGTAAACAGTCAGGCTAACTGCAATACAAAAGCGTTCATTCCGTCGTTAAAGGAATCGTTTGTAATGGGGGATTTGTCGATTGATGCTTTTAACGCTAATGTATTGATCTGTTTCGGGTAGGTGCTAAAGATATGCCACTTAAAATCGACCGTTTGAACCTTATGCTGGGTATTGCCATTGTACTGAGCGTGTTTTCGTCCTTCTCAGTCATGGCCGCTAAGGTCAGTTTCAAGGAATTTTGTCCACAATTAGTGGGGCAATGGGCGGGTGATGCTGCCAAGGCGGGGGAGATTCCGAGGAAAGTGGCAGTAACGGGCTTTTGCTCCCACGATCAGCGCCAGTTGATCTTATCTGTGAGTATCGGCACGAGGGCGCCCTTTAGCGAAACTTGGTGGTTTAGGGAACAAGGCGATCAAGTATTACTGACCTATTACGACGGTGTGGCGGAAGATAAACAGCAAGTCTTTAGTTTATATCGACAAAATGGGGATTATTCCCTGCTGGGGGAAGGCGTTGTTAATGCGAGACCCGCTTTGATCCAGTTACTCTTTGATGCTCAGACTCAGGCTCAAAATCAAGCGGCTGGATGGCAATGGACGCAGAATATTCAATATTTAGACGATGATGTTGATCGCTATCAGCTGTTTCGTGGGATAGAGATGACGCCTGTCGCGCCATCTCCTTAGCCGCCCCTTAGCCACAAATCAGCGATTTAGCTTCGACAGCGTTTAAAGTGCGCCAGCAAAATCCAGTTGGCGCCACGCTTCATAGCTGATAATCGCCACCGCATTTGACAGATTCAAACTACGGCTGGTGGCCGCCATTGGAATACGCAGTCTCTGCTCGGTCGGGATAGATTCGATAATCGCCATCGGCAAGCCGCGGGTTTCAGGGCCAAATAACAGCACATCATCTTTCGCAAAACTGAGTTCAGTATGTGGGCGGCTGCCCTTAGTGGTACAGGCCATAATGCGTTTGCCTGCCATGGCTTCAAGGAAGGCATCGAAGTTTTTATGGCGAGTCACATTGGTTAAATCAGCATAGTCTAAGCCCGCGCGGCGCAGTTTTTTCTCTTCAAAATCAAACCCTAGTGGCTCAATTAGATGAAGTTGGCTGCCGTTGTTGGCGCATAAGCGAATGATATTACCTGTGTTAGGTGCGATTTCTGGCTCATAGAGTGCGATATGGAACATACTGGCCCGCCTATAGAAAAATGACGACCGATTATACGGCAAACGGCAGCTAAGCGCAGTGACAGAGTATGCTTTATCACGTTCTCATTTGGATGCGAGGCATGAACGCCACAATCGTTGTCGTCTGCTAAGCTTGAGAAAGCCACCGAGGGACCACTCATGTTCAGTCACTTTATTAACTTGTGTATTTTTTCTGTGCTTTTCCTTCACAGCATTTTCACCCCAGCTTATGGCGCGGATGATGCTGTCACTAATGCTGGCGGCAAGCGGCAGATGACGGCTTATTTAGGGGAGATCCCTGGATTAATTAATGCCGATGGCACAGGGCCATTTGTGGAATTGGTTAAAGCAATTGATAGGGCAGATCCTGAGGTTGAAATTGATATTAAGGTTTTCCCGCTTTCACGGGCTATGCTAGGCGTGACGCTTGGTCGTGCTGATTTTGGTTTGCCCGCAATCCGTAATAATGCCGCGTTAGATGCCTTACCTTACCGTTTTAGTTCTGTTTCATTTGGGCAAGTTACCCACGTGCTTTATACCAATGTGGATAAGCCGATAACGAAGGCCATGTTATTTGATCAGCAGCAAACGGGGCGCGTATTTACCGTGGAGGCGATTCCAGATTACATGCCTATCCCTGCGGAACCTTCGATAACCATTAAACGTTCTTTGCTAAAACTTTCCCATGGCCGTATCGATGCCTTCGTTTGGGCACAGGAAGAGGCCGATATGATGCTGAAACAGTTGAAGTTGCATAATATCCACCGTGAAGACTTTGGCGATTTTGAAGATGTGTTTGTGATTGCCAAGGGCCCCGAAGGGGATGCCGTGGATGCATATTTGAGCCGCATGATTGAGCTACTGCGGCAGACTGGAGAGTTAAGCCAGATTTATCAAACTATCCATCTGTCCTACAATGACTGGCAACCTTAGTTTTTAAATCAAATAGTTAACTTGATTAACTCCCACCGATAACGAGATATTCATAAACTTCACTTGCTAGGAGTGAAGACTGAGAATAACATATCTTCATGTCAAGATACTTTTTAAAGAGTTATTATGCCTTTTGTAATCGCCTTACTCGCCCCTGTATTTTGGGGGACGACCTATGCGTTAGTGAGTCTCTACTTACATGACATGTCGCCCTATTGGGTGGCGGTGTGGCGCGCGCTGCCTGCGGGGATACTGATGTTGATGCTTCGTCCTCGCTTGCCAACGCTGGTGTGGTCAAAGCTCGGTTTGCTGGCTTTTTGTAATATCGGTGCCTTCTTCACCTTGTTATTTATCGGCGCGTATCGTTTGCCGGGCGCAGTGGCGGGGACATTAGGGGCGACGCTGCCGTTAATTTTCTTAATCTTAGCTTGGGTGATTGATAAAAAACGCCCTGGGATGAAGTGGTTACTATTAGGCTTAATGGGCCTTGGCGGGGTGATTTTACTGCTTAACCCGTCGGCGGATCTCGATCCTATCGGCGTGTTGTGCATGTTGAGTGCCACGACGTTAATTGCTTTCTCTTCTCGCTGGATGCAAAAGTGGGATGTGGGTGACTTTTTAGTGCTCACAGCATGGCAACTGTTTTTGGGCGGCTTGATGTTAATCCCGCTGGCGTGGTTTATGGCGGGCCCGCCGCAATTACCGAGCCTGACAGTGGTGCCGTCGTTACTATGGTTAGTGATTGCCAACACCGCCATCGCTTATTGGGCTTGGCTGTGGTCGATGCGAAATTTAGGACCAGAAATCATGGGCATGGTCGCTTTAGTCAATCCCGTGGTTGCCGTATCATTAGGGGTTATGATCGTGGGTGAGACCTTAGACATGCGTCAGTGGGCGGGGATAGGTGTAATATTACTGTCGCTGTTATTGATGAAATTGCCACAGAATTTAAGGTTAAACCCATTTAAAAAAGTGCAGCCCTAGTCAGTATTTTGGGGTAAATGAGGGATAGATGCTAAAACGTTTGGATCTGAATTTACTACCCGTACTTGAAATCCTGCTTGAGGAACAAAGTGTGACCGCCGCTGCGGCGCGGTTGCATTTGAGCCAGTCGGCGGTGAGTAAACAACTGACGCGCTTGAGGGAAGTGTTTGATGATCCTCTGTTTGAGCGCACCGCCTACGGCCTAAAACCGACGCCTAAAGCCTTGTCGCTCGCGCCTGAATTGCGCCAATGTTTACAGCAATTGGCGCAATTTACCCGGCCCGACACCTTCGAGCCCGCCTTAAGTCAGCGGCAGTTTAGAATGCATTTGGTTGAAACCACATACTCGCTGACCTTCCCGCATTTTATGCCCTCACTGCTCGCCCAAGCGCCCGGTGTGAGTCTCAATTGCCAAACCTGGCGTCTCGATACTATGGACAGATTACTGCGCTGCGACATCGACTTAGCCATAGGTTGCCGCGAGTGGGACGAGCGTTCGCCTATGCATGTGAATCATATTCCCGATGACTTGTGCCATGTCGAGCTAGTGCAGGATTATACTGTGTGCTTGATGCGCCGCGATCATCCGGCGTTAGCACAAGAGTGGAATTTAGACACCTTCTTGAGCTATCGCCATCTGCAAGTGGCTTTTGGTGGCATAGAGCATTGGTTGCTGGATGATGTGCTGCAACTTGAGGGCCGTCAGCGCGATATCGCCGTGAACATGACCGACTTTCAGAGTGCTATGGCCCTGTGTGAACAAAGCGATTTAATTCTTTGCGCGCCGTCCCGTTATGCCTTTGCTGTGATGAAATCCTTCGAACTTCAGTCTTTGCCATCTCCTATCAAGCTGATCCCCGGCGCGTATTTATTGATGTGGCATAAACACTTCGAGCATGACTTGAGCCATAAATGGCTACGTGAGTTGATCATCAGCCAAGTGCTGCCGTCGATTACGCCTCGGGTTTAGGCTCTTTTGGCGCCGTTAACCAAGCGGTTAATGTGGGTAAGACTGCTTTTCCATCCGCTAGCCCTTGTTGATAGACGGCGGTCACTTTATCGATATTGCGATCGAGTCTGGATAAATTAAGCGGCAGTGCTGGGCGGATCACAAAGGCGTTATCAGCTGCAACGGCTTGGTCTAACTCGGTTAATGCTTGATTATAAACTCGGTGGCGTTCACTTAACGCATGGGCAACTGCGGGGTAGCGTTTATAGGCTTTACGAGCTAACCAATTCATTTTCATCGCGGATTTTTGGTAATGCTGATCTTGAGTCAAGATCACCACTTGGCGTGAGTAACCATCTTTGCGTGATTGTGCTAACGGTATCGGTTCGCCTATGCCGCCATCGAGGTAATGATGTTGGTTAATCACGCTGGGTTTAGACATAAAAGGCAGGCTAGAGGAGGCGATGAGCACGTCGAGTAATTTATCGTGGTCGTCAAAATCGGCCATACCGAAGTAATCGGTTTTCCCTGTATTGCAGTTAAAGGCGCCGACCTTAAATTCGGTATGACTATTTAAAAATGTATCAAAATCAAATGGCAGTAACTCATAGGCCATGCGGCGATAGGTAAAGTCGGTGTTGACATAGTTGCCTGTTGCCAACCAATGGCGCAGGCCCATATAGCGTTTATCGTTGAGATATTGCTGCTGAATTTGAAGATTACGCCCAAATTGGCGGGACACATAGGAAGCGGGATAAATGGCACCCGCAGACACCCCAATCACATAGCTGAAGTTGAGCGACTGCTGCAAAAACGCGTCTAACACACCTGCGGTATAAATGGCTCTGAGGCCGCCACCTTCCAACACTAAGGCCACATCTTTCATCGAGTTACATCTTTTTTATCGGCTCATCCCAGCAGAATACCCCAGCTTAGCGCAGAAATGAATGCGGATAGGGCACGTTTAAGAAGCGTGGTCGACGTCGGTGTGATGGGACGCTTGCTTGGGCTTTATGGGTAAGATATTGGTTACGCTACCCTTTGTGCCGTCTTTTTGAACACACTGTTTAAAGTGATAGGCAGGGGTAAAATCCGCCTGACTGAAGTATTGGCTAAGTGTATTGAGCGCTTCTTTCACTTTTGCGGGCTGCTTATCCCGCGCCGAAGTGACGCTGTAAACGCTGTAGGTATTGAGTGACCATTCGGGTAAGAGGGTCACAAGCTGGCCGCTTTCGAGGTATTTATGCACTTCAGGTTCGGGCAGAGCGGCAAACCCGAGACCATCGAGAGTGAGTTGGATTAATGCCTGCATATTGTTGACCGTAATGCGCTGGCTTGTCAGTTCGAAGCATTCTTTGCTGCGGCTGTGAGTTAAGGTTTCACTGTTAGCGCTGGGGTGATTAATGCGATTAAAGACAGCTAATTCAGCGGGATGCAGAATAGTTTTGTGCATTGGCAGATAATCGGGCGAGGCGCACAGCAACATGCGCCAATCGGCTAAGTGGCGGGCAATTAAGTTGGAATCGGATAAAGGCCCGATGCAAATCGCCAGATCTATGCCCTCGTTGACTATATCTATTGGGCCATCCTGCAGCAGTAAATTCAAACTTATCTGCGGATGCGCCGCCAACAGGTAGTTAAAGGGCTCGCTCAATAGGCCGCCGCCAAAACCTATGGGCGCGGCAATCTTTAATTCCCCCGAAGGAATCCCTTTCAAATTATTGAGTTTCTGCTCTGTGCTTTCGACTATCGCGATGACTTTTCGGCAATTCTCATAGAACAAGCTGCCCGCCTCTGTGAGGGTAAGATTGCGAGTATTGCGATGGAATAGACTGATCCCCATATCCATTTCGAGCTTAGTCACTTGTTGACTTACCGCTGAGGAGCTGAGGTTTAACTGCTGCGCTGCGGCACTCATTGAGCCCTTTTCTGCGATTGCCGCAAAAACGATCATGCCTTTGATCATGTTTTTATTCATTTTTAAGTAACTCTTACAAGTGAATACCTAAAGTCTAACTTGAGCTGATTGTAACATAGGGATACATTGCCGTATTGAAAATTGTTCTCATTTACAATCTTTGCCCAATGGAGACTTGTCGGTTATGTTGTTAAGTCGTAAGAAGTACCTCGCTCAAGTGATCACCGCTTTATGTTTGTTGCCCGCAGTGCCTGTGACAAATGTCCTTGCGGATACTGCGCCTGATAAAGAAAAGATGATGGAAAGAATCGTAGTGACCGCATCGGGATTTGAACAACAAATTCGCGACGCGCCCGCATCTATCAGTGTGATCACCCGTGAGGATCTGGATAACCGCTTCTATCGCGACTTAACCGATGCCATGTTAGAAGTCCCCGGTGTGGTGATTACCGGCGGCGCCGACCGTCAGGACATCAGCCTGCGGGGCATGGGCAGCCAATACACGTTAATTTTAGTGGATGGTAAACGCCAATCTTCGCGCGAGACACGTACTAACAGCGACGGTCCAGGTGTTGAAGGCGCTTGGACGCCACCATTGGCGGCCATCGACAGAATTGAAATTGTTCGCGGGCCTATGTCATCACTTTATGGTTCGGATGCCATTGGCGGCGTGATCAACATTATCACCCGTAAAGTGCCGAATGAGTGGCAGGGTGAAGTGCGACTCGACACAACATTGCAGGAAAAGTCGACCTCAGGAAATGTGTACCAGAGTAACTTTTTCGTCAACGGTGGTTTGATTAAAGATCTGCTGGGGATGCAACTGTACGGTCAATATACTCAGCGTGAAGAAGATAATATCTACGGCGGTTACCGTGGCCGTGATGCGACGAATCTGACCGCGCGTTTTGCGCTCACCCCCAATGAAAACCACGACATCATGCTCGAAGTTGGGGTGTCAAACCAAGAACTCGACAGCAGCTTAGGCAAAACCGTTACACCGCTGGCACCGGGCGAAGCCTGTGGTCGTCGCGGTTGTCCTCAATCTTCAACGACAGAATACGAAAACAGCACCATTTCGCTTTCACACACAGGGCGTTGGGACTTTGGTACCTCGGATTCTTATATCAAGCATGAGGTTTTTGATAACAAAACCCGCAAGATGAAGATCACTAACACGGATGTGCAATCTAGCCTGATCACCACCTTAGGCCAAAGCCATACGGCGACTTTTGGTGCGGCATTTAACCATCAAGATTTAACCGACGAAACGGGCAATCAGGTTAGCGACTTAACCGATATCAGCCGCAGACAATGGTCGGTATTTTCTGAGGATGAATGGCGCATAGTCGATAACTTTGCCCTGACCATGGGGCTGCGTTTGGATGATGATGAAAATTTTGGTCACCATGTCAGCCCGCGCGTTTACGGCGTGTGGGGATTAACCGACAGCACCACCTTAAAGGGCGGCGTGTCGACGGGCTTTAGGGCGCCGAGTTTGCGCCAGACAGTGCCCGATTGGGGACAAGTGAGCCGTGGCGGCAACATGTACGGTAATCCAGATTTACAACCCGAAACCTCAGTGAACTATGAGTTAGGTGTGTATTCGGATCTGACCGAGAGCATTACCGCCAGTGCGGGTGTGTTCTATAACGAGTTTAAAGATAAGATCACCCGTGTGGCCTGTCCTGCGACTCAATGTACCGATGGTCCCAATCAATTTGGTTCCGACCCAACCACTTACGTGAATATTGACGATGCTGTGACTCAAGGGATTGAGCTGAGTATCGACTATCGGATTCGCTCAAACCTGAGCTTTACGGGTAACTACACTTACACGGATTCAGAGCAAAAGACGGGTGCTTACAAAGGCAGCCCATTGAATCAATTGCCTAAGCATTTGATCCAAGCGTCGTTCAACTACGAGCCTATTGATAACTTAAGCACTTGGTTGAGAGTGAACTACCGTGGCGAAGAGAGCCAACCGACGACGGGACCGTCGTCGAGCAGTTTTATCGCACCTTCTTACACTCTGCTGGATTTAGGGGCTAACTATCAGTTGAACGATAGCCTGAAATTTAGCGCGGGCATTTACAACGCCTTCGATAAGGACATTACCCAAGAGGAATACGGTTATCTTGAAGATGGTCGCCGTTACTGGTTAGGTATGACCTACAGTTTTTAAGCCGATACCTTATTGCTAACATTTAAACGAAAGCCAGAGCATTGACTCTGGCTTTTTGTTAGTTGTATTCATCAATAGGAATGACTATTTGTTTGCTAGCGGGTGTGCGCGGGCGAGTTCGATGGCCGCACCTATGGCGTTTCGCGCTTGGGGACTGTTTTTCCAGCACGTGGTGCGCAGCATGCTGGCGACTAAGTTCGCGATATCATCCACTTCGTGTTGTGCCAGTTGTTGTAGTGAACTGATACCAATTTCTTCGAAGCGTTTAATCACAGTAGGACCAACGCCTTTGAGTGCCAATAAGGCATGTTTTTCTTGTTCATTAAAACCCATAACCCATACTCCTTTATGACTGGGATCGCGCTCAAGCTAGCATTAAGGCAAGACTACCTTTAAACCAAGTTAACAAAAAGGCCCTCGAAGGGCCTGTTTAGTCTTTATGGATCAACAATCATCCGTAAGTGTTACATATCACAGGGTTTGAGCGGTTTACGCAACTGGGCGCGCACGTTGTCCATGCCTGAATAAAACTCTTTCATCATCAAGAGACCCATCATCTTACCGTTGTCGGTCACGATCAGATTGTCGGGATCCCTGGGGTCATTCTTGATCGCGCCAATTAACTTCATCGACGTCATTTCTTTAAACAAGGCGGTATCTAAATTGACGCCAAAGGTGTCGCGGAAATATTTACGTGATAAACGGCCGGAGAACATGCCCAGCAAAAAGCGATATTGCATCACGTCTTTTTTGCTGTAGTTCTTTTGTTGCTCGACGCCCATTTGACCCGCTGCGATGCGTTCTTGGTACTTACGTAGCGAAAAAGTGTTCACATATAGGGTGTCATTCAAGAAGCTGAATGAGCCTGAACCTACGCCTAAATATTCGTCGTAGTCGATAACGTATTCGTCAAACCCTTCGTCATCGGTTTTACCAAATGCCCATGCAGATAATTGATTATATTGGCCATTCAGGCTGTTTAATATCTGGCGATATTGGTTAGCCATATCCGCCTGCGGCGCCGCTAACTTGCCTTTTACACTCTTGCGAGTCTGGTGGGTGATCATCAGCGGATAAGTGGTAATTTGTCTTGGATCTAAACGCGATGCCATGTCGAGATCGTGTTGGATCACTTCATCGGTTTGGCCGCGGAAACCAAAAATCAGATCGACGTTGATGATCGGGAACAGCTCTTTGGCGCCCATGATCTTGTCGAAGGTTTGTTGACCCGTACCGAACTTATCGAGTCGGTCGGTCATTTTTAAAATATCGTCATTAAAACTTTGTACGCCGATGGACATGCGATCCACTAAGCCTTTGAGTTGCTTAAAGCCTGGGCTGTCTAAATGCTGCGGATCGGACTCGCAGGAGACTTCTTTAATGCTCGGGAATAGGGTTTTCGCGTGTTCGATAGTACGGGCTAATTCATCTTCTAATACTGTGGTGGTGCCGCCGCCAATGTACATAGATTCAAAGTCATAGCCGAGGGCTTTAACCATTTCCATTTCTTTACGCAATGAGATGAAATAGGCGCGCGCCTTGTCTTCCTTGAACATGAAACGGTGGAAGGTGCAGTAAGAACACAGGGTATGGCAGAAGGGGATATGCGCGTACAGCATATACTTTTTGCCTTCTACGGGCGCTGGCATCATTTCTGCGGAAAGGGTATCGAGGCGAAGATTCTTATCGACGTAGTACTGCATGACTCGTTCCATCGAGCCGAGCATCCAGTTAGGGACGGTAATATTCGCTTGATAAGGCGTTGCGATAGCGCCGCTGAGCGTTTGGATAACTGAAGACATAACGATTCCTATCTGTGAGTGCTAACCGTAAACACCGAAATTGCTTTAGGTAATTCACGACCACCTAGCGCAATAAGACTACCTCGTATGTAATTGTTAAAACGTGAACTGGTTATAAGTTACGGTTTCCTAACAAGGAAATCACGGGCTTTTTGTTAAGCAGATCATGTTTTAGCGATCGAGAATGCATTTTTATCCTGCGCTTTGGGGCGGAATCTACTGTGAATTTGGGGAGTTAACTTAAGGTGTCAGTCGAAATGTGGAGAATAAAAAAACACCATTCCAGGTTTTTATTGCTGGTGGATTGGCGCTTGTCTATCCGAGGCTCGACTGTCATCATCCGAGCGATAAAATAACCTCCTGATCTAAAGGGCTAGCTATGTTGGTAAACGTAAACCGCTTCTTCCCGCTGTTGGCACTGATAGGCGCAGTGACAGCTTATCTGATGCCGAGTTGGTTTACTGAGCTTAAATCCGCCATAGTGCCGCTGTTGGTGATCATCATGCTCTCTATGGGGCTCACCTTAGATCTGCAGGATTTTGCTAATGCATTCAAACAAAAACGCGCCGTGCTGACTGGGCTGATACTGCAATTTTCGGTCATGCCGCTCAGCGCATTATTGATCAGCCAGTTATTAGGATTAGATAGGGAACTCACCATAGGCATGGTGTTGGTGGGCAGCGTGGCAGGCGGCACCGCCTCAAACGTGGTCTGTTACTTGGCAAAAGGCGACGTGGCTTTATCGATAACTATGACGGCACTATCGACCTTAGCGGGCGTAGTATTAACGCCACTGATTATTAAGTTGTTGATTGGCGAAATGATCGATATTCCCTTCGCCGACATGCTACTGAGCTTAGTGAAAATCGTGCTGTTCCCCGTTAGCGCAGGCGTGATCATCAATCATTTTTTTAAATCGCTGGTGGCCAAAGTCGCTCCTGCATTGCCGTTGATTTCAATCTTGGCAATCGTGATGGCGATTACCATTATCGTGGCGTTAAATGCCAATCAGTTTGATAAAGTTGGCCCCATTATTTTGCTGGCAGTGTTCTTACATAATGGTTTTGGCCTCGCTTTAGGCTACTTTTGCTGCCGTTTATTAGGCTTTAACCACACAGTTTGTAAAACTATCTCTATCGAAGTTGGCCTACAAAACTCCGGTCTTGCCACTGCTTTATGTATTAAATTCTTTAGCCCTATTTCCGCCATCCCTAGTGCCATCTTCTCGATATGGCATAATTTGTCTGGCGCCATATTGGCGGGATATTGGGCGAGGGAATCGCAAGATTAATAAGATGTTGCTGGCGAAAATAGACAATACCTGTGACCTAGCAAGCGCGGCCACAGGCTTAGATTGCTGTGACTAATTAACCGGTAATGGGGTCTCGACGGGCATGAGTGTCAGCTGCAAGATATTTTCTTGCTGGCTTAATGCCAGTGGCAGGGTGTAGTTGGGAAAGCGCAATCCGAATACGGCACCTTGTTGTAATAAGCGATACAGCTGATCTGTCATGGCAATCGTTAAGCTGGCACAGCCATGCTCGTCGACTCTGCCTTCAAGTGGTAAAGCAATTTTGTCAGTTAAGGTGAGATACGCCGCCATACGCCAGTGCGAGTTTTCTCCAATATTGTATGTGCTGCCATGCAATTGGTTGTAGCCTAAACCACAGGCTTGCAAGCTTAATTGGATTTTGGCCGCTGTGGGTAGCGAAAGAGTCTGTTGCCGCTGCTGTGCCAGAAACGTGCCCCACGCCAGCCGATTTATAACTGAGTCCAGTGAGATGGGAACATACTGTTCTTGCTGTTTTAGTGCATTAAAGCGGGCAATGCCTTGTTCCAATTTAGTGAGATCGTCTTCATATTCCAGTTGTGCCTTAAGCAGTTCATAAGCGGGAGCCTTCGCTTCTTCCATTCCCGCTAACGCCGCTTTCTCGTAGTATGCCAGTGCTTGCACTTTATCGGTTTCTGCGCCCAAACCGCGCTCTTCCATGCTGCCTAAATGATAGTTAGCGATGGCAACTTGACGTTTAGCACCTTGTAAAAATGCGGCTTTCGCACCGCTGTAGTCATTTTCATTCAACAGTAGGGCGCCGTAGTTTGTCCACGCCGTACCATCATCTGCTGCCATACCCAATTCTAGCCACTTTATGGCTTGCTGGCGTAATTGCGGGAGGTCGAGACTTTCTCTTTCGCTGCCGACACTTTGCATCGCTATTAAGTAAGCGCGCAGATACTCGCGTGAGGCACTATCCAAGTAAAGGTTATCTGGTTGAAGTTCAAAGGCTTGCCCAAAATAACTCCCTGCTTGCTGCGCCGCTTCGATTGCTTTCGTGAGATAGAACCTTGAAATGGGATCTGCCGGACTGTGTGCTCGCCCTAGGTTATATAAGGTCGGTAGTTTAAGACCCCGCGCCAGCGCTTCTTCTAACAAGGGGATGGCCAGCATTTTTCGATCATTATCCAGCGCCATACTGCCTAGGTTATGGCTGGCACGGGCCGAACCTAAGGCTCTGGCCTGTTCATAGTATTGGCTAGCGGTGGCATTGTCTTGCGTGACGCCGCGGCCGAGATGGTAGGCTTTACCCAGTAGAAATAACGCCTCAGCATTGTTTTCTGCGGCTTGTTGCTGCGCTTGTTGCAAGAAAGCGTCGTATTGTTGTTGCTCAAATAACTGTTCCAGCGCGGATTTTTCCGCCGTTGCAGCAAAGCTTAGGGTCAACAGTAATAGGAGAGTCGCAATCGTGAATATCTTCATAACATCCTTGTCGTTAAGCGGGTACTTGCAAGCGGTAGTGCTAGTGAAGTTGGCTAACATAGTGGCTTGTTATGCTACAAGCAAGTCTTGCTGTTTGCCACTGTGTTATGACTTGCGGATGAATTGCAGCGATAGCACTGCCGTGACTAATGTGTGGCATTGCCAGTTTGAAGGGGGGCTCCCAAAGGGCGGGTTTCAATGCGCTTTATACTGCGTTCAAGGGTTTCGACAGAGCACCACTATGCCTTCAAGCCTTCGCCATGTCTAAAGCGCGTTGAACTCCCGCTGAATGAACAGATATTTAATACGATTGGTATTAGTGTTAACGACGCTGATTTGTGTGTCATTATTGACTGCAAAAATTGGGTGTTGCTGCATAGATAAAAGCAGTTTTAGTAAGTGAACTCGTTGAGTTCCATGCACTCAGTTGCGCCATAGCGTCGAAAGCCAGCTTGGCTCTTTGCACGACTTTGGCGGTGTAATTGCTATTGGGATCTTTATACTTAAAGGACACTTCGGCAATCACGGGTTGCTGCGAGGCACTTGGGGAGCTGGTGTACCACAGCGTGAGTTCGAGTGAGGCATCTATGCTACCTAAATCGATTTCACTGCCTTCAAACACATATTCGTTAATCGTAAGGCCACCGACTTTGGCGAGTGTGAGATTGCTACTTAAACCGTAAGCGTCGGCAAAGCCTGAAAAGTGACTATTTACATCGGCCATATCATTTAAGGTGCGGGTGTTTGGCGTGGTGGTTGAATGGCTATATACAATGCGGATGCCATTATTGATATCGGTACTGATGTCGGCTTCGAGTTTAGTGTCGGCTTGATTATCGGGTGAGCTGAGATCTTCAAAGTCAGCAATAAATCGATCAGGGCTGCGAAATTTCAGGGTTACTTCACTTTTGCCATCGCTCGTTCGGTCACGAAAGATATAACCTAACTGCTTTAGCTGACAACTGGTTGGGGTGTCATAGAAGGCTACTTGACGTGTTTTGGTTAATGCCCAAGAGCCTGTGACATTACGACTAATTGCGTTGCTAATGGTTTGTTTAGCATCCGTTAGATAGCTATTGGCGGTTGTACTTTGAGTGGCGTAATTAAAGTGGCTTGGGTCGAGCAGTAACTTATATTCCCTTGATGTTTCAACAGGATTTGCTTGTGCTGCATATGAGGCGAGCAGGGTACTTGAGGCTAACGTGAATGACATCATCGCCTGTGAAGCAGTTTTCATCGATTAATCCTTAAGTGATGTGCTGATGCAAGGTGGTTTACGCTTTCGTTATAACGACTTCTATTGCAACTTTAGTGTGTTATGAGCCACCACTATAAGACAGTGATGGCTCATGTGGCTGAATACTTAATGGTTATTTGTCAGCCGATAAGGGTAAGTCGTCAACGATATACAAAGTGTTGCCGTCGATATCACTTTGCGCACTATCGAGATATTTCTGTTCTAAGGTGTTGTTATTACTCCAAGTGGCGAAGTCGTCGTCATTTAGCACACCCAAACGCTTGTTATCAATTAGCCACAAACCTTCCATTTTGTCATGGGGATATTGTGTTTTGGCAGCCATATCTAGCACCAGTGATTTTGTCGCGGGTATGATGCCATTGGTTGCAAGTGCCTCCCAGCCATCGCTTAGCGCTACCTGTTCTAAGGTTTTACCTTTAAGGGTTAATCCTAGCGCTGCATCTTGGGCGATATCAGCTTGTGCAGTGACGGTCTCGAGATCCGTCGCGCCGCTTATATCTATCTTGTATACATGCTTCATCACATCAGTGTCGATATTAAAAAACTTGCCATCACGTTCTAACACTAAAAATTGGCTGTTACTTAAGGCAACGATCGCTGAGTTAGAGTTCTGGGCAATTTCTTGCTGATACAAATATTGGCCAATAGCGCCGGTCGACAAGTTGATAGTCACGATTCGAGTCAGGGTATTATTGTTAACACTCTTATCGGGATTAGAAATGGTCGATTGCATTATGCCCACAAGTGTCGACTGATCGGGCGTGATGGTCAGCCCTTCCATTCCACGGTTGGCACGGCGATGAGCAAACTCTGCTGGCAGGCTATATAAGTTGCGCTTATCGTCTGCGAAAGGATTAATACGCGCTATTTCTACGCCTTCAGCCGAGTAATGCACTATATGTGGACCATACTCATCGCTGACCCAAAAACTGCCATCATCCATGGCGGCAAGACCTTCGGAATCTAACCCATAATCATCGAGTTTGATGGGGTTGGTCTGGGCATTATAAGGCTGGCTCATGTCTTGACGAATGACTTCACCTGCTGCGTCATAGGGGATTTCTCCTGTGCCGCCAAGGCTGCTGCTATTGGGAAGTCCGGTGATCAAGCTGCCATCTGGGCGTTTAAATAAGATGTCTTTGACCTTAGTGATGGTGCCATTGGTTTGGAGTTCAAATAAACCGATACGTGGTGTGTAGTCCGGCGTTGGAAACATCTTACCTTTGCCTAAACTACCTGTGTAATCCGCATTCGGGCCGCGATCGGTTAGGGCATAAAATTGAATAGGATTATTGGGATTTGGCGCTGCATCAGAGCCATAGCCGCCGTTACGAATTTCAAATTTAGTACCAGACATAGCGCCATTGTCTAAATCATTGCGCAGCACAGTGAAAGGTAGATGCACCGCTTTATCCGTAAACAGGTCGGCATTACATATATAGCTGCTATCAACCACTTCATTACCGTCGAGCTTGCCGTTATTGTTGCTATCAAGACCTGAATCCGTGCGAGTGCCGCCCATCCAGCAGTGGCTATCACCGCCAATTAAGGTGGTTTGTGTGGTAAGGCTACTGATGTCTTTATCATCCGAATTACAAGCACTCAGTAGCAAAACTGACAGGCACAAGCCTGAGGTGACGAGCACATTTTTCATCTTAATATATCCCGATTCTCAAAGTGATTAGCTATGTTGTTGGCAGGTAATATAAAGTTAGGCTGTGAACTAAATGTGACAAGTGTGCCGCTTAACGTATCGAGTACGAATACGGTGTGTGGGCGTTACATGGAAGCTGATTATGGTGTAGTTGAGTGGCTGAGTGAGACGTTTTATTGATGTTTAATATAATATAAACAATTGATTATCATGATTATATTTTCTAAATCACTTAGGTTTCCTGACAGCGATTTATATTGGAGGTGTGATTCTTTTTGTTTTTCATCAAAAAAATCTGCGGCCTAATAATTTTTGTTATTAGGCCGCAGGTTTAAAAGCTTAGTTCAGTAAACTTAAAGCTTAAAATGCGCGACCACGCCGACGAGTTGTTCTTTCGTCGCGGCCAAAGAGGTTGCGCTATTAAGGGTGGCTTTACCGCTTTGATTCAGTTCATCGACCATTTCACGAATGGTGGTCAGATTACGGTTTATTTCTTCGGTCACGGCGCTTTGCTCTTCGGCGGCGGTGGCAATTTGAGTGCTGAGCCCATTAATATCGAACACATAAGCGGTCAGGGTATCGAGGTTTTCCGTTACCAGAGTGGTTGTGTCGGCGGCTTGTTGGCAACTGTGTTTGGTTTGCTCCATTGCGGTCACGGCTGCATCGGCACCGCGGCGTAAACGTTCAAGCATCTGATTGATCTCGGATGTACTGGCTTGAGTACGAGCGGCCAGTGTACGCACTTCATCGGCGACAACAGCAAAGCCTCGACCTTGTTCACCTGCACGGGCGGCTTCGATGGCTGCATTAAGCGCGAGCAGATTGGTCTGATCGGCAATTTCACCTATTACATTCAAAATCGCGGCTATATGACGAGTGTTTTCGTTCATATCATTAATCGCATCGGCTGCTACATCGACTTTAGTCACCAAGGCAATCACAGTGTTGGCGGCCTGTTCAACGGCTTTCTTCGATTTATCAGCTTGTTCATTGGCTTGCTGAGTAAACTGGGCTGCAGACGCGGCATCACCTGCAACGTTATGGGCAGTCGCGCTCATTTCTGTCATGGCCGTTACGACTTGGTCGGTTTCAACTGCGTGAGTTTGTAGCGCACCACTATTAGTATTGGACTGCACATTCAGTTGGCCAATTTGGTCAGACATGTGATCTGAGGCTTGGGTAATATCTGAGATGATATGGCGTAGATTATCGATAACGCGATCGAGATCGGTGGCGAGTGAGCAGAGTTCGTTGTCACCCTTTATGTTTGTCTTATGTGTCAGGTCGCCATTGGCTAGGCGTTCCATTACCAGCTTAATGTCATTGACGATTCGGACTAAGCGTTTGCTCATAAAGAGCGCGCTGAGAAGTGAGGCGACGATGGCAATTAGGATTAGGCCAAGGAGCAATGCCTCGGTGGCGTTCACTTTGTCTTCGGCTTGTTTGCCAAGATCATGGTTTCGCTGAGTGATCAACTTAACTAATTGATTAATCTCATTGCTTACTTTGGGTCCAAGTGCCTTGCGCTCGAGTGTTAGTTCAGGCTCTGCGCCAGTTTGTTTGGCGTAGTTGATTTCTTGCTGATACAGACGCACATATTGCTCAATTTGCGGCAACAGCGTGCGGATCGTTCTGGCATCTGGCCCCATAAAATCGGTGTTGAAGTTTGCGAGTTTCTCTATGAGCAGCTGCACATTTCGTTGTTGTGAGCTGATGGCGTCAGTGTTATGGACTAATGTTGCTAAACGCAGTTCAAAGAAGGATTCACGCACACTAGTGAAGGTTTCGGCGAGCTGGGTATTGTTGATCAGTTTGCTGCTGGTGTCATTGAGTTCGGCAAAGCCCCGATAGGAGAAAATACCGATAATGATCAATAGAATACTCGAAAATACTGAAGGCAGCGCCGTCAATGTGCTGGTTTTTGCATTGTTAAACATGGTGGCCTACTGAGGTATAAATCGAGAGAGGTGTAATTAAATTACATATAGCGGCCATTTTAACGCTTGGTATTACACAGTCGCAAGGTGATATTCTGAGCCTTTTTGGCGTAAATTTATGTTTTTAAATGGGTTGTTATTATTTTGTTGGTTTGAAATAACCTCCTGGTTGTTATCTGTTGTGTAATTAAAATTCAATAATATCTCAGTTAATTGATTTTTAAGGTAAAAATAAAGCAGGGTTAGCCGCCATTCTACAGTTTATTAACAGTGCAAAAGGCGATTGTGACGCAGATCGCAAAACACGCAAACGCTGTCCAAAGGGTTTGTCTGGCAAGCTTCTGCTCGTACTATCAATTACACGATCTGCTCCTCAGGTGGGAGGAATAACGGCACTTCACTCTTTGTTTCGCGATCACGAGCTTGCCATGGCGAACAAAATTTAATCTCAAAACGTCAACAAGCTCTAGCCCCTGTCAACGTAAGTCGCACTTATTCCCGGTTCACTCTTTTACTTATCATCACACGCAAATTTGCGGTCAGTCACAAAGTCACAAGCTTAATGTAAATGATATTGGTTATCATTTGGATTTAAGATTGTTTTAATGTAGATTGTCGGCATTTCAAGCTAACACCGTTTAATCAATGATTGCTGTCGAGGTTTTTATGGAATGCAGGGCGTTTAAAAAAAGTGCAATTGCCGCAATAGTTTCGAGTTTGTTGATATCTTCAGCTTATGCAGGCGTAGATGCTGAATCTTCTGAACCTATTGAGAAGATTACTGTTTATGGTGAAAAGATTGAGCGTAGTCTTAAGGATACAACCTCTTCTATTTCGGTGATCGACAAGGAAGCGCTCGACAGCGGTCAATATCAATCCACCTCGAGTGCTTTATCTGAAGTACCTAACGTGGTGGTGCTATCGGGTTCTGTGCCGGATATCCGTGGGGTTTCAGGTAACGGCTCAGCCTCTGGATTTAACTCTTTTACCGGAGGCGCTCGGGCGCGGGTATCCACCTTAGTCGATGGGGTTGCTGAGCCTTTTGTTGCCGATCTTACTGGTGATACTGGTCTGTGGGATATCCAACAAATTGAGGTGTACCGCGGCCCACAATCGACGATTAACGGCCGTAACAGCATTGGCGGCACAGTGTTTATTAAAACCGAAGATCCAACCTTCGATTGGCAAGGTGCGGCTCGTGTCGGTTATCGTAATCAAGATAACTTTATCGACAGTGCTGTGATGCTCTCAGGCCCGATCCTCGATGATGAGTTGGCATTTAGGGTGAGTGGACAAAATGTGACAGGCCAAACCTACAATAAAGGCTTGGAATACGAGACTAATCCCGCCACTTTTGATCAAAATGAACTGATCACCAATCGCTGGCGCGGCAAATTCCTGTGGCAGCCGAGTGCGATTGAAGATCTCAAAGTGCTCTACAGCTTTTCATACAATGATGAGAAAGGTGACTCTGGGCGTAACTATTTTACCGGTGATGATCCTTGGGCGTTTAAGCCTATTTTCCAGCGATATATCGAGACTAAATCGACGACTCACTCAGTGAAAGTTGATTATGACCTCGGTGAAGGGCGCGCCTTAGATCTTATCGTCGCTTATATGGATTATGACTGGGGCTTTGAATCCTATGAACCCCTTGTCACGGCGCAGCAATATGTGGATATGAGCGACCAGAGTTACACTGTCGATGGTAAATACAGCTTTGGCCTTAAAGATAAAGACTTCAACGGCTTTGTGGGTTTAGCGTACTTTAAACGCAGCCAAGATTTTGGCAGTACTGGCAGTTCCGTTTACAGTGGTGATGACAGCACTAAGTCCACCTCCATTTACGGTGAAATAACCTATGGGCTTGCCGAGTCACTCTGGGTTACTGTCGGCGGCCGCGTGATGCGTGACGAGCAATTACGTAACTTCAATATGCTCTATCAGGGCAGCCAATTGCAGGAAAAACTCGACGATGCCAATACCGTCACCCTGCCGAAGCTGGTGTTGCAATATGCGCTGAATGACAGCACGACCTTGGCGGCCAGTGTTCGCCGGGGTTATAACTCGGGCGGCGGTGCGCTGTCGTTAGCCGAAAGTGAGTATTACTATTACGACGAAGAGTACGTCAATACCTATGAACTCAGCAGTCGCAGCTCATTTGCCAATGGCGATGTTAACTTGAGTGCCAACCTCTTCTACAACGATTTTGATGGTTATCAAGCGTCTAATAGCGCCCGCAAAATTACCAATATCGATAAAGCGGTCAGCTACGGTATTGAGGCTGAATTTAGTGCCATGTTAACCGAAAACCTGCAATTTATTTCGGGCGTAGGTTTGCTCGATAGTGAGATCAAACAAGCGGATCCTAGCTATGGTGACATTATCGGCAATCAGCTGAACTCGGCGCCGCACATGACCGCCAATGCGGGCTTAAAATATTGGTTGGGCGATGCGTTTTCTTTCGGATTTTCAGGCAACTATGTGGGTGAGTATTTTGCGGATATCAATAATACCGAATCACGGGTGGCTGGTGACTATGTGGTGGCTCGCTTAAGCCTCGATTATCAAACCGATAGTTGGAGAGTCAGCGGTTTTATAAACAACCTGTTTGATGAGCAAGCATTGACGGTAAATGAACCCGCCAGCCGCAGTTACCCCGATGGTTATGCGGCGATTATCGACCCCAGAAATCTGGGTGTCTCTGTGATGTACCGCTTTTAAGCGCTCGATTTAACGCACTTATTTTACCCATAAAAAAACCTCCACAGCATGCTGTGGAGGTTTTGTATTTTCAGCGACTTTTACTCTTTATATGTCAAAGTGCCATTGGCTTTGATTTCGTCGTACCACAGGTTGTGGTGTTGAGTTGCCCAGTTTTCATCACAATAACCGGACACCATACACTCCATACCGCCTTCAGACATTACCGTTGCCATGAAGATATGCACGATAGAGAAAGCACAGATCACTATGGCGCTCACTGAGTGCAGCACGAGTGCGATCAAGCTTAATGTACGGCTTGGTTCGAAAAGATTTGGGAACAGTAACAACATGCCCGAGGCTGAAATCACTAATCCGAACAGGGCAAAGGCCCAGAACCACATTTTCTCACCGGCGTTGGCAAAACCTGCGTCTGGGTGCTTACCTTTAAACGGGCCAAAGTTAATGTAACCACCGACCACTAAGAACCACTTCACGTCGTACATTTTTGGTAGCTGGTTTTTCGCCCATAGGGTGGTCATTAATGCCCAACCTATCATGAAGGGAATCGCCATCACGTCATGGATTTGCTTAGCGCCATAGACGATAGCTTCCCATATGCCTTCGCTGAGCCAAGGTTGGAAGAAGAAGCGACCCGCTAGCAAGGTTAAGCCTGTTAAAATCAACAGCAAGCACGGGATTGCGCCTAACCAGTGGATTGAAACGTCAAACTTAGACCAGCGATGCACTAACTTGCCTGAAAAACCATGGTGTAGCTTGGAGATGCCGTTCACCTTGATAAATAAGACAAAGATAATGATCATGCCAAATAGCGCTGCCATTAAGGCCGGTGCTAACCAGTCGCTACGTAGTTCGAGCACCCGCAGATCATAGGTATTGATCGGTTGGGCGTGGAACTCGCTTTGGGAGGTAGTGTATCCCGTGGCGCCATCCTTTAGCTGTGCCCAAATTTGGGCATCAGAGGCTTGAGGTTGGAGCGCTTGGTCATCACCACCATTGGCTAGACACACGGCACTAAATAACAGTGCTATGGCTAAGCCTATGTGTTTGAACCATTTGTTCATCATACATCCTCTCTCGCTTAGTGGCGCCTGCCTGCAGGCGCCAAGCTAAGTCTGTGGACAGATCCTGTTGACCTGAATTAATTCCAAGCCGCGTTTTTAGCGCCACGGTAAGCCACGCGCTCACGGAAGATGCTAGAAACCACCTCTGCATCACCCGCTAACAGGGCTTTAGTCGCACACAGTTCTGCACACATAGGCAGTTTGCCTTCGGCAATACGGTTTGAACCGTATTTTTGGCGCTCTGCATCTGAGTGGTTTTCTTCTGGGCCGCCGGCACAGAAGGTACATTTATCCATCTTACCGCGGCTACCAAAGGCCCCTTTTTTCGGGAACTGAGGTGCGCCAAACGGACAGGCGTACAAGCAGTAACCGCAACCAATACAGGCATCTTTGTCGTGTAGCACTATGCCGTCGTCAGTTCTGTAGAAGCAGTTTGCAGGGCAAACCGCCATACATGGCGCGTCTGAGCAATGCATACAGGCGACAGAGATAGAGGCTTCTCCGCGTTGACCATCGTTAATGGTCACGACGCGGCGGCGTTGGATACCCCACTCGAGAGCGGAGTCGTTTTCGTTTTTACAGGCAGTGACACAACCGTTACATTCGATGCAGCGCTTGGTATCACACAAAAATTTCATTGTAGCCATAATGGCAATTCTCCTAGCTTAAGCTGCACTTACGCTTTAACGATCTGACACAGTGATGCCTTGGTTTCCTGCATTTGTGTCACAGGGTCATAACCATAGGTCAGCGCAGTGTTAGCGGATTCACCGATAACGTAAGGCACTGTGCCCTCTGGATAATTAGGCGCTAAACTTTCGCCATGCATCACACCCGCAAAGTGATATGGCATAAAGGTCACGCCAGGTTTAACGCGTGGCGTCACCATAGCTTGTACCTTAATGCGGCCACCTTCGGCGCCTTCTAACCACACGAAATCACCGTTACGAATACCGCGATCAGCAGCATCGGCAGGGCTTATCTCAACAAACATTTCCTGTTGAAGTTCTGCTAGCCAAGGGTTACAACGAGATTCTTCACCGCCACCTTCGTATTCCACTAGTCGACCTGAGGTCAGTGCCAGTGGATACTTGCCGCTCATGTCTTTGTCTTGGATTGACTTATACAGAGTTGGCAGACGGTGCACTTGCATGTCGGCATAGGTAGGGTATTTTGCCACTAAGTCACGGCGTGGCGTGTATAACGGCTCACGGTGCACAGGTACTTGGTCTGGGAAAGTCCAAACAATACAACGTGCTTTGGCGTTACCAAAGGGAATGCAACCGTGCTTGATCGCCACGCGTACTATGCCGCCTGACAAGTCTGTCTTCCAGTTGCGGCCTTCGGCTTCGGCTTTTTCTGCAGCAGTCAGATCATCCCACCAACCGAGTTGTTTGAGCAGCTTATCGGAGAACTCTGGGTAACCGTCTTGGATTTCAGCACCTTTAGAGAAAGAGCCTTCGGCCAATAGGTTTTTACCATTGTATTCAACACCATAACGGGCGCGGAAGTTACCACCACCGTCTTTAACGTGTTTCGATTGGTTATACAGAATTTGGGTGCCAGGGTGTTTCGCTTCTGGTGTGCCCCAACATGGCCAAGGTAAACCGTAGGTTTCGCCTTTCGCTGGGCCGCCTGCAGCTTCGAGCGTCTTATTGCTGAAGGTGCCCCAGTTTTGGGTGTGCAGTTTCAGGCGTTCAGGGCTTTGGCCCGTCATACCGATAGTCCACATACCGCGGTTGATTTCGCGGGTGATGTCTTCAATCACAGGCAAATCATTTTCTTTGGCGATGCGTTTAGTGTACTGCTCAGCAAACCCTAGTTTTTGCGCTAAGCGATACATAATTTCGATATCGGTTTTAGATTCAAACAATGGCTCTATGACTTTTTCGCGCCATTGCTGACTGCGGCCAGAGTTTGACACTGAGCCTTCAGTTTCAAACTGTGTCGCTGCTGGTAGCAAGTAAACACCATTCTTACGGCGATGCATCACACCTGCCATCGTTGGGAATGGATCGACCACCACCACAGTGTCCATCTTGTCTAAGGCATCACGCACGTCACGTTGGCGGGTTTCTGTGTTCACCGATTGTCCCCAGAAAAACGCCATGCGAATGTTATCTTGCTGCGCGAGTTTGCCTTTTTCTTCTAGCACACCATCGTGCCAGCGAGAACAAGGGATACCCGGCGTAGTCATAGGTTCACGGCCAAGATAAGTGCCTTGATCGAAACGGCTCTTCATCCATTCCATGTCCAGATCCCACACGTGGGTCCAGTGGGTCCAAGCACCTGTTGTTAAGCCGTAGTAACCCGGTAAGTTATCGAATAACAAACCTAAGTCAGTCGCGCCTTGCACGTTATCGTGGCCACGGAAAATGTTAGTACCGCCGCCAGAAACGCCCATGTTGCCTAAGGCTAATTGCAGAATACAGTAAGCACGGGTGTTAGCGTTACCGACGTGGTGCTGAGTACCACCCATACACCAAATCACAGTACCTGGACGGTTTTCTGCCATCAGTTTTGCGGCTTGATAAACCTCGGCTTCGCTCACGCCAGTGATGTTTTCCACTTCTTTAGGTGGGAATTTTTTCGCTTCGGCGCGAATGGTATCCATCTCAAAAACACGTTGTTGGATAAAGGTTTTATCTTCCCAACCGTTTTCAAAAATGTGCCATAACATACCGTAAATAAAAGGAATATCTGTACCTGGACGCAATGCGCAGTGCAGATCTGAATGCGCCGCAGTACGAGAGAAACGTGGATCAACCACGATCAACTTAGCGTTGTTTCTTTCTTTCGCGATCAGAATATGTTGCATCGCCACTGGGTGGGCTTCTGCAGGGTTGGCACCGATAAAGAAAATCGCATTCGCGTTTTGGATATCGTTAAAGGAGTTAGTTTGCGCACCGTAGCCCCAAGTGTTAGCAACACCGGCTACCGTGGTAGAGTGACAAATACGAGCTGAATGGTCGACGTTGTTTGTGCCCCACATGGCCGCTAGTTTGCGGTACATGTAACAACCTTCGTTTGAGAATTTAGCGCTACCCATGAAGTACACTGAGTCTGGGCCGGATTCTTTCCGAATGTTGAGCATTTGGTCGCCCACTTCGTTAATCGCATCTTCCCAAGAGATTTTTTTCCACTTGCCATCAACCAATTTCATTGGATATTTCAGGCGTTTTTCACCGTGACCATGTTCACGCAGTGCCGCACCTTTAGCACAGTGACCGCCGGCGTTGAAGGGGTGATCGAATGCGGGTTCTTGACCCGTCCACACGCCATTTTGTACTTCAGCATACAGACCACAACCGACGGCGCAGGCACTACAAATAGTACGTTTGACTTCGATAGGGGCATCATGCGGCACTTCTTTGGCTTCGACGCGACGCATCATGCCTGTGCCCATTAGTGATGCCGCCGCAATACCACCAGTGGCAATACCTGCGTGCTTCATAAATTGACGACGGCTAATGCCTAACGCCGGTTTGTCTGCCACTGGGGCGACACTAGACTTGCGAGTTAACTTCATCGCTGACTTCTCCTAGATTAGCTGCGCAAGCTATTGTAATAGCTGCTGATGTGCGCAGTTTCGTGGTAACCCTTTGACGCTTTGGTGGTTACCTTGCTGCTCTCGCTGGCCTGTGCCACGCTCATGCCGGTTGCGGCAATCGCGGCACCCGCTACGCTGCCGACGGTGAGCGCTTTGAGCAAAGATCGGCGAGATAAATCGCTGGGTTGCTGCTTCATGCTGACTCCTGAAATTAGGGTTTAGTTTTTTGAGATCGCACGGCTTTTTGTGGGATTCATCTTGTTATCAAAAAGTGAAGATTAGCGGTGGAAAAGATAATGAAATCATCTTGTTTGCCATCAATCATCGCGCGTGACGGCAATATAGTAGGAAAGGGTTGAGTAGGAATTGATCTAGGACAGTTTGCAGTGTTGAAATCGGCTGCCGTACTCTTAAAGCGTTAACTCGCTCATAGTTTCACAACTCCCTTAGGAGCAGGGCGCTGGCGGCTTTTTGTATCATGGTGTTTCAGGTGTTAAGTTTTTGTATTGTCTAATGAAGTACAGATAAAAGAACACCCCGCATGGCGGGGTGTTTTAAGGACCTAAAAGCTGCGGTTTAACTTAGTCTTTATATTTTAAGTTGCCGTTGGCTTTGATTTCGTCATACCAGAGATTGTGGTGCTGGATTGCCCAGTTTTCATCACAATAGCCTGACTTCATACACTCCATACCGCCTTCGCTGAGTACGGTCGCCATCCAAATATGCACTATGGTAAAGGCAATCAGAATAATGGCGCTGATAGAGTGGATCAGTAGCGCGCCCATGGAGGCTTCGCGCGGTAAGTCTAAGCCAGGTAACACCAACATGATGCCAGAAACACTGATAAATAAACCAAACAACATCAGGGTCCAGAACCACATTTTTTCACCGGCGTTAGCAAAACCACTGTCGGGGTGTTTACCTTTGAATGGGCCAAAGTTGATATAACCACCTACCACTAAAAACCATTTCAAATCATACATCTTGAAGGTTTGTAGTGGCATCCATTTGACGACACAGACAGCCCAAGCTGCGATAAAAATGGGACCAGCCCAATCGTGGATGGTTTTGCTGCCGTAGATCAATGGCGCCCACAGATCAGGCCCTAACATTGGTTGAACAACATGCTTACCTAACATTATGGTTAAACCGGTAAACATCAGTGTCAGGCAGCTGCTCGCCATGATCCAGTGGATCCACAGATCCGCCTTAGACCAACGTGCCACTAACTTGCCTGAAAAGCCTTTGCTGAGTTTTGATGGACCATTCACCAGATAAAACAATAAGAAAGCCCCGAACACACCGACAACGGCCAAAGCCATAATCGGGGTCAGATATTGGTTTCTCAGTTCTTTACCTTGGTTACCGGCAACGTTAATCAACACCCCAGTATCTATCCCTTTAGCAGTGGTATAGCCGGCATCGCCTGCTTTTACCGCCCGCCAAAGATCGGCATCGCTGGTTTGCGCTTTCGCCTGTTGTTGACTCGATTGCTGATCACTTGCGTGTACTGGGCTTGCGCTCATTACTGAACCTAATCCCAATCCCATGACGAGCACCAACAGAGCAAACAGACTGCGCAGTGATTTGTTTAACTGTTTGTTTAACATTTTCACTCCTTGCCAGAGGTTAGGGATGACTCCCTAACCCTCGCTCTGCTTAGTTAATCTCACCTGTCTTGGGGTTGTAACCCCAAATCACGTTAGGATTGCCACGAGAGGCCATACGTTGACGGTAGATATTGGATACCACTTCCGCATCACCCGCGAGCAGAGCTTTTGTCGAACAAAGCTCAGCACACATAGGTAACTTGCCCTCAGCAATACGGTTTGCGCCGTATTTTTTACGCTCGGCTTCGGAGAAGGTTTCTTCTGGGCCACCGGCGCAGAAAGTACACTTGTCCATCTTGCCACGACTACCAAAGGCAGTCTTTTTCGGGAATTGCGGTGCACCAAATGGACAAGCATAGAAGCAATAACCACAACCGATACAGGTATCTTTGTTGTGTAGCACTATGCCGTCTTCGGTACGATAGAAACAATCTGCCGGACATACGGCCATGCAGGGAGCATCAGTACAGTGCATACATGCCACTGAAATAGAAGCTTCGCCAGGTAGACCATCGTTAATCGTCACCACGCGGCGACGTTGGATTCCCCACTCGAGAGCGGAGTCGTTTTCGTTCTTACATGCAGTGACACAACCGTTACACTCGATGCAGCGCTTGGTGTCACACAGAAATTTCATGACTGCCATAATGGCTTATCTCCTCATCAAGTAGGTTAGGCTTTGCTGATTTGGCATAGGCTGGACTTAGTTTCTTGCATCTGAGTCACAACGTCGTAGCCATAAGTTAAAATGGTGTTTGCCGATTCGCCTATCACGTAAGGCACTGTGCCTTCAGGATAGTTTTTCGCTAGGCTTTCGCCTTCAAACACACCAGCAAAGTGGTATGGCATAAAACATTCACCGGCAATAACACGCGGTGTCACCATAGCCTTAACCGTGATCTTGGCGCCTTCTGGGCCATGCACAAAGACATTGTCACCGTCACGCACGCCGCGATCCGCAGCATCCGCAGGGTTCATCTCGATGAACATTTCTTGTTGCAGCTCAGCAAGCCAAGGGTTAGAACGGGATTCTTCACCGCCACCTTCGTATTCCACTAGACGACCAGAGGTCAGTGTCAGTGGGAAGCCTTGGGTAAAGTCCTTATCCTGGATTGACTTATACAAGGTCGGCAGACGCGCAACCATACGGTCTTCGTAGGTTGGGTACTTGGCGACTAAGTCACGACGAGGAGTGTAAAGTGGTTCGCGATGTTTCGGGATATCATCTGGGAAAGTCCAAACGATACAACGGGCTTTAGCATTACCATAGGGAATACAGCCATGCTTGATCGCAACACGTTGGATGCCACCAGAAATGTCAGTTTTCCAGTTTTTGCCTTCGGCGCGTTTTTTCTCTGCATCTGTAAGTTCATCCCACCAACCCAATTGCTTGAGCATGTCGGCGGAGAATTCAGGATAACCATCTTGAATCTCACTGCCTTTAGAGAAAGAACCTTCGGCAAGAATGTTGACGCCATCATGCTCAACACCGTAACGGGCACGGAAGTTACCGCCACCGTCTTTCACGTGTTTTGATTGATCGTACAGGATCTGGGTACCAGGATGTTTCATCTCTGGTGTACCCCAACATGGCCAAGGTAAACCGTAGACTTCACCCTTAGCAGGGCCGCCTGGTGCTGTTAGATTATTGACATCGAAAGTGCCCCAGTTTTCTTGGTGCATTTTCAAACGCTCAGGGCTTTGACCTGTGTAACCCACAGTCCACATACCGGTATTGAATTCGCGGGTCACATCTTCAATCAAAGGCTCTTCGCCATTCACTTGAATGTGCTTACAGAATTCTTTTTCAACGCCCCATTTTTTAGCGAACTTGTACATGATGATGTGATCGGGCAGAGACTCAAACAGTGGCTCGATGACTTTAGTACGCCATTGGAGCGAACGGTTTGAGGCCGATACTGAACCATAGGTTTCGAATTGCGTCGCCGCAGGCAATAGATACACACCGTCTTTACGTTGGTGCATAACACCTGCCATGGTTGGGAAAGGATCGACCACAACCACAGTATCCATCTTGTTCAATGCTTCACGCACTTCACGACCACGGGTTTCAGTGTTAACCGATTGTCCCCAGAAGAACGCCAGACGGATGTTGTCTTTCTGCGCAATTTTGGTTTTATCTTCTAACACCCCATCGTGCCAGCGAGAGCAAGGAATACCGGCTGAGGTTTGTGGTGTTTGGCCTAGGTATTCACCTTGGTCGAAACGGCTGGCAATCCATTTAGGATCGAGATCCCATACATTTGACCAGTGAGCCCATGCGCCTGTCGTTAAGCCGTAGTAACCGGGTAAGTTGTCGAATAACAAACCAAAGTCAGTCGCGCCTTGCACGTTATCGTGACCACGGAAGATGTTGGTCCCGCCACCAGAAACCCCCATGTTGCCAAGGGCTAACTGTAAAATACAGTATGAACGGGTGTTGGCATTACCGACGTGATGCTGGGTACCGCCCATACACCAAACGATAGTGCCGGGTTTCGTTTCGGCCAGCATTTTAGCCACACGGTACATTTGCGCCTTAGGCACGCCTGCAACCAGTTCAACTTCTTCTGGGGTGTATTTTTTGGCTTCTTCACGGATACGCTCGATGCCGTATACGCGTTGTTTGATAAACTCTTTATCTTCCCAGCCGTTTTCAAAAATGTGCCATAACAGGCCATAAATGAAGGGGATATCTGTACCTGGGCGGATATGCACGTACTCGTCAGATTTCGCTGCAGTACGGGTGAAACGTGGATCAACAACAATCACTTTCGCGCCGCGTTCTTTGGCGACTAGAATATGTTGCATTGCCACTGGGTGCGCTTCACTTGGGTTTGAACCCACAAACATGATGCACTTAGTGTGGCGGATATCGTTGATAGAGTTGGTTTGCGCACCGTAGCCCCAAGTGTTAGCAACACCGGCTACCGTGGTAGAGTGACAAATACGGGCTGAATGGTCGACGTTGTTCGTGCCCCACAGTGCCGCTAATTTGCGATATAAATAAGCTTGTTCGTTCGAAAACTTGGCGCTGCCCATAAAGTAAACGGAATCTGGACCTGACTCTTGACGAATCGCTTCCATCTTGTCGCCGACTTCATTAATCGCTTGATCCCAAGAGATCTTTTTCCACTTGCCGCCTTCTAACTTCATTGGGTATTTCAGGCGTTTTTCACCGTGGCCGTGCTCACGCAGTGCCGCACCTTTCGCGCAGTGTCCGCCTTGGTTAAAGGGATGGTCAAATGCCGGTTCTTGACCTGTCCACACGCCGTTTTGTACTTCTGCATATACACCACAGCCGACGGCGCAGTGAGAACAGATGGTACGTTTAACTTCGGTGGGAACATTGTGGCCTATGTCTTCTTGGGCTTGTGCTTTACGCATCATGCCTGTGCCCAGCATGGACGCCGCAGCGATGCCACCTGTGGCAAGACCTGCCGATTTTAAGAACTGACGACGATTGAGACCCAGTGCTGGCGCTTTAGATTCGACAACCTGGTCTGTTTTGCGGGTTAATCGCATCACACACTCTCCTCTGGTTAGTTGTTCAACGACGCATAATAGTTACGGATATGGTCGGTTTCGCGGTAGTTCTCACTCTTAGGCTCTGTGGTTGCTGCCGTTTTTGTCGAAGCTAACGCCTGACTGCTCACGGTTACCACTGCGCCTGCCGCACTGCCGAGTGCCAATGCTTTGAGCAATTGACGACGGCCCATGTCGGAAGCTGGCTTCTTCATAGTGTCTCCTTGTGTTGCGGGATAAGGTGGCACAAACGGCGACCACCTCGGTTATTGTGAAAGCCTAAGCTTTCGTTATTGTTGCGAAGGTGCGTGTGACTTCACCTTCGCTGCTTGAACTCATCTAGCATTGACATCTAACACGCACATGCCGCGCTATTATTAAGCTTAGTCTTAGCTCATTAATTCCACAGGTTTTGCTAAATCGCTGGTGGCCGGTTGTAGGTCGGCGCTGCCTGGGCAATTGACGGGAATATCTAAGCTCAATTGTTCAAAGGCACTGGCTTCCATTTCAAAGAAGGCTTTTGCCAGCTGGGCGACGGTCGCGTAAAACGCAGCGCTGGGCGCTTTAGCTAAGTTGTCGCAGAAGCGGCCAATCCAACTGCCGATATGGCGTTGGTAAAAAGCCAGTTGGCGATAGCTCGGCGCTTCTAAAATCAGGGTTCCCATCACTTCACACAGGGCGGCCACGTGATCTTCGGGTTCTTTAACGTTGTCTTCGCGTTCAAATCCAAGTTGCATCAGGTCTTGGCGCAGTAATGCCAGCGGTTTGTCCATTAAGGAGCCTGTCATAAACCAACTGCCATAGGGGAGGATTTCACCAGAGCCTACGCCAAGGAATAGCGCAAAATACTCGTCTTCAAGCTGTTCATCGTTGAACTGCTGGGCGGCGAGCTGCACGGATAACCAAGCCTTGGTCATCTCGTTGTCTTCATTGGCATCGATTTCAAGATTGGCCAAAAATTGCAGCAGTTCAGGGCTCGGCTGACGGCGCAATAGGGCGGCTAACAGTTGATAGATATCGGCTCTCAACTGATCGTTTTCTGAAACTTGTCTTACTGATTCGGTCATAGCGGATCTCTTATCGCAGTTGCTTTTCAGGATCTTGAAGAATGTCTTCAAACATGTCTTTTACCCGGCAGTCGCCACACATTTTCAAGCGCTCAATATTGGCAGAAAATGCGCTGTGCGCGCCGACCATATCCAGCATCCGATGCACCATAGATTGGGTCGCAAAAGGAGAGCCGCAGCGAATACATTCGAAGGGGGCTTCTTCTTTCAGGGTGTGTTGTTGCTGACGAGCAGCTTTATCAAAATTAATTTGTGGCGTTAGGCTTATCACTTTTTCAGGACAGGCCGCTTCACATAAACCGCATTGCACGCAGTTTTGCTCAATAAAGTGTAGTGCAGGTTTGTCGCCGCCATCTTGCAATGCCACGGTTGGGCAAATTGCCACGCAGGACATACACATAGTGCACTTTTCGACATTCACGCTGACTTTGCCAAAGGGAATGTTGTTGAGGCTAAGGCAAGTATCGATTTCACCCGCTTGGCTATTGAGGTGATCTATCGCTTCAAATAGCGTGTTGCGTTTAGTGGTCGAGGCAAATGCAGCGGGCACGATCACGGGCCAATCTAAGCTGATATCGAGCATCGAATCTAAATCGGCAAGCATGCTTGGGTCGATGAGGCTGATACGTTGCGGCTGACCCATCTCATCTAAAATACTGTTGGCTAAAGAAAGTTCGCCTTTAAGCATTTGCGTGAGGGTTGGCGCTGTGGCGTCGGTATTGAGGATCAGCACTTGGCGTGCGCCCCATGCGAGTACCGACAGCCAATGATCTAAACTGGCAACGGTAATTTCTTCTAGGGCGACGGGGATAATGTCACCCGCTAGATCGTCGGTGATAAAGTCGGCGCCGACGGCATTGTCGTGGAACAAAATTACCGGTGCGGTTTGGGCGTGCTCGCGGAAACGACTAACGACTTTGTTCAGATATGAATGTAAGGCCTGCGGCGTCGGTAAATCGTAACTGATGGCACCCGTTGGGCAAGCGCTGGTACAACTGCCCGCGCCGTGGCAAAGGTATGGGTCGATTTCAATTTTCTTCGCCACGCTACTAATCGCATCGGCTGGGCAAAAGTTAAGGCAACGATTACAACCATTGATGCCATTGCGGTCATGGGCACAAATATCTGGGTTGATTTTGACGTAGCGAGGCTTATCGAATTGGCCGACAAGATCGGGAATTTGCGCGAGGGCATCTTCGAGTTTTTCAGCGTCTTGACCGACATAGAAATAACCGGGTGGCAGCATTTCTAAGTTCAAACAAGCTGTGCTGCTCAAATCGAGCACGATATCGAAATGGGGTTTACGAATCGACACTAAACTGAGTTCGGCCGCGCCATCTTGATGTTCAACACTGACTTGGAATTGGCCTAAAAAGCCTTTTACGCCAATGAGTTTGTTGTAGTAACTTTCGACATCGGTTGCCGCCGCCATCACACGCTCAAGGTGCGCTTCATCTTGGCTGGTAATGGCTTCATTGGCTAAAATCACGCGATGGGCCATAGTGGACAATTTGTCCGCGGCAAGGCGAGCCAGATCTTCTGGGCCGATAATGAGGACATTGCCTTCGGTGGTGTAGCTGACGGTTGGCGGGATCAGATTCTGCAACATCTGAGTTTGCGCTAACACCTGTTGCCGCGCTTGTTTTAACGCTTCTTGGGTTTGATTGGTCATCAAATGAGTGCTCACATTGCGTTCCTGAACAGTACTTTGGCTGTTTCTTGTTTTACTGTATCTGGGCAGATTTAGGCGGCTGGTAATAAGTAAGTCATTGCCTTTTCTGCTTTTATCTAAGCTTTTTTATGTCTTAGTACAGCAATTCACATACCAAAGTTACGGACATTAAAATTAGCTAAACTGACGTTAAACAACTCGGGTTTGGGCCTGAGCCAAGGGCTCTGGTGCATTTTGGGGTAGGTCATCAGTCTCCCCATCCAAATTGTCCGCTATCGGCTCTGCTGCCAATTCGGTGTCGACTTCTTGAGTCGTGGTTTCGCTTACATCAAGACTAGCGGATGGATTAGTTTCTGCAGCTTGTTTGGCTAAGGCTGACTCTTCATCCGGCGTTTCGCTGTCTTTGGTGATGTAGCGGAAGACTTTTTGTGCTAATTCTGCTGAAACTTCAGCGCTGAGTTTGGGCTGATTACTGTAATCGAGCGCATATTCCAAAAGCCCATCTATCTCGTTGAAATGCGGTTGTTTCCACAGCGCTCTCAGAGCCGCAGATTTCGCCGCCGGATCAACATTCGCGCCCATAAAACTCGCAAAGCTACCGCCAATTTCAATTTCGTCAGGATTAGGTAAATCCGCCGCCGTGAGCATGCGATTCGGATCGTCATGCTCGGCAGTATTGGACTCTAATGCGGGCTCTGTCGATTGAAGCGGCTCAACTGCCACAGTGGCTTCGGTCGCGATCGGCGCTTGAGGCGCGGCTGCTTGATTTTCTAGTGCTTGCTCAGCGGCAACTTGTTCGCGACGCTGGTTCCAGCGACTCAGTAGCCCAGCCGTTTTTTGCGTGGATTCAGCCATTAGTCTCTCCGAAGTGGATCGTGACTCGGGCCTTGATTCTTACGGCCATCGACATGCTTACGGCGATGAGCGGCGATTTCGACTTCGCCATGCTGGGTGATAAAGGCTTCAATCCAACAAGCGATGGCTTCTGGCATCAATAGGTTGATAACAGGGGTATTGCCCTCAAGACAACCTGCGGCGACGTTTTGATCTGCCGACAGTGCTGCGGGTATCCAAGTGCCATCGGCCGTTTCATCGCACACTAAATATAGCATAGCGTTGTCTACATCGAGATTGAGGCGATAGCTGGCGCGCTCGTCTTTGTGCAGTTCGAGGAGCACTAAGGTCGCGTCGTCAGGGGCTTGATGGGTAGCGGGAAGTAGGTGTTCAATTTCCCATTGTACTGAGGTCCAGCGGCCAACTTGTTTCTCTACTTTTTTAAGTGAAACGTACATGGGCCAAACATTCGTTGTATGTTGCATTGTCTCTCCGTCTCAGCCGTGTTGATGGACGAACCGTAGATCGAACGGATCGGTTTTACCAACAAATTGCGATAAAAGGTCACTGCAATATTGGTGCCAGTAAACATGGGGTATTAGTTTGAACTAGATCATCAAAAACCCCCTAAAAAGTGGACATTTTGTCCAGTGCTGGGTTTTGTTTGGGACATAAAAGGGCTAATGAAAAATCAGCATTGCGGCAGATCACGCATTTAACCCCGAGTTTTATGCCTAGGTACAAATATTGCTATGCTCAGGCCATGACTCGTTAAGCGGTAGTATTATGATTTCGGAAAACAGCATGGGCACAGATAAAGACGTTGCAGTTAACTCTCATCAGTGTTCTTTTGTGAGAACCCAAGCGGAAGTACCGTTAACCATTGCCGTAAAAGCAGTGAATGAAGCAGGGGAAGTGCTAGATAAATTTGTCGCCTGCGAACGTCCACTTACCGTTTATTTAAACTGGCGTCCGATAGTGACGCTGATGACACTAGGGGCAAAACCTGAGTCTCTGGCGTTAGGTTATCTTAAGAACCAAGGCTTTATTTCGGATGTGAGCCTGCTGGACTCTGTCATCGTCGATTGGGATGTGAGTTCTGCGGCTGTGGTTACCCGTGAACAAACTGTCGATCTCGACGAGAAACTCTCCGAAAAAACCGTGACGTCAGGCTGTGGTCAAGGCACAGTTTATGGCAGTTTCATGCAGGATCTAGATAACATCAATTTACCTACACCGAGTTTGAAGCAAAGCACGCTGTATAGCTTATTGAAAAATATCAACGAATATAACGAAACCTATAAGAATGCTGGCGCTGTGCATGGCTGTGGTTTGTGCGAAGACGATAAGATTATGGCCTTCGTTGAAGATGTCGGCCGCCATAACGCCGTCGATACCTTGGCTGGGGATATGTGGCTGACGCAGGATCGTGGTGATAATAAGATTTTCTATACCACAGGCCGCTTAACCTCCGAAATGGTGATTAAAGTCGCCAAGATGGGGATCCCCATTTTGCTATCACGTAGCGGCGTGACTCAGATGGGCTTAGCACTGGCGCAGCAGTTAGGCATTACTATTATCGCCCGCGCTAAAGGTCGACACTTTTTGGTGTATCACGGCAGTGAAAATCTGCAATTTGATGCCAATACAGCTCCTTAGCCCCAAGTGAGCTAAGACAGTAATGCTAAGACTTGCCATGCAGTAATGAAGAATAAGACAAGGAAACAAGATGACGTCTGCCAGTGAATTGGTTTACATGAGCGCGAAGCAAGTGGCCGAGTATTTAGATCTTAACGAGAAAAAAGTCTACGCCATGGCCAATGACAGAATTCTCCCCGCCACTAAAATCACCGGTAAATGGCTATTCCCGAAAGTGCTAATCGACCGTTGGGTGATGGATTCGTGCCACAGCGGCATGCTCACCGACCGTTTATTGATCACCGGCAGTGACGATCCACTCTTGTCTATGCTGGTGGCGCGCTTGATGGCACAAGTTGGTAGTCGTGAGTTGATAAGCTACAGCGCGACAGGTTCGCGCTTAGGATTAGAGCTACTCGCTAAAGGTTATGCCGATGTGTGTACCTTGCACTGGGGCAGTATGGAGGATCGCAATATCCGTCATCCAGCCTTACTTAAAGGGTATAACAATCACCAACAATGGATCATGGTGCACGGTTACTCCCGCCAGCAAGGGTTGATCATGCGTGCCGATATGCACCACAGATGCCAAGAGGAAGACAAAGTCGTGAACTTACCTTGGCGTTGGGTGAGTCGTCAGGGCGGCGCGGGTAGCCAGCAACATTTAGAGCATTGGTTGCTAAAGCAAGGTGCTCGCTTAGATCAGCTTAATGTCGTGCTGACGGCCTATAGTGAACGCGAGCTGGCAGGTTATATCGCCCGTGGTGATGCCGATATAGGTTTTGGTTGCCAATCGGTGGCATTGGAGAGTGGTTTGAGTTTCGTGCCACTGATTAAAGAGTCCTTCGATTTTGTTATGCCGCAAAGCATTTACTTCCGTCGTCAGCTTCAACAACTCTTTACTATGTTAGCGAGCGGCCACTCGAGGCAAATGGCGGCGCTACTGGGTGGCTATGATCTTACCGACTGCGGACAATTACTTTGGAGTGCGAGCTAATCCGCTCACTCGGAAATAGATGAAGCTGAATAGAGTCGAATGATCTCTGCACTACTTATGACAGTTACTTATGCTGCTACTTATATAGCGAGTTACCAAATAAGGATTAAAGAGATCTCTCCCTGTCCCTGATTGAGTCATTTCGGCTTTCTATGGCGATGGGATATTTCGGCTCTAGTAGCCGTTATCCTTATCTAAACTTTATAGAATCTATGTGTAAATCTCTTCGCCTTGATGCATTACATCCTCAAAATATGAGGTAGAACTGCAGAAAGAACGCTATTTTGTGGATAACTTTGGGGGTAAGTGGTGGGTATCTTGTGTCTAGTTTAGATAATCAGAATTAACTGCAAATTTCCTTAAAATAGGGGTTGCGCACTTTCTCAATCTCCCTATAATGCGCATCCACTGACACGGCAGACAGCGAAAGCAAGCTGACGAGTTAGGTTGAATTGAATGGCTTACTCTCTGTTGAGAATGGCACTTAATTCAATCGCAGCAAGAAGTTGAAAATACTCCTTGACGCGAAACGGGAAATGCGTAGAATACGCAGCCCTAGCCAACTGGAAGCGTTCGGCGCTCAGTGTGGTACTCACCTTCTCTTATGAGGTTGAGTTGCTCTTTAACAAGATAAAACAAGAAATCTGTGTGGACACTCACAGGTGTTGAGTTAATCGAAACTGCTTAACCTTCGGGTTGGCAGTCAAAAATTTAAATCAATGTAACAATGAGTGTTCATAGCAATATGTACAGTTTGTTTAGCCCTTCTTTTATAGGGAGTGCGAGAAACAAAAAATCAGAATTCATTGAGCCGCTGAAGTCGCAAGACGGAAGCAACAAAACTTTAATTGAAGAGTTTGATCATGGCTCAGATTGAACGCTGGCGGCAGGCCTAACACATGCAAGTCGAGCGGCAGCGGGAAGATAGCTTGCTATCTTTGCCGGCGAGCGGCGGACGGGTGAGTAATGCCTAGGGATCTGCCCAGTCGAGGGGGATAACAGTTGGAAACGACTGCTAATACCGCATACGCCCTACGGGGGAAAGGAGGGGACCTTCGGGCCTTCCGCGA
>NZ_JALBYT010000139.1:0-231 GCF_022690845.1 Shewanella sp. N2AIL | reverse complement strand
CGGACGGCTTAACGGCAGAGCAAAGCTTCAGTATCACAGTGACCAACGTTAACGATGCGCCGACCATTAGTTCAACGGCCATCACTGCCGCCACTCAAGATGCAGCGTACAGCTACACCTTTGCGGCGAGTGATACCGATGTGGGCGATGTACTGACATTGAGCGCGGTGATTAAACCAAGCTGGTTGAGCTTCAATGCGGCTACTGGATTGTTAAGTGGCACGCCCAGCA
>NZ_JALBYT010000138.1:0-240 GCF_022690845.1 Shewanella sp. N2AIL | reverse complement strand
CCACCGATCCAGTTCTGACTGACAGCGGCACCTTAACCATTACCGATGCCGACAGCGGCCAGGCGGTATTCCAAGCGGGCAACGGCGTTGCTAGCAATGGCGCACTCGGCAGTCTGACTATCGATGCGGCGGGCAACTGGACTTACAACGTCGATAACGCCGACGTGCAATATCTGGCTGAAGGCGAAACTAAGGTCGAAACCTTTGTGGTCTTGAGTGACGATGGCACTGAGCACACGG
>NZ_JALBYT010000137.1:0-245 GCF_022690845.1 Shewanella sp. N2AIL | reverse complement strand
TGAGTTCGGGATGGGATCAGGTGGTTCCACAAGGCTATTGTCACCAAGCAAATTCTGTTTATTACCGTGTCCATCTCTGGCTCACGCTAATAATAATTCGGAAAGCTGATTTGCTTTATTTGAGTTCACACTTCATCAAGTGTCGATATTCTGTCTAAGTTCGCTTAGCAAAACCCATCTGGGTTGTATGGTTAAGCCTCTCGAGTCATTAGTACATGTTAGCTCAACGCCTCACAACGCTTACA
>NZ_JALBYT010000136.1:0-246 GCF_022690845.1 Shewanella sp. N2AIL | reverse complement strand
ATGCTAAGTTCATTTCATTTTCGGCAACCGAATCAAAGGCGCTGTTGACCAACAAATGGCTGCTTAACTCCATCAAGCAAACCATGCGAATTTGCGGATAAGCCGCTTCGCCTGAAGCGTTTGCGGTACGCGCAAAGGCGGCTTGATTTTGGACACTATCGGGTGTCCGCCACACTACACCGTCAACACCATACAAGTTAAGACCGCACCAATGAGGGTGTTCAGCTCTCGCGTGCCAGGTATTAG
>NZ_JALBYT010000135.1:0-247 GCF_022690845.1 Shewanella sp. N2AIL | reverse complement strand
ATCGCTTGACGATCTCGCTGAAAAGATCAAAATCCGATGACCTCATGTCATCGGATTTTTTTATGCAACTCTCAGAAGCACTCGCCCGCACTCATATTACCCGCCTAACCGAATTCACCTGCTTAGCTGATGTGTTAGAACCTGAGTTAATTCAATCTTGTTTGGACTCTCAGGGCGTTGCGACGTTAAGACGGCGTAAATTGCCGATGGATGCGATGATTTGGGCCGCTATCGGAATGGCTTTGTT
>NZ_JALBYT010000134.1:0-248 GCF_022690845.1 Shewanella sp. N2AIL | reverse complement strand
GCGAAGACATCGTCGACTTATATGCCCATCGATGGGAAATCGAACTGGGCTACAGAGAGATGAAACAACATCTGTTGGAGAGCCGTTTTACGCTACGCAGTCAACTACCGGAGCTGGTGACTCAAGAGCTGTGGGGCGTGCTACTGGCCTATAATCTCATTAGATATAAGATGTTGCTGATGGCTAAAAGCTTGCCATCGGTCCATCCTAATCAACTGAGTTTTAGGGATGCGGCGAGTTATATCACC
>NZ_JALBYT010000133.1:0-249 GCF_022690845.1 Shewanella sp. N2AIL | reverse complement strand
GGCCTCAGAAAAAAGTACTTATCCGGTACGTCTGGCAAGCAAAAGCTAAAAGCGAAATAAACCTCGCTGCCGCATGTCGTGCTGCGGGTATGTCGAGGCAAGGTATTTATCAGGCAGTTGCGCGAATGGAAAGTCGTAGAGCTGAGCTATCGGTCATCAAAGACTGGGTTCAGTACTGGCGTAAATATATGCCAAGGTTAGGGGCCCGTAAGCTCTACACGTTGATAAAATCCAAGCTGGTTGAGCACG
>NZ_JALBYT010000132.1:0-253 GCF_022690845.1 Shewanella sp. N2AIL | reverse complement strand
GCTTAGTCGCTTAACCATACAACCCAAATGAGTTTCACTCATCTGAGTCGCATTGCGACCAGCTTGGTTTTACTTGTCTCACTTCTGACCAAAGAAGTGGACGCGCCTTAGACGTAAACTATTCAACAAAGAATAATTTACTTTTGAATATTCAAGACACTTAATAAAGTGTTTGAGAACTCATGATGCAAACGTTTCCACGTTTACATCGTTTTGTAATTAATCACATGACAGACTCATGCAATTAAATACT
>NZ_JALBYT010000131.1:0-255 GCF_022690845.1 Shewanella sp. N2AIL | reverse complement strand
CCAGCATTACCGATGACACCGGCGCCTCCGGCAGCGACTTCATCACCAACGACAACACCCTGATTTTCAACGGCACGGTCGATTTAGGTGACAACAGCACCTTGGCCGTCACCATCAATGGCGTGGTGTACACCACTGCCAACGGCTTGGTGATTGATGCCAGCGGTAACTGGAGCATCGACTTAACCGGCACCACCTTGGCCGATGGCACTTACCCTGTCAGCGCCACCGTCACTGACTTGGCCGGCAACAGCA
>NZ_JALBYT010000130.1:0-255 GCF_022690845.1 Shewanella sp. N2AIL | reverse complement strand
GTTCTTCTGTAATCATTAAATCAGGAATTAAGAGAGTTGTAGTTGCTATTCTAGATCCTGATGAAAGGAACAATGGAAAGGGTCTTTATGCTCTAGAGAAAGAGGGCATAAAAGTTGATATTGGTATCGCTTCAAGAGAAGTTAGTGAATTTTTGTATCCTTATCTTGGAAAGTCATAATTAACCTCGCATAAGTTCCAGGCGAGGACGGTGATGTATTACAGGATTTTGCCTCCCAAATGGGCTAGTTGGTTAA
>NZ_JALBYT010000012.1:0-129411 GCF_022690845.1 Shewanella sp. N2AIL | reverse complement strand
CACGAGTACCAGTTGGGAGAGGCGCCACCTCAAGTCACAGGACTCACAGTGGACCAGCAGATCATTCTCGACGTGTTAGGCGAACGGTATCGGCAAATTTATTCCTAAATCAGGTGCGGAAAGTCGGTTAAAACAATAATGTGATTTTTACAGACAAAAAAATACCGCCCATTTAGGAGCGGTATTTCACTTACTGCGTATTAAACGCGGCAGTTAATTCATTACTTTTTAGCTGCTGGTTCAGCGGCTGGCGTTGCAGACGCTTTCTCAACTGATTTCAATTCAACTTCAAAAACCAGTGTGGAATTTGGTGGAATAGTACCAGTGTCACGCTCGCCGTAGGCTAAGTTTGCAGGAATAACAAACTTGTACTTAGCGCCAACAGGCATTAATTGCACGCCTTCAGTCCAACCTGGGATCACGCGGTTCAGTGGGAACTTAGCCGTTTGACCACGTTTGTATGAACTGTCGAACTCAGTACCGTCGATTAACGTACCCACATAATCCACTTCTACAGTGTCTTCTGCGGCAGGTTTTTCGCCAGTACCTGGTGTTAATACTTCATATTGTAAGCCAGACTCAGTTGTCACTACGCCAGACTTAACCTTGTTTTCTTCAAGGAATTTTTTACCGTCTTCGATGTTCTTAGCAGAAATCGCAGTCGCTTGTTCCTGACGTTTATCGTTTAACTTTTTATCTAGACCTTGAAGAATGGTTTGCATTTCTTCTTCGGTTAATTTTAATTGGTCATTCAGACCATTAGTGAAACCAGTGACAATCAGAGTGCGATCAACTGGTAGGCCTAATTCTTCTTGCTCTTTGATATGGCCAGACATGTAACGACCGATTGAAGCGCCTACACTGTAAGCTTCTTTTTGAGCTTCTGTCGTTAATTCAACACTTGTACTCGCAGCAGCTGCTTTTTCTTCTTGATTACAAGCAGATAGGCCAATAACAGCCAATGCAACTAACGATAATTTATAAATCGATTTCATTAAAGCTTCCTCAGCATCCTCAAGCGGTTACAATAACCTAAGCGAGACAACTTTATACTAGTTATCTCGGTTATACCAACTAGATTCTTTATGGGTTAACAGTGATTAATGTCACTTGATCAAGTCTAAAGACAGCAACTTAGGGAGCAAGTTCATGAAGAAAAATCTACTGCTGGTAATTTGCACAATTTTTCTGACAGCTTGCCATCCTAAAGCGGAAGACATTAGCGTTCTCACCACGGAAGCTAGCTATAGCGCGAGTCTATCGAGCAATGGACAATTCGCCTTAGTCGCCACCCAAAGTAGTGGAGTCCAATGCTGGGATCTCAGCACCCATACACTTAAATACCAATGGATACATGGCGATATCAATACTGGCGTCACAGGTACGGCGATTTCGCCCAACGGACTATTTGCTGCGTCGTTAAGCCGAGATTCAGTTGCCATGTGGAGAATAGCCGACGGAAAATCCCTAGGATGGTGGTCTTTGCCTTCATCCGGTGAAAGCGTGGCGGTAGCCGATAATGGCGCACTACTCATTGGTTTAAATGATGGTTCAGTTATGTCGCTCAATGCTGCCCAAAGTGCCTTAATCAAATTTCTGGGACATAAAGATCGCGTCAATAGCGTGGCCCTCTCCGCGGATGGTCGATTAGCATTAACGGGTTCGAATGATATGCAGGCGATTCTTTGGCAGGCGCAAACGGGTCAGCCGCTTCATACTTGGACCTTAGGCAGCCGTATCACTAAAGTGGCGCTTAACGACAGTGGCACACTAAGTTTTACCAATGGCAGCACAAATGAAGCCAAAATTTGGGATAACACTAGCGGTAAGCTGTTAAATCAGTTAGATATTACCCGTCGGCAGATGAACTTTTCTGCTGTGAGGTTTATCAAACAAGACAGCCAGATATTAACGGGAACGCCGGCGCGGGAAGTCATATTGTGGCAACGCGACTCGGGTAAGGAAATCGAAAAATGGCAGGTTGCACTCACTAAAAACAGCCAAAATCGAGGAGCCGTTGTATACTCTGTGGCAATTCGAGATACCAATAAAGTCGTTAGTATCAGTAGCCAAGGCTTAGTTGAGACTTGGCAGCAATAGAGGTTAGTCATGCAAGGCGTACAAGCACAAATTGAAGATCTAGAAACCAAATTGGCTTTTCAAGAGCTAACAGTCGAAGAGTTAAACCAAGAAGTGATCAAATTAAATCGACTTGTGGCTCACCAACAGCACCAAATTCACATGTTAATTGGTAAGTTACAAGACATGGAACCGAGTAATATGGCGACTCAGGCTGAAGAAACGCCGCCGCCACATTACTAATACTGACGCTTTAAAATAAGACTTTGATTCAAAGACGGTTACCGCAAAATATCCAGGGAATGCGATGTTTAAACATTTGATGCCAAAACAAACCCCGCCTTTATTACCCATAGCGTTAGTGGGTGAAGCTATCCTAGGGCAGACTGCAATTGCAGTGCATCATTTCGATGCCGAGCTCGCGCACCTTGCAGAGCAAATGTCTGCCAGCATGGAAGCCGCCAAAGGCGTTGGCGTTGGCATCGCGGCGCCACAGGTTCACAGTCCCTTAGCTTTATTTATTATGGCTTCTCGACCTAATGAACGTTATCCCGACGCACCCAATATGGCGCCTGTAGTCGTGGTTAATCCACAAATCATTCATGCATCGAGTGACTTAGTCGGCGGCGAAGAAGGTTGCCTGTCCGTTCCTGGCCAAAGATTTAACATACTAAGACATCAAGCCATTGAAGTGCGCTACCAGAATTTACAAGGCGAGTGGCAACAGGCCGAATTAACAGACTTTATTGCGCGGATTTTTCAACACGAATTTGATCACCTGCAAGGGATCACCTTACTCGAGCGCTCACGTATGCCTGAACAGGCTCAGTCGATTTCAGCCAAGTCCATCGAACAAGGTGAAGCGCAATAATGAAACTGTCTTTGGTTACACCTTTATCTCGCGCTTTTATTGCACCCGCTTTGGTAATGGGGTTGGTGTTAAGTTTATCGGGCTGCGCCTACAACAGTATTTTTATTAATTACCCTTCACAGATTGAACCGCTCAAACAAGAGTTGAATAGTGCAACACCCTTGGCCGATATCGACAAACTTGCCAGTAATATCAATGGCAACGATGGCCTGCTCTATGCTCAAGAAGCGGGCCGTATTGCTCAAGTCGCCGGCGATTTTGCGGCCAGTAAAAAGTACTACCAACAAGCGGTCGATGCTTACACCGCCTTTGATGATAAGGCCAAAGTCAGCGTCAGTGATATTAGTGCCACAGCCAGCAGCTTAGTGTTAAACGACAATGCGATTCCGTACCGAGGGCCTGGGTATGAACGCATCATGCTGCACCAATACCAAGCGCTGAATTATTTATTTAGTGGCGATTACCAAGGCGCTTTAGTCGAAGTTCGTCGCAGTAACGAGTTACAAAGCAGCGAGCAAGAGCGCTATCAAAAATCGCAAAAGTCGGTGCAAGCCATGGCAAACGGGACTATCGATGCCGAGGTCAACAAGCTAGGCCAAGCCGCAGGCACTGTGACGAGTTCTTTCTTAAACGCTTACAGCTATTACACCACTGGCGTATTACATGAAGTGCTGGGTGAGCCGAACGATGCCTATATCGATTATCGTAAAGCGGCACAAATCACCCCAGGCAACACCTATTTACAGCAAGATCTGGTGCGTCTCGCCAAGCAACTCGGCATGCCGCAATATGATGAGTTTAAACGTCGTTGGGGCGATGCTAAATTACCTAATCCCAAAGATGGCCAAGTGATTTTGATGGTCGAGCGCGGCTTTGTGCCCGCCAAGCAAGCCCTTACCGTGCCTTTTACTATCCATGGCAATTGGCAAACCGTGTCGCTAGCCACTTACATGCCAAACAATACTTTTGTGCCAGAGACGCAAGTGCAAGGTTTAGGTACAGTGCTGAAAACTGAACCTATTGCCAATATCGATGCCTTAGCCATCACAGCACTCAAGGAAGATCTGCCCGCAACCTTGGTTCGCCAAGTCGCAAGGGTTTATGCCAAATCTGAGATGGCCTATCAGGTTGGAAAGAGTGGCAGCCCCGGAAACAATGCCGCCGATATTGGCAGCATAGCGATGCAGATTTTTAACGTAGTAACAGAGCAAGCGGATCGTCGTAGTTGGCTGACGCTGCCTAAACAAGCACAGATCGGGCGGCGTTATTTGAGTGCGGGTGAATACACTTTGCAGTTAGATAAAGCGCCACCGGCAAAAATTGACGTTGCAGCAGGCAAAACCACCTTAGTCTGGGCAATTGATACTGGTAATTACACCCGAATTTATTCAATAATCATTTAGCCTAGCGGTTGTGGTATTTGAATAAGACGTGTGTCATTAAGTTTATACAATCACAAAATGGAACTGACTATGAAACAATTTAAACTGATTTTTGTGCTGGCTGCCGTTATGGGTCTGGCTGCATGTCAATCTAAAGTCGAATATGGCGATGCCACCGAAGTTGAAACCGTCAATGAGAATTTTGGCTCAACGGATCTACAAGCTATTGCAGCCAAGATGGTGGATAGCATGATGACTTTCCCTCCTATCGTTGCCATGACAGCCAATAGCCGTCCGATTTTATTTGTCGACAGCATCAAGAACAAAACCTCAGAGCACATTGATACTGAGTCTGTTACTGACTCTATCAGCAACAAACTATTGCGCTCAGGCAAGTTCCGTTTTATCGACATGACTAAAGTAGATTCAGTCCGTAAGCAATTGGATTACCAAAACAACACTGGCATGGTTGATCCATCAACCGCCATCAAGTTTGGTCGTCAAATCGGCGCGCAATACATGTTATACGGCAATTTATCTAGCATAGTTAAGCAAGACGGTAGCACTAAAGACGTGTACTACAAGATGACAATGCGTTTAATGGATTTAGAAACAGGCCTGATCGAATGGTCTGATGAAAAAGAAATCCGTAAGATGAAGTCTAAGTCTTTCTTAGGCATGTAATTGTCTATTGGCGCTTACTACCACCAAACAGAAATCCTAAGAAGCCAGCTTAAACGCTGGCTTTTTTTTACATTTTTAACATTGGTTATCCAAGGTAAATAAGGTAGTGTACTCGGCCAAAATACACTGCAATGATGCTGCTTCAAATCGGCGTTGGCGCGGGGGATCATTTGCCACTCAGGCAACCCCAAACTCCCGATATTGAAAGTAAATATCCAAGCAGAAAACAAAACAAATTGTTGAAGGATTTAGTTGTGAACTTGTTTAAAGCCAGTTTTGTTGCCCTTGCCTGCGGCGCATTGATGTCGTGTGCCACCCAAAGCACTCTTAATACGGGCCCACGTGACGCCAGTGCTTACATTAGCCAGTATCAGGCCGCGCTGCGCTCGCAGATCATTTCTGATGTTCGCTATGAACTGGATTTTCAGCTCACAGGGGAAGCCGAGTTTTCCGCCACCTCTAAAGTGACCTTTCAATTAAGTGAAATACCAAAACAACTGAGCTTAGATTTAAACAAGGCACAGATAAAACGCTTTATCATCAACGGTACCGCCGTATATCCAAACTATAATGGCGCTTACATTAGCTTAAATACGCGTCTGCTGACCTCGGGTGAAAACACGGTTGAAGTGCAGTTTACCCGCCCTCACAGCACCAACGGCGAAGGTTTGCACCGTTTTAAAGATCCGGTCGATGGCAAGGTCTATCTCTATTCGCATTTTGAACCCGCCGCCGCGCAGCAAATGTTTGCCGTATTCGACCAACCGGATATCAAAGCCAACTATCAGATTACGGTCACAGCGCCCAAAGATTGGCAAGTGATTAGCACTATGCGTGAAAGCCAAATCACTCCAGCGGGCGCTTACAATCGTTGGACCTTCCCTGATACGCCAAAACTCAGTCCGTATAACTTTTCTATGCATGCGGGCCCTTACCACATGTGGCAGGACAACTCGGGCCGCTATCCGATGCGCCTGTTCGCCCGTGAATCTGTGGCGAATCAAGTCACACCGCAGGATTGGTTTAACTATACCAAACAAGGGTTAACCTTCTTCGATAACTACTTTGGCATTCCATATCCCTTTAAGAAATATGATCAAATTCTGGTGCCTGATTTCCTCTATGGCGCCATGGAAAATGCGGGTGCTGTGACCTTTGCCGAGGATCATTTCCTTTATAAAGCAGCCATGACGGCAGATCAAAAACAAAGCCTAGCCGGCGTGATCATGCATGAAATGGCGCATCAATGGTTTGGCGATCTCGTGACCATGAAATGGTGGAATGGCCTGTGGCTCAATGAAAGCTTTGCCTCCTTTATGGGCACGCTTGCGACTCAGGAGGCGACCGAATTCACCAATGCTTGGCGCACTTTTTACGCTAAAGGCAAACAAAGAGCTTATGAGCAGGACAGCTTAGTCACTACGCATCCGATTGAAGTGCCAGTGGCAACAACCCAAAACGCCTTCGACAATATCGATGCGATCACTTATCAAAAAGGCGCATCGACACTGAAACAACTGCGCCACTTGCTGGGCGACATGGTGTTTCGCCGTGGAGTCAGCAATTATTTAAAACAATATAGTTATCAAAATGCCGAGTTAGATGATTTTATCAATAGCCTAGGCAAAGCCGCGGGTCGTGATTTAAGCGCATGGACTCAAGAATGGCTCTACAGCGCGGGCGTTAACACCATCAAGGCGGAATATCGCTGTGAAGGTAACCGTATCAGCGACTTTAGCCTGCTTCAGCTTCCAGCAAGCGCTGAGCTGCCAACATTACGCGAACAAAAAGTCCAAGTGGCCCTCTTTACCCAAGGCCGCTTCGATTTGCGTCATGACGTCACTGTGACTGTCACTTACAAGGGTGAGCGTACCGAAGTCAAACAACTGATTGGTGAGCGCTGCCCAGACTTAGTCTACCCAAACTTTGATGATTGGGGCTTTGTGAAAGTCGAGCTCGATGACAAATCCTTTAACACCGCAAAACAGCAGTTGAGTAATGTGTCAGATCCACTGCTGCGCTCTATGCTGTGGCAAAGTCTGTGGGACAGCGTTCGTGAAGGTAAATTGAGCTTAGATCAATACCTAAGCACAGTGTTTGTTAACGCGCCTGCTGAGACGGACTACACGATTGTTGGTCAGATCATCGATAGCATGTTGCGCTCGAAGCAGTATCTCGCACAGATCGCACCTATTCAGCAAAACTACGCTGAGAATGCAATCAAAGGCTTAAGCCAGATGAGCCTTAGAAAAGCGATGGAAAGCAAAGGCGATAATGACTTCCAACGTATTTGGTTCGATGCGTATGTCAGTTTAGCCAGCGACAGAGATTCACTGCGCCATTTAGCGCAACTCGTTGACGGTGAGACAAAAATTAAGGGATTAACCTTAGATCAAGATTTACGCTGGGCGATCATCACCCAGCTCAATCGCTATGATTTCCCTAACGCGCAGCAACGTTTAACCAAAGAAGCGGCCAAGGATAATTCGGACTCAGGCGAAAAAGCTGCGCTTGCGGCGCAAGTGATCCGCCCAGAAGCGGCGGACAAACGTCGCTGGTTAAGCAAGGTTCATCAAGACAGCCTGCCTTTCTCCAAGCAACGGATCATTATGGAAAATCTTTATCCTGCGGAGCAGAAACTATTGAGCGCGGCTACGGCGGAAGAACGTCTGGCGAGCTTGAGGGATATGGATAAAAAAGGCCCTGTGTTTATGCGTAACTACGCTCACAACTTGATTCCTACTGATTGTAACTACACTAGCATAGCGGCATTGGATAAAGTGCTTGATAGCCAAACTGGATTATCGAATCTCACCCGCCGCAATCTATTAGAAACCCGTCAAATGGAACAGCGCTGTGTACTGATCAAAAATAAAATGACCCAATGAGATTAAGGCCATTTTAGAATTAACAAGGAGCTTCTAGGAGCTCCTTTTTTATGTGACGTAATAAATGAAGCCTAAGCACGAAGCAGAACAACAAGACTCCCCACAGAAACTTAGCCTTCAAATAAACAGGTTGGCATTCTGAATAATCAATTAATAAAACTCGTAAAACGGTAACATATTTAATTATATCGTTAGCGAGAACGAGTATATTTTAACGGTCTACTGACGATAAAGAATGATATTTATCATTTGTAGAATATTATTCATCCACCTCAATTCAATCTTCTCAGTTTTATCGAGTAACCATTAATAAAGAATGGCTCACTCAATCGTTATTAACATAGAAATCATATGATTATAAAAATTTTAAATTATGGGCGTCACGTCTAAATTTATTACTATAATTCACTCATGGTTTAATGTTTTTCCCCTTGCTGCCGCTATACTAAAACAACGTTAGAGAGCTAACGGAATATAAAGGAATAGATTATGCGATCGACACTCAAAACACGGCTGCTGTTCAGCAGTCTTTCCGCTGTACTGATCACTATTGCTGTACTCGTAAGTATCTCTAGTTATTTCATTAGAAATAATGCGTTAGAAAACACTCAACATGAAATTGACCAACTGGCGAATACCTTTTCATCCGGCATTGGTCAGTGGATGCAAGACAGAAAAATGGCCATTACCAGCCTAAAACAAGCCATTGAAGCCGATCCTAGTACAAACGTTACCCCTCATTTACTGCAAGCGCATACTGCGGTGGACTTTGCCCTCACCTATTATGGCGACGAGCAAGGCAACATGTATCGTCAAGATCCGTCTCTGAATACTGCGAATTATGATCCCCGCGTTCGCCCTTGGTATATGGACGCTAAAGCTGCCGGTAAAATGATCATGACGGCGCCCTACGTCAGCGCCACACTGAAAAAACAAGTTGTGACCATTGCAGAGCCTGTAATGAGTTCTGGCCGGCTGATAGGCGTGACCGCAGCGAACTTAACCATAGATCAATTGACCGATGCGGTGCAGCGCCTTGAAGTGCCGGGCGAAGGTTATACCTTGATGGTCGATACTGCGGGACTCATCATCAGTCATCCCAATAGTCAGCTCAATACCCAACAACTCACGAAAATTGATAGTGATTTTAGCAATAGCTGGTTATCGCAACGCACCAATGCCAATACCATGGAAGAACGCACCCTAGATGGCGCCACTAAATTAGTCTATGTCGCGGCAATTCCCTCAACGGACTGGGCGCTGATTTTCGTGATGGATAAACAAGAAATCATGTCACAGGCAACCGATCTTGCCTGGTGGATGTCGGCCGTAGGTGTCGCCCTATTAGTGCTATTTGGCTTGATTTTAATCGCGATTTTCAAAATCCAATTCAAAGATCTCGAACGCGTTGCCCAAGCACTCAATGATATCGCCGAAGGTGATGGCGACCTAACGGTACGCATTCATACTGCCAACAGTCACGATGAAATTGGTATGTTGGCATCGGGCTTTAACCGCTTTGTGGAACGTCTCCACGGCATGATTTCCCGCATGCACAAGATTGCAGGTCAATTGGAGCATCAAGCCCAAGGCAGCAGTGCTTCGGCCACAGACAACAGCCAACGCATTGAAGTACAACAAGATGAAGTGACTATGGTCGCCACGGCTGTCACCGAAATGGCCAGTGCCACCGAAGAGATTGCCAGCAACGCCGAGCACACAGCACAAACGGCGCAAAATGCAGTCGGGCTTTCGAATCATGGCCACAAACAAGTCGCCCAGAGTCAGCAATCTATCCGTAATTTAGCCAGTGAAGTTGAAACTGCCGGCCGAATTATCGGTGAACTGAATGAGCACTCACAGAAGATCAACAGTATTCTGTTAACGATCAGTGGCATCGCCGAACAAACCAACTTACTCGCACTCAACGCGGCCATTGAAGCCGCGCGTGCGGGTGAACAGGGCCGCGGTTTTGCTGTGGTTGCCGATGAAGTTCGAGTACTGTCACAACGTACCCATTCATCGACCCAAGAAATTCAAGCGATGATCGAAACCCTCCAACAAACCGCCGGCAAAGCCGTTAAATCTATGACTCAGAGTCATGAAATGGCAGAAACCAGTGTGGCCGACGCCAATTCCGCCAGCGAAAGTCTGTTGCTGATCAGTAAAGCCATTAATGATATTTCAGATATGGCGAGCCAAATTGCCACGGCAGCTGAAGAGCAAACTTCAGTCACCAGCGAAATCAACCGCAATACGGAGTCGATTCGTGAAGTGTCGGAGAATCTCTCGATTGAGGCGCAAACCTCTATGGTGCAAGCGCAGGAACTCGCCCACTTAGCCGCGTCATTACAGCAGGAAGTGAATCGCTTCAAACTGTAGAGTCATCACGGACTCTATACCCTGATACCGTAAAACCGCTACATACAATAATGCCCGCGAATGTCACTGACATTCGCGGGCATTTCTTTATACATTCCAGTAACTCCAACTCGCCTCAATCGAACTCACACTATCTTAGTCGCCTTGTTTTCAAGGTTATTTAACTCAGTGTCTTTTAACTCAGCGCTCTTTAACTCAGGAGCCGCTGTCAGAGGATCTGCATGCAGACTTCTTAGCCCTTGATAGCCCATTTCAATGCGATTGCCCCCATTTTTCTTAGCCTTATACATGGCCGCATCCGCACAGGAAAGTAACTGTTTTTCGTCCGTGCCGTGCTCTGGATACAAGGCAATACCGATACTCGGTAAAATATGGATTTGCTGATCGGTAAGCTCAAAGGGTTGATTGAGCACTTGTAATATTTTTTGCGCTGCCAACAGGGTATTCTGTGCCGAATCAACGCGCTCGAGTAAGATGACAAACTCGTCGCCCCCAAAACGCGCTACGGTATCAGAGCCCCTTACACAGCTGACAATACGTTGTGCTGTCACTTGCAGCAATAAATCGCCCACACTATGGCCAAAGGTATCGTTCACCCACTTAAACTTATCTAAGTCTAAATAAAGTAAAGAGAAATAACTTGATTCCCTATGGGCTCGGGATAGTGCCTTTTGAAACCTGTCGTAAAAAAGCTCACGATTGGGCAACAGGGTTAGCTGATCATACAGCGCAATATGCTCTAATCGCGCAAGCATTTGTCGGCGTTCAATCGCAAAGGCAATTTGCGTAGAAACAAACTCCAATAGCTCACGGTCTTGGTGCGTATAAGAAGCCGAAGTGGGCAAGCTATGCATCATCAAGGCACCGATAACACCTTTTTGCAGCTTTAGCGGCACACCCAACCAACTTAAATTGCCATTACCCAGCTCTTCGCGAATCGCTTGAGGATACTCAGATAAGGTCACGGGACACAGGAGTAAAGATTCTGCACTGTGGATCACTTGTTCGGTGAACAGGCTGAAACTTGCAATATCGACCAGTGAATTATCACCCGCAGCGGCTTTGTAAGGGAAACTGAGTTCATTTAAATCTTGATCGTACAATGCGATGGCAAAGTTTGCCGCGGGCAGCAATTTTGCAATGATTTCATGGATACGACGATATAGGGCTAGCAAGTCCTCAGCGACATGCACAGCTTCAGAAATCTCATACAGTGCAGCTTGTCTGCGTTCGGCGTTTTTACTCTTAGAGATATCTCTGGCGACCGCGACGCGTTGTTGGTAAGCATCGGACCAGCGTGCGGACCACAAAATATCGACAATGACGCCGTCTTTACGCACATAACGGTTTTCGAAATCGACCTTATAGCGGCCAGTCATAATCTCATTGGCGGTTGCGAGTGTGCGCTCTCTATCCTCAGGAATAACAAGATCGAGCATCTGCATGCCAATCATTTCTTCTGGGGTATAGCCAAAAATGCGTTCTGCCCCGGCACTGACAAATTCAAACCGCCCAGCTTTATCGACGACGCAAATAGCATCCAAGAGAAGGTCGATAAAATTGCTTAGGGAAGTGTAGCCATCATTATTCACGCAGTTCTCCAATAAACGTCTGTCTTTGGCTAAATCTTAAACTCGATCATAAGCATAAAAATAGTAATAACGCACTATTAGAGTAGGTTAATTTTCAATGTCATTCCAGAGTTGGCCAAGTTAAGTCCAGCTTTTACAGGATTAAATGCACAACAAAATCAAATACAATACCTCAAGCCATCAGCGGCTCGATTTGACTCTAGACTATTATTATCGGCACAATGCCCCCAAACTCTAGCCTACATAAGGCTAGAGTTACATTGGCAAATGTGAATAATTTTTAAGGAATTTATTTTTGGATGAGTTGCGTTCTGGGTTAGATAAACCCAGCCATTTTCGCCTTGGACTAGCCATGTGGTCACACTCGAATTGGCAAGAGAGTGTTTATGGCCATGGGATTAAACAAGCGGAGCGACTCGCCCGTTACGCCACAATATTCAACACCGTCGAAGGTAATACCAGCTTCTACGCAACGCCTGCACTGCAAACCGTGATGAACTGGCACAGTGCCACGCCCGATGATTTTCGCTTTACCTTCAAGCTGCCGCAAACCATTACTCACCAAAGACTATTGCAACACTGCGGCCAAGAGTTGAAGGATTTTTTCCAAGTAATGGCGCCATTAATCGATAAAACGGGGATCTGGAAAATTCAACTTCCCGCCCATTTCGGCCCAGAAAACTTACCTGTGTTAGCGCAATTTCTCAATCAAGTCCCCCAAGGATTAACCTATGGCGTTGAAGTCAGGCATGCAGCGTTTTTTGCGAAGGGAGACGCCGAGCGCGCACTCAATCGATTACTTATCGATAAAAAAGTGAATCGCATCATCATGGATAGCAGACCCTTGTTTGCCCTGCCGCCCAGCAACGCCGCCATTATCGACGCCCATAAGAAAAAGCCGCGGGTGCCAGTGCATGCGATTGCCACCGCCAATTATCCTGTGGTGCGCTTTATCGGCCAACCAGACGATGCCGTAGCACAACTCGCGCAGCAAGGTGTTAGCGCTTTGCCTAAGAATAACGATGCCTTTTTTGATAATTGGCTAACCCAGCTCCCGCTGTGGCTCGCAGAAGGTCGAGAGCCCTATCTGTTTATTCATACTCCCGATAATGAAACCGCGCCTGAATTGGCCATCCGTCTCTATCAAACATTGCGCAGCCAAATTGCAGCGCAGATTCAACTCGCCGAGTTAAGCCTACTTGAGAAGATACCTGAGGAGACAAGTACGCAGATGGGACTTGCTTGGTAAAAGGGCGCGAGGTAAAACAGACGTAAGAAGAAACCCACGGCAAGCTCGCCGTGGATATAGATTAAAAACAGCTTTAACTCGGGATAAATAAGTTATTCATTCGTTCAAAATCAAGGGTAATGGCTTTAGGTATTGAACCGTTATCAACGGCAATAACCGCATCTTTTGGCTGCAGCTGAAACGGCTTTGCCTTAATTGAATTTAACAAAATTGGATTAAACAAAGTGTCATAGGCTTGTAAAAATGAAGCCGGACCGGTGGAAAAACGCTGCACACCTGCGGCAAATAACTCGCCGATATCCATCTGCTCATTCAATAGCATAAAATTCAGTGGCATATCCACAGCGGCAGACAAGCGCTTAGCGGTCTCGACCTGATTAGCCCCAGGGATAAAGCCGCCATCCGCGCCCGCAGCCTGATATTGAGTTAACCTATCGATAGTCATAGCGACCGCGGCATCACCACTGGCTAAGCCCAGTAAATACACATCGGTTCGCGCATTAATAAATAATCCTTGGCAACGAGGATGGGCGCGAATAGCTTTAATTTTTGCCACCATCTCAGCAACACCTGCACAGCCATCCTCAATATTAATCCCTGCTACGCCAAGCTCAGCGAGCTGCGCAACAAAAGCAGCAACCTCATCGGGATCTTGGCTATAACCGGATTCAATATCTAGCGTCACTGACACTCGGCTCAACCGTAGGATATGGTTCACTGCGTCCAATAAGGCCGCTTTAGGTAGCGCTTGGCCATCGGGATAACCGAGCGACCAAGCCAATGCCGCGCTACTGGTCGCAATCGCACGGGCGCCCGATGCTTGGATGATGGCCGCACTGGCGGCATCCCAAACGTTAGTTAATATCAGCGGCTCTGATTGTTGGTGTAGTGCTTTGAAAAGTATTCTAAATTGCTCAGCCATCTTATGTCCTTGTTGGTGTTGAAAGCTCAACTCTAACAAGATGGCTTAGGTCATTATCGCGGAAAACGGCACTGAACCTAAACGCCAAGCGCTCAAGGCTTGGCTATGTGTGCATTCAACTTGAGTATTCTTAGCTAACCCCAAAGTGCATTGGCAAGGATAAACACGCACGCAGAGAGCAACATAGTAATAGGAAGCGTCAGCAGCCAAGCGAGCATGATTTGCTTAATTGTTTGGATCTGAAGCCCCGAACGATTAGCCACCATAGTGCCCGCAACGGCGGAAGATAAAATATGAGTCGTCGACACTGGCATGCCCGTCATACTGGCAATCCCAATCGATACGGCAGCGGTGACCTGTGCGGCAATGCCTTGGCTGTAGGTCATACTCGATGAACCAATTTTTTCCCCAACGGTATACACAATCCGTCGCCAGCCCACTAGCGTGCCGCAACCCAGCGCAGTCGCAATGGCAATAATCACCCAAAGTGGCGCATATTCTGTGGTGCGGGTGAGATCCTTGCGCCATTTAGCCAATGAGGTTAGATCTTTCGCGGGGAGATCTAACTTCGCTACTTGGCGGGCTGTATCATCGATACAAAGGAGTAACCGACGCACCTCGCGCCGCTCTTGTACATCCATGTCTTTGTAAGTCGAGACTTTTGCCAAGCGGCGGTCAAGTAGCGACATCGCAGGTAATACATTTTCAGATGAGCAATGGGCCAGCATATATTCGGGGACGTTTGCTGAAGCGCTAAAGTCGATCACATCCGCGATCACGGCTTGGTTACGATCGTAAATCGCCATAATGCGCCGATTGGCATCTTGAGTTCTTTCCAAATCATAGGGTTGACTCCCCATGTCCAAGGCAAAATACGCTGGAGCCATACAAATCAGCACTAGCATCACTAGGCCTATGCCCTTCTGTCCATCGTTCGAACCATGGGCAAAACTCACCCCCATAGCAGAGACAATTAAACTCGCCCTTGCCCAAAATGGCGGGTGTTTTTTGCCATTAATCTGCATCTGCTCATCGGGAGTGCGGTGAATTTTATGTTTCTGCCAGACATATTTCATGATGAGCAGAAAAATCCCCGCCATCACAAAACCTAAGGTCGGCGAAATGATTAAGGACAACATGATCTGCGAGGCTTTAGAGACATTAATGCCCTGCAAGATAGGCTGATGATTCATCCACGCGAACGCGCCGCCCACGCCCATTATTGACCCAATCAAGGTATGGGAACTCGATGCTGGAATACCGAAATACCAAGTGCCTAAGTTCCAGATAATTGCCGAAAACAGCAAAGAAAAGACCATCAATAAACCTTGGGTCGAATCCATGCCGAGCAAGGAATCTACCGGCAATAAATGCACTATCGCATAGGCCACACCTAAACCACCTAATAGCACACCCGCAAAGTTAAAGAGTGCGGAGGTAGCAACAGCAAGATTGGCCGGCATCGCCTTGGTATAGATAACTGTCGCCACCGCATTGGCGGTGTCGTGGAAACCATTGATGAACTCGTATGCCAATACAAACAGTATCGCAAGCACTAAACCCACAGACCAAGCAAAGCCTAACGTAGTGAACATTTCAAACATAACATACTGACCCATGGCGAGAACGCCCACAGATTACGCCTATATTTGGCCTCTTTTACAGTGAAAAATTATTTAGATTGTCAAAAAGTGAATTAGTCCTCAATAACTCAGTCGTATGCTTGCAATTGATGATTATATTCAACGATATGAATAACCGCGAATAAAATCCATAAAGCATTGATTCAAATTAAAAAGTCAGATGAAATGCTCGTTATCATAGGTCGTAACTGCGTTATATCCCATGATCGCCTAACCGAAATCGCTGTGGCGTCATTCCAAAACGCTCCTTGAAAGCTTTGATATAGGATGAATCATTTTGATAACCGATTTGGTGAGCCACATTCTGTATTGATAGGTCTGTGGCCAATAACGACAGCGAATAGATCAGCCGCAAATGTTGACGCCATAAGACGAATGAGGAACCAAACTCCCTCACAAATAACCTCGACAATGTTCGTTCCGATGCCCCAACCATCTCACCCCATTTCGCTAAAGAGAAATCTAAAGCTGGTGTTTGGGTTAAATGCTCAAAGATCAATTTTAGGCGCCTATCTTGCGGTATCAGTAACTTAAAGGTCTGTCCTTGCGCACTATTAATTTGATCGTATAACACCTCAAGCAAACGCTGTATTGCCGCCAGAGCCATTGGCTCAACATTCGTTGGGGGATTAAAAACACATTGTTTTCTAAGCGTTAGCACCAACTCCCTAAGAAAAGCACTCATAGCGACGGGCTTTATCATGGCGCCATAATCTCGGCCATACATAGGATTCAAATAGACACCAATAAAGCAGGTATCTGTAATCGCAACAGACTCATGCATGACACCTGCAGGTACAAAAAGCGCTGTGGTATGGGGAACCAAAAACAGTGCCCCATTTGCCTCTGTCTGTAACAGACCTTGGAGCGGAAAAATAAGCTGATGCCAACAGTGCTGGTGTAAAGCATCCACATACCCCTTCTGCATCTCAATCGTTTTTACAAAGGAAGGCATATTAGGCGCTTGCTCAATCATGGTGTTAATCGAATCGAGTTGGCGATTTAGCATTATTACTTGTCCATATAACGTTATTCAGCCAAATAAAAAGGATTGTAGCATAGCGTTATCCCATAAAAGACACAGGAAAACTCGATGCGCATTCATTGCATTATCCATGAAAGCTATGAAGGTCCAGGCTATTTTAGCGATTGGGCCGCAAGCAAAAACTACAGTATGAGCTTTAGCAAAATCTATCTAAATGAAGCTTTACCCGACAATAGTGATGGTTTTGATCTATTAATTATCCTCGGTGGCCCCCAATCTCCCGCGACATGCCAAAGCGATTGTCCATATTTTGATAGCCAAGCAGAACAAAGGTTTATCAGACAAGCTATCCAAAAAAATAAAGCCGTTGTGGGGGTTTGTCTTGGCGCACAGCTAATCGGTGAGGCATTAGGCGCCCGTTATCAAAAGAGCCCGCATACCGAGATTGGTTACTTCCCCATAGAGCTAACGGCGGCAGGAAAAAGTGATGTTAGCCTTAAGTCATTTTCGACCACTGAAGTGGTCGGCCACTGGCATAACGACATGCCAGGCCTCACTCCCGATTGCGAAGTGCTCGCCACAAGTGAAGCTTGCCCACGGCAAATTGTACGTTACACAGATTTAGTTTTTGGATTTCAATGCCATCTTGAATTTATCAGTAGCCAATTAGCGCCATTAATTGCCCAAGAAAGTGCTTTTTCTAGCACACAGAAAATGCCCTATATTCAAAGCCCTGAGTTCATCGTGGGACAATCAACGACTCGAATGAATCAGTTGCTAGGGCATTTTTTAGATAATCTAGTCTTAGCCTATCAAGCCATATAACCCAAAAACCTGCAGAGGCAGGATTCAGTGAGCTAAGCCAAAACAAAAACGCCAGCTAAGTTAGCTGGCGTTTTAGATTAATGACTCACTAATCGCTTATTGCAGATGACCCGCATTGTGCAATTCACGATCATCCTTAGCGGGCGGATTCCACTGATACATCCAAGTTTCAGACAATGGCTGACCATCGACTTCCAAATAGACTCTCAGGTTAATCGGCTCAGTACCGTCTCCGGGTGGCACTACGTCAAACATAGCGCGGTAACCATTAATTGAAGCTAACGGACGGGCAGATTCAATTTCGACTTTGCCTTCAGATGCAGTGATCACGGCTTTTACTTGGGTGTCTTTGCCTATCATAGGCAAAGTGCCGCCCGCGAAATCCACCACAAAACGCTTACTGTAGTATTTGCGTTTCTGGCCAACTACGCCGCCAATCCCGGTGAAGGTATCAACAACGCGAGCACGGGGTGATTGAACCGGTGGAATGCCGCCCCAATACATGTTGTAGCTATACAGCAGCTCTTGACCCGGAACAATCGGCTCAGCAGGATTCCAAAATGCGACTATGTTATCAAAGGTTTCATCCAGTGTTGGGATTTCAACTAACTGCACCGAACCTTTGCCCCAACTGCTTGTTGGTTCAATCCACAGGCTTGGGCGTTTATCATAAAACACGCCATCGTCCTGATAGTGATCGAAGTTACGGTCACGTTGCAGTAAGCCAAAACCTTTTGGATTCTCATCGCTATAGGCGTTGAATCGTAGGTTTTCTGGGTTACCTAGTGGACGCCAAATCCATTCACCATTACCCGTGTGCATGGCTAAGCCATCGGTATCATGGATTTCTGGACGCCAGTCGTAACCGGTGCGGCGATCGTTCTCACCCACCATAAACATACTGGTCAATGGCGCTACGCCTAAACGTTCAATCGCTTTACGTGGATAAACAGCCACATCCACCTTCATTTTTAAACGCTCACTCGGCTCGATATCGAAACGGTAAGCACCTGTCACACTCGGAGAGTCTAACAAGGCATACACAGTCGTGATGTTCGATCCTGGTTTAGGTTTTTCTAACCAGAAGTCGGTGAACATTGGAAACTCTTCAGGTTTTGGCAGCGCAGTATCCACCGCTAAACCACGAGCCGACAGGCCGTATTGCATCTCGTGACCCACTGCGCGGAAATAACTGGCGCCAAGGAAGGCGACAACGTCACGTTCCCAATCGGTATTGAACTGCATACGGAAACCCGCAAAGCCAAGATCCTTAGGCAACTGACTGCCTTTCACCTTTGACTTACCGTAATCGAACATAGAAGGCGAATAGTCGATTAACTTAGCCTTGCCTTCATTCAATTCATAAATGTGAATTGGCGTGTCGAAATACAGCCCTAGGTGGAACAGCTCAGCACGAAACTCCGAGTCCTGATCGCGCCACAGTGCGGCTTTTTTCTTAAAGTGGAATTGTTGGTAATCATCCCAGCTCATGCCCTGAAGGCTTTTAGGCAATTCGCCTTTATGGCTTTCATAGGGTTGTGCTGCCATAGTACGGGCATAGCCCTTAAGCCAAGCGTAACTGAACTCTTCACCTTCTTGTGGTGACACCTGCTTACCCGCTGCACACGCCGAAAGACTCAGCAATACGCTACAGGTTAACAATACGCTGCCAACCATGCGCTGCAAACGGCCGCGACGAGAGGAGGATTGGGCTTCAATCGAAGGTACTGTCACCATCGATTGTTGGTAAACGTTTCTTTGTTCGGGAAATAAATTGGGTTGCATAAGCAGACTCTGAATTGGTGTAACTTCCTGACACTTCCCTGCAAATGTAACCAAATTGCAGTGATGGCCCTGTGGAGAACTGTTGATGACAGAGGTAACAATACAGCGATCAGCAACAATTCGCCAGAATCTAGCATACTTTCTGTCGAATGGAATATCGCATGCTAGCTATTTTCAATCTTGAAGCCTATTTATGAAAATATGATTAAAAAATTCCGTTATTTACTGAATTAACATCTATATAAATCCTTACCGCTAACAATGCAATTACCGATTTGATTGCTGGTGCTAACGCGATGTTTGATTGCTGATGCTAGCGCGATAATAGCGCTCAGATTCGGCATGAGTTAACTCATCAATCCATGGCTTAAACTCGAAGAGGCCGTATCGCCGCAGCAAGCGATGGAAAAGCCAAGGCAAAGTGCAGCACAGATACCACTGCATGAGCGCATTGAATCGGTTTACGGCCTTAAAATCATGCAGGTCGCCGTGGCGGTAGCCAGTAATTTTCCATCCTGCGTTTTTAGCGTGCCTTCCGAAATTCCTAAGGACTTAGACAGATTAATCACTCTGCCCTCGGCCACTAACACTTGATGCTTAGGCACAGGTCGAATCATTTTAATATTCAAATCGATAGTACCGTAACCCACACCCGCTTCGAGCAAAGTGTGCACGGCGCAGCCAGTAACAGAATCCAGTACAGTGGCAGCGAAACCACCATGAACGCCGCCCAGCGGATTCAGATGCTTATCATCGGCTGTCGCATGAAACAGCACTGAACCTTCTTCGGCTTGAATCAATGACATGGGCATAGTCTGGGTGATCGAAGGTGCGGGCAGTTCGCCCTTTGCCATCGCCTGTAAAATAGCTAAACCCGACATTTGCTGAATGTTCATATTCCTATCCTAAATTGATAAACACCATTACAGATTAATAAAAATGACCGCATAACCACAGAGGGTTAGGCGATCATTTGACTGACAATCCACTTAAGTGCTAAGCCAACCTCAACACTACAAGGCTTAAATTGGATCCATTAACCACTAAAATAAGACTAACAATATCAGTTAAAGCTAGGCTCAGCGGAGATCAAACCTGTCTAAGTTCATCACCTTAGTCCAAGCCGCGATAAAGTCATCGATAAATCGCAGCTGCGCATCACCGCTCGCGTACACTTCTGCAAGCGCACGCAGCTGCGAGTTAGAACCAAAGATCAAATCAACCCGCGACGCCGTCCATTTTGGCTCTCCGCTAACGCGATCCACGCCCTCAAACCTATCCTCCGCTTTTGAAGTGGGTTTCCACGTCGTGCCCATATCCAGCAAGTTAACGAAAAAGTCGTTGGTCAAAAACTCAGGACGCGCAGTCAATACACCTGTCTTAGATTGATCAGCGTTAGTATCTAACACCCGCAACCCGCCGATGAGTACCGTCATTTCCGGTGCGGTTAAGGTCAGTAATTGTGCCCTATCGACCAATAACTCCTCCGCAGATACCGAAAATTGAGTGGGATGATAATTTCTAAAGCCATCGGCGACCGGTTCCAGTACCGCAAAAGATTCCACATCCGTTTGCGCTTGTGTGGCATCCATACGACCCGGCGTAAATGGAATAGTCACTTCAACTCCCGCATTTCTGGCCGCTTGGTCAATACCGACACAACCTGCCAGCACAATCAAATCAGCAAGGGAGATTTTTTTACCGCTTTTGTTGAACTCAGACTGAATGCTCTCAAGTACTTTCAGCACCTTAGCAAGTTGCTCAGGCTGGTTTACTGGCCAATCTTTTTGCGGCGCGAGACGAATTCGGGCACCGTTCGCACCACCGCGCATATCAGAACCACGGTAGGTCGAAGCAGAGGCCCAAGCGGTTGCTACTACTTCTGAAATCGTTAATCCAGAGCCAATAATCTTAAGTTTAAGATCCGTGACATCCTGCTCATCAACCAAGGGATGATCAACCGCTGGGATGGGATCTTGCCAAAGAAACTCTTCTGCTGGCACTTCAGGACCCAAATAGCGTGTACATGGCCCCATATCCCTGTGCGTCAGCTTGTACCAAGCCTTTGCAAAGATCTCAGCAAACTCATCAGGATTTTCAAAGAGTCGACGCGATATTTTCTCGTAATCAGGGTCGAAGATCAGTGCAAGGTCAGTGGTTAACATGGCCGGCACATGGCGTTTTGAGGCGTCGTGCGCATCGGGAATCACCCCTTTACCCGCACCATTTTTAGGTATCCACTGATGGGCGCCCGCTGGGCTCTTAGTCAGTTCCCATTCATAACCGAATAGATTTTCAAAGAAATTATTACTCCATTGGGTTGGCGTTGAGGTCCAAGTCACTTCAAGACCACTGGAAATAGCATCGCCACCTTTACCGCTTTTGTAGCTACTCTTCCAGCCTAGCCCTTGCTGCTCAATACTGGCGGCTTCAGGCTCTGGCCCTACTAACGCAGCATCACCTGCCCCATGGGTTTTACCGAAAGTATGGCCACCGGCAATCAGCGCCACAGTTTCTTCATCATTCATCGCCATGCGGGCAAAGGTTTCGCGAATATCAACGGCGGCAGCGAAGGGATCGGGATCGCCATTGGGTCCTTCTGGGTTGACGTAAATCAGCCCCATTTGCACTGCGGCGAGGGGATCTTCAAGATCCCGTTCACCAGAATAACGTTTATCGTCTAACCACTTATCTTCGGCTCCCCAGTAAATATCGGCTTCGGGTTCCCAAATATCCACCCGCCCACCGGCAAAACCTAAGGTTTTGAATCCCATAGATTCCAGCGCGACATTGCCCGTGAGGATTATCAAATCGGCCCAGGAGATTTTATTGCCATATTTTTGCTTTATCGGCCAGATAAGCCTGCGGGCTTTATCGAGGCTGACGTTGTCAGGCCAACTATTTAACGGCGCGAAACGTTGATTACCGCTGCCCGCACCGCCGCGTCCATCACCAGTGCGATAGGTGCCAGCGCTGTGCCAAGCCATACGAATAAATAGTGGTCCATAGTGGCCAAAGTCCGCTGGCCACCAGTCCTGTGAATCAGTCATTAATGCGAGGAGGTCTTGCTTTACCGCGGCCAAATCGAGGGATTTAAAGGCTTCAGCATAATTGAAGTCATCACCCATAGGATTCGACAAGGAAGAGTGCTGGTGCAGAATATCGAGCCGCAGCTGTTTAGGCCACCAATCTCGATTCGTGGTGCCACCAGCAGAATGATGCATAGGACATTTGTTCTCAGACATAACGTGCTCTCCTTCTGTTCGCAAAAAATATTCAAATAAATAAAAACTAAATGACTTTTGCTGCATGTTTGTACTGCATAACGTTCTCTATCACCGACTAATCGTTTCAATAGAGAAACAAAAACCAGTCTAACGACCTTACCTTACCTCTAGATGAAACGCGATGAATCATCCCATTAAATAATGTTCAGCAAACATTCCCCTTTATAAATTAAGATATTAAAGGATAGTCAAGTTACTGCTAATCATAAAAAACAAGGGCTGCAAAATGCAGCCCTTGTGTCTAAATGGCTAAACTTGGTGTAACGGACTAGTTGGCGTCTGCCACAGGTTTGCGTCGGTTGTGCGCAATAATCAGCGCGACTAAACAGATAACCCCGACTGCGATACCCACAGGCTGGCTCAAAGGTTGGGGTAAACCCAGACCAATACCCGCTGTCATAATGTAAGAAACTGTGACGCTAGTACCACCAATCGCTGGCAAGCTCACAATCCAATGGAAAGTCCCGCGGTCGAACAAATACTTAGTCGCTAACCACAACACACTGGTTGATAGCAGCATATTTGAGAAGGCAAAGTAGCGCCAAATCAAGGAGAAATCGATCTTCGTCATAAAGTACGCAATCGTTAGGATAGGTACAGCAACCAATAAACGATTACGCATGCTTTGTGGAATATGGAAGGCGTCGATAATCGTCAGGCGCAGCGAACGAAACGCAGTATCACCAGAGGTGATCGGGAAAATAGCCACGGCCACAATCGCCATAATGCCGCCCATCACACCGAGATACGTCGTCGCCACTTGGTTAACTACTAAACCTGGACCACCTTGGTCGAGCAAACTCTTAAGCTCAACATAACCACCAGGGAAAGCCGCGATACCCGCAGTAGCCCATACACAAGCAACAATACCTTCAGCAACCATAGCACCATAATACACAGGACGCACATACTTCTCGTTGGTCAAACAACGGGCCATGATGGGCGCTTGCGTCGAGTGGAAACCACTGATCGCACCACAGGTAATAGTCACAAACAATAGTGGCCATACCGGTAATCCGTCTGGATTTGGCTCAAGTAACTCATTGTTGTAGTGACTGTGATCGAAATAAGCAAACACATCGCCCATCTCAGGTAACTGCGGTGCATTGATCATCAGGGCAACCGCAATAGAAACCGTCATCACTATCATCAACAAACCAAATGCGGGATACAATTTAGTGATGATTTTATCGATCGGCAGCATAGTCGCCAAAAAGTAATAGGCTAAAATCACAAGTACCCAAAAGGTGTTATTGCCAAAGATAGTATCTTTGAAATAATCGAGATTACTCAGTAAACCTGCAGGGCTCATGATGAAGACCACGCCCACAAAAAACAGCAGCATGGCGGTAAACAGCAACATCACGCCTTTAAAGTAGATATTAAAGTAATGACCAGCTATCTCAGGCAAACTCTTACCGTCTTCTTTAATGCTGAGCACGCCAGAAAAATAATCATGCACCGCACCGCCTATAATGTTTCCCAGCACAATCCACACCAAGGCAATAGGACCGTATAAAGCACCGAGGATCGGACCAAAAATAGGCCCCACACCCGCAACATTGAGGAATTGGATCAGAAACGCTTTAGCTGGATGAACAGGCACATAATCAACACCATCTTCGAATTTTGCCTGTGGCGTCTTAGCTTTAGGATCGATACCCGCTTGACGTTCAACAAAGGGGCTATAGAACTTGTACGCAAGCACTAAGAGTGCGATACAAATAAAGAAAATTAACATTATTTAATTATCCATACTTTAGTAGGAGGTGATTTAATGGAGAGTTTCATTGAGTTAGCGACTGAGGTCAAGCAACACCCTATTAGACTAATGTCGGGTTGATTATCTGAAACTGCCACTGGGTCGGCATAGGTGAATATATGCGTTTAAAAATAGTTCATCGTACTGTTTATAACGTCAGTGATGCAGCCTGCTATTTTGGCATTCACTCATTGCCGCGTCTTAACCCCTTCAGCCTGGGTCTTCCCGTAAATCTTCTCTACCAATAATGAAATGAACACAGCCAATATCGTGTATAACTGGTGACTGGATGCTCTCACCTTGGCTGAGTATTTCCTGACATCCCAATATGAAACTCCAAGTTAAAACCACAATCGACACTCACAAACTAAACCCGCAATCTACACTACAATCGATAGCCACACCTGAAACTCACATGCCACTTGATGATGTTCATCTAACCTATTTTTAGGTTACTAGTGGTTCGACTCTAGCACGCATCATTTTTAACTATTCTAGAAAACAAAAAACCAGCCAAATGGCTGGTTTTTATGGGGCATATCATCGCCGTGATGGGTAGGTCATTCCTAAACTCACTGCAAACTCAACTTATTACGACTTGCTAGCAGCCGCGTAGCTAAGGCTAATGCAACAAAATGTACCAATGAAAAACCTGGTTCGACTGCATTACGCCTGTGGGCGCATCGCTGGGAACAGGATCACGTCACGGATAGTATGAGTGTTAGTGAACAACATCACTAAACGGTCGATACCAATACCTTGACCTGCCGTGGGTGGCAAACCGTGCTCTAGTGCAGTGATATAGTCTGCATCGTAGAACATGGCTTCGTCATCACCCGCATCTTTGGCGTCAACTTGTGCTTTAAAGCGGTTGTCTTGATCTTCAGCATCGTTCAGCTCGCTAAAGCCGTTAGCCACTTCGCGGCCACCGATGAAGAATTCGAAACGGTCAGTGATGAAATGGTTGTCATCGTTACGACGTGCCAGTGGTGAAATATCCGCAGGGTAGCCAGTGATGAACGTCGGTTGCATCAATTGCCATTCAGCAGTTTCACCGAAGATTTCTTCAAGCAGCTGACCACAAGTCCAGAACTTCTCAATCTTCATGCCTAAGCTTTTCGCCAAATCGCGCATGAATTCAACATCTTTCACTTGCTCATAGGTCATAGCTTGGATAGTCGCGTTATCAGGATTGTACTTCTGAATCGCTTCTAACATGCTTAAACGTGCGTATGGGCCGCCGAAATCGACTGTGTGCTCGCCGTATGGCATTTGCGCACTGCCAAGCAGTTCGATAGCAATCGAGCTGAGCATTTCTTCGGTTAAGTCCATCAGATCTTTATAGTCTGCATAAGCCATATAGAATTCCATCATAGTGAATTCTGGGTTATGACGTGGCGACAGACCTTCGTTACGGAAGTTACGGTTGATTTCGAACACACGCTCAAAACCACCAACCACTAAACGCTTCAGGTATAATTCTGGCGCGATACGCAGGTACATTGGCATGTCTAAGGCGTTGTGATGAGTGATGAAAGGACGGGCCGAAGCGCCACCTGGGATCACGTGCATCATAGGGGTTTCAACTTCCATGAACTCTTTTTTGATCATGAAGTTACGGATTGCAGAAACCACTTTAGAACGCATGATGAAAGCATTGCGTGAATCTTCGTTAACGATGAGATCCACGTAACGTTGACGGTAGCGCATTTCTTGATCGGCGAGACCATAATAGTCCGCAGGCAATGGACGCAGTGCTTTGGTCAGTAGCTCGTACTGTTCCATGTTGACGTATAAATCGCCTTTGCCAGACAAGTGCAGCTGACCGGTTACACCGATAATGTCACCGATATCCAGACCTTGAAAACGCTCTTTCAAATCAGCTTGTACGCTTTTTTCAGCATAGGCTTGAATACGGCCAGACACGTCTTGGATCACTAGAAAAGGACCACGTTTTGCCATAATGCGGCCAGCAATGCTGGTCTTAAAACCTAAGGCTTCGAGTTCTTCTTTAGTGTTATGACCATAAAGTGCTTGCAGTTCAGCCGCTTTATGGGTGCGACGGAAAGTATTTGGATGCGCATTAGCACTACAGTTTGGGCGGATGCTTTCTAGCTTGGCACGGCGCTCGGCGATCAGTTTGTTCTCATCAATTACTTGTTCAGTCATCTTATTTCTCGTCTATACCTTGAATTAATTACAGCCCAGATTTCAAACTGGCTTCGATAAACTTATCCAGATCGCCATCGAGTACCGCTTGAGTGCTACGGTTTTCAACGCCTGTGCGTAAGTCTTTAATGCGGGCATCGTCTAATACATAAGAGCGAATTTGACTGCCCCAGCCGATATCAGACTTAGCGTCTTCAGCGGCCTGTTTGTCGGCATTTTGCTTGAGCATTTCTAACTCAAACAGTTTTGCTTTCAGCTGCTTCATCGCAGCATCTTTGTTCTTGTGCTGTGAACGGTCGTTCTGACACTGCACGACTGTGTTAGTCGGTAAGTGGGTAATACGAATCGCCGATTCTGTTTTGTTAACGTGCTGACCACCCGCGCCCGATGCGCGGTAAGTGTCGATACGCAGATCCGATGGGTTGATATCGATAGTGATATCGTCGTCGATTTCTGGGTAAACGAACACAGAGCAGAATGACGTATGACGACGACCCGATGAGTCGAATGGCGACTTACGCACTAAGCGGTGCACGCCAGTCTCGGTACGCAACCAACCGAACGCATATTCGCCAGTAAACTTAATGGTCGCGCCTTTAATACCGGCCACATCACCATCGGTCACTTCCATCAACTCTGGGCTAAAACCATGGGCTTCGCCCCAACGCAGGTACATACGCAGCACCATGTTGGCCCAATCTTGGGCTTCGGTACCACCACTGCCAGACTGAATGTCTAAATAACAGTTTGACGCATCTTGCGGGCCGGAGAACATACGGCGGAATTCGAGATCGGCAAGTCGGCTTTCGAGATAATCCAGCTCTTTACTGGTTTCGTTGAACGTGTCTTCGTCTTCCTCTTCAATAGCCAACTCGAGTAAGCCTTCAACATCTTCAAGACCTGAGTCCATATCGTCTATGGTTTTGACCACAGCTTCTAGGCTGGCGCGCTCTTTGCCTAAGGCTTGGGCACGCTCTGGGTCATTCCACACTTCTGAACTTTCAAGCTCACGGGTAACTTCTTCTAGACGCTCATTTTTGGCATCGTAGTCAAAGATACCCCCTAAGAAGCTGCGTGCGCTCGGCAAGCTCCTTAATTTTGAATTTTACTGGATTAACTTCAAACATGAATTTTCAACTTTCTTTTATTTGGCCGCTTTAATTGATCTTCCACTAAAAGAGGCGATGATTAACAGTATTTGCAACCGCGCATTTTAACCTAACCAGGCTGGTAAACCTAGGGGGGCACTGTTCATTAAATGGGATAACAAGGATTAATTTCCGGCCTAAAAGACCACATTGCCACAGCCGAGACTAACAAAAAGCGCAGAGTTAAGACTGTGATCTTACTTAAATTTAGCCAAGCTAAGTGATTCAGTAGGCCAAACGCGACCCAAAGTACCACTTACCTGCCAAGAAAACATTCGTAATATCAATGAAATTACCACTAAAAAGCCCAAATACCGCCAACCTAATCACGGCTCAATTCGAACAAACATTCATCAGCGCACAGTCTGCACTAGGTTTGTGATTCAAGCTGCAATTCTGCTGCAAACTTCCCTCGCCCATAAGCGTCTTCTAAAGCTGTCTAGGTATACTCGAGACAACCTAAGCCTGCAGCCCCGCGCTATAGCAGCTAAGCACCCTACATATAAAAAGGCCATGGGATGATAGAACTTCGAATTGATGACCAAGTGTTGTCGGTTAACCCGACCGATAACCTACTGCAAGCGGCACATGCCGCGGGCATAGCCATACCCAGCTTATGTGATCCCAGCGCAGCCTCGCAGCAATTAGGCACTCATGCACATACTCATGCAGACTCAAACTCAGACAAGCAAGCCTGCAATTTGTGTGTCGTCCAAATTGAAAATGCCGATGCCAGTTTGCGCTGCGTACGCGCCTGCGAAACACCTATCGAAGCGGGCATGCGGGTGATAACTCAGTCTGAATTCTTAAGTCAACAGCGCAAACAAGCACTGACAGTGATCTTAAGCGATCACTTCGCCGATTGCGAAGCCCCGTGCCAGCAAGCATGCCCTGCGGGCGTCGATGTGCAGAGTTACCTGTATCACATAGCCCAAGGCAACCATACCGAAGCCGTTAAAATCATTAAACAAACCTTGCCACTGCCGCTATCTATTGGCCGTGTCTGCCCTGCTTTTTGTGAAGCACAATGTCGCCGTGGGCTAGTCGATGAGCCCATCGCTATTCGTCAACTCAAACGCCACGCCGCCGATCTCGACTTAGCTGATGGCGAAAAGGGCGGCATGAGTTATGTGCCGCCGCGCCAAGCCGTCACGGGCAAAAAAGTCGCGATTATCGGGGCGGGCCCAGCAGGGTTAAGTGCCGGATATTACTTATCAAACCAAGGCCATAGCGTAGAGATATTCGAGGCCATGCCACAGGCGGGTGGTTGGCTGCGCTATGGTATTCCTGAGTATCGTTTGCCTAAGGCGATACTCGATAAAGAAATCGAACTCTTGTGCCATAACGGCTTAACCATACACACAGACACACGTCTCGGTCACGAGATACATTTAAATCAATTAGTTGAAGATTTTGATGCCGTCTGTCTTGCGATCGGCGCCCAAAAAGCCGTGCCTATGGATTATCCCGGCAGCACGCTCAAAGGTTGCTACTTAGGCGTCGATTATTTAAAAGATCATTGTCTCGAAAAGACTCTTGTTTTAGGTAAAAAAGTCGCCGTCATTGGCGGCGGCAATACCGCTATCGATTGCGCCCGCACTGCGGTGCGTGAAGGTTGCGATGTCACCTTAATTTACCGCCGCACCCGCGCAGAAATGCCCGCCGAAGCTTACGAAGTACACGAGGCCGAAGTCGAAGGGGTGAAGTTTCATTTTTTAACCAATCCGCTTGAAAACCATAGCGATGCTCACGGCAGAGTCCATTCAGTCACCTTCGCGAAGATGGCACTCGGCGAAGCCGATGCCTCTGGCAGACGCGCTCCCGTTGATACAGGTGAAACCTTTACTCAAGATTTCGACACTGTGATAGCCGCAGTATCACAAACTCCCGATATGAGTTTTATGCAAGATCCCGAGAGCCACTTAAGCCAAGGCACACTTGCTCTCAGCCGCTGGAATACCTTCATTGGCTGCGAGCACACTATGTCATCAGGGGCTGAAAAGCTCTTTGTGGTGGGTGATGCGCGCCGCGGTCCAGCCACCGCAGTTGCCGCCATAGGTGATGGTCATAAAGCCGCCATCGCCATAAATAAATTACTCAAACAAGGTCTAAGCTGTGAGTTGCATGCCACTGAATTTAATTCATCAAAAGTAATCAGCAAAGCGGTGACACAAGACTTGCCCGCAACCGATCTTTATCCCGCCGTACCGCGTAAAGCCCGTTTAACCATGCCCGAGCTGAGTGCGGTGCAGCGTCTACTCAACTATGGCGAAGTCGAGCTAGGTTTTGCTCCCGATGCCGCCATGCAAGAGGCCGCGCGATGCCTAGAATGCGCCTGCCAAGCCAATACTGATTGTAAATTAAGGGACTATGCGACCGACTACCATGTCGAACCTAAGTCACTCAGCACTCAAAGCGCGCGTAAGTTTTCGGTCGATAAATCGAGTCCATTCATTCAATTTGATGCGAATCGCTGTATTAGCTGCGGTAAGTGCGTTGATGTGTGCCAGTTGCAGAGTGGCCATTGTGCGATTCAATTTGCCCATGATTCCTATCAAGCACTGCCGCAAGACCTAAGCGAAACCATCGAACGCCGCGCACCGAGAGTCGGCTTTAGCGCCAGTATGGCAGACAGTAAATGCGTGCAATGCGGCAACTGTGTGCAGGTTTGCCCTACGGGCGCACTCGTCGATGCGCGGGATAAATGCCAAGGCGATGAAACACCACTCAAAACCGCCTCAACGATTTGTACCTATTGCGGTGTAGGCTGTCGGCTTGACCTTAAAATCGATACCAGCACTAATCAGATCCGTCATATCGAGGGCAACAAAGAGTCTGTGGTTAACCAAGGCATGCTCTGCGTCAAAGGGCGATTTGGTTTCGATTTTATTCACAGTGAAAAACGCCTCACCACGCCACTCATTCGTATAAATGGCCAACTCACGCCAAGTAGTTGGCCTGAAGCCATCGTCTATGTGGCCGAACATTTACAGCAAATAAAACAGCAATATGGCAGTAATGTACTGGCAAGCTTAGCCTCGGCAAAAGCCACCAATGAAGAAAACTTCCTCCTGCAAAAATTTGTCAGAAGCATACTCGGCACCAATAACATCGACCATTGCGCCCGCCTGTGTCATTCATCCACAGTCACTGGGCTACAGCAAAGTATCGGCAGTGGCGCCATGACCAATGACATTCCGAGCATTCAAGCATCGGATGTGATTTTTATCATAGGCTCAGACACCAGCAGTGCTCACCCGATCATCGCCTCGAAAATCAAACAAGCCGTGGCTTTGCATGGTGCAAAATTAATAGTGGCCGACCCTAAACGTGTCGCCATTGCCGACAGTGCACAGCTTTATGTCGCCCACAGACCCGGCACTGACGTCATGTTACTCAATGCGATTATGGCGGAAATCATCCGCAACGACTGGCAGGATAAAAGCTACATTACCGCACGCACCGAAGGAGTGGATGCCCTCTACGCTGAACTCGCAAAAGCAGATTACAGCCTAGAAAACGCGGCCTTGATAACTGGCGTTACAGCCGAAGATATCGCCTGTATCGCCCGCACCATAGGCACGGCCGAAAAAACCGCAGTCTACTATGCAATGGGGATCACTCAGCACACGACGGGACACGACAATGTCACCGCCATATCCAATCTACAACTTCTGTGCGGCAATATTGGGGTTGAAGGTGCGGGAATTAACCCACTTCGAGGGCAGAGTAATGTGCAAGGTGCCTGCGACATGGGCGCTCTGCCCAACTTCTTTAGTGGTTACCAAAAAGTCACTGACATTCATGCCAGAATGCGTTTCGAAGCACACTGGCAAACGCCGTTATCGGGAGAAATTGGCGTGACCGCCACCCACATGATGCATGATATTTCCAAAGGGAAAATCAAGGCTTTGTATGTGATGGGCGAAAACCCCGTATTGAGCGATCCTGACCAAGCCCACGTGCTTAGGGCGCTTAATGCAATCGACTTTTTAGTGGTGCAGGACATCTTCCTCACCGAAACTGCCGAGCTTGCCGATGTGGTTCTGCCCGCCGCCGCCTTTGTCGAAAAACGTGGTCATTTCACCAATACTGAACGACGAGTGCAGCGACTCGAACAAGCTCTGTTACCGCCAGGCGAAGCCCTGCCCGATTGGCAAATTGTCCAAGCCATTGCCAATGCGATGGGCGCCGCTTGGGATTACCCCAATGAAGAAGCGATTTGGCAGGAAATCAATGAGCTAACACCACAATATCGGGGCATTACTTGGCAGCGATTAAGCACTGGAGAAGACGGTAAAATTCCCCAAGGCATTCAATGGCCTTGTCCAGATGAAACCCATCCTGGAACGCCCATCATGCACCAAGGCCAATTCACCCGCGGCTTAGGCAAGTTCACGCCAGTGAGTTATCGCTTACCCGCGGAAATGCCCTGCAGTGAGTACCCGCTCACCCTCTCAACCGGACGTTTACTGGAACAGTTCCACACAGGCACCTTAACCCGTAAAACAGCGGGGCTCGACTTACTCGGCTCGCCTAAAGTGATGATTTCAGTCTATGACGCTGAGCAACTCGGCATAGGCAATGGCGATAAAATCAAACTCACTACCCGTCGCGGCGAAATTGAAATCGACGCCTTTGTGACGAAAAGAGCGCAAGCTGGCGTGCTATTCCTGCCCTTTCATTTTGTTGAAGCGGCGGCGAATAAACTCACCATCAATGCGCTCGATCCTGTTGCTTTTATCCCAGAATATAAGGTCTGCTCTGTGAGGGTAGAACGGGTTGCCGAGAAGATTGACTAAAGGAAGTGAGCTAAAGTGAATGGGTTAACGTACATTGGCTAACGTGGATTGACTAGAGTGAATTTGCTAACGCGAATTAGCTTGGATGAATTCACTCAGCTGAATTAACGGTTAACGCTTTAAAAAATAAACGAGCCAAATAAAAACGGGAGACCTTAAGTCTCCCGTTTTTATTCAAGATTGAGGCGATTAAATCCTAAACTGCCCCACTAATTTACCTAAGTTAATGCCTTCCTCTGATACCGTCAGACTCACTCTGGCCGCATCTTCACTGGAGTGCAGTAGCTCATTCACAATCTCTTGGATGGCATACACGTTACGGTTAATTTCTTCGGTCACTGAGCTTTGCTCTGTCGCCGCTGCCGCAATTTGGGTACTCATATCGTTAATCGCAGTCACAGCCGAAGTCACTGAACCCAGACTGTCGGAAATCGTGCGAGAAGAATCCACCGAACGCACGCAGCTTTGTTGACTCTCTTCCATCGCTTTCACGGCTTGGGTCACTAGCTTATGTAATGCCGATAACATCTCATTGATTTCTAACGTACTGGCTTGAGTGCGGCTGGCTAAGTTACGCACCTCATCGGCGACCACAGCAAAACCTCGGCCCTGTTCACCGGCACGGGCCGCTTCGATGGCGGCGTTTAATGCCAATAGGTTGGTCTGCTCGGCAATACCACCAATCACTGACAGTACGCTGTTGATTTTCTGGGATTGCTCGCTGAGTGATTTGATACTGCCCGCCGCATTATTGATTTGCGACATTAAAGACGCAATCTCCTCAAGCGAAGCATCAACACAGCGCTGGGCATTAGCCACATCGCCCGTTGCTGCGTGGGTCGCCTCAGCCACTTGAGTGGTATTTTTTGCCACTTCGTTAGCGGTGGACGACATCTCAGTAATCGCCGTCACCACCTGATCGGTTTCATTGTTATGACTGACTAACTGACTCGACATAACTTTAGTTTGCGCATGAATCGCATTGGCCGCAGTTTTCACTTTAGCGGTCGCCGTCGCCACATCGCCGATGATATTTTGCAGCTTATCGACAAAGAGGTTAAAGGAACGTCCAAGTTGAGCAATTTCGTCCTCCCCTTTTACGGCGAGTCGTTTGGTTAAATCCCCTTCACCCTTAGCGATATCATTCAAGTTATCGGCCATATTCTTGATTGGCACGACCATACGGTGGGCGGCGATCATGATGATAAAGCCAGTAATACCCGTAAGGAACAGTGCTATCAGTAAAATGGCGAAGGATTTATCTGCCATTTGTTCTGTCACTGTGGCGCGATATTCCTCAACAACGGCATCGATATCATCGATATAGGCCCCAGTACCTAACATCCAGTCTGTGCCCGAGATCATCATGGCGTAGCTGATCTTCTCAATCTGCTCATTGGTATTAGGTTTTTGATAGTAGTAGGAGAAACTACCATCGCCACGTTTAGCGGCGTCGAGCAGGCCGACGATAATTTTAGTGCCGCGGGGATCTGTCATATCCATCTTATTTTGCCCTTCTAAACTTGGGATTAGGGCATGAAAGATATTTTTACCTTGAGAGTCATACATGAAAAAGTAACCTGCGCTACCGAAGCGTATGTCTCTGAGTGCTTGATTCACATTGCCTTGCTCTTTTAGCGATAATTGATAATTCACTATGCCTGCGGCAATTTCGGTGGCTTCTTTAATTTGTTGTTTACGCTCACCGACGAGCTTAGTTTTAAAAGTGATCACTTCAGCGGCAAGTGCATCTTGTTCGACATAATAGGAAACCGACATCAATATGAGTAATGCGAGGATCAAAGGGAACAGCGATAGCAATAGTAATTTATTGCGTAAACTCAACTTAGACATGCTTGAATGCTCCAAAGGAATACAACTTGTATCTTTGGAGTATAGCTAACATTGTTATTTCTCTATGCGCTTAAAGTAACAAAATCTTAATCTTGCTCAAGAAATCTGCAATTAATCGCCCTCAGTTCAAAATACATTTAGCAAGATCCCACACAAGCTAAAGCCTAAAACCAGCACCAGCATGGGTGGTTTAAATAACTTCAATGCACCAAAACCAAGCAATACCAAGGCCATATCTTTGCCCGAGAATACCGCCTGAGAAAAAACCGGTTGGTAAAGTGCAGCCGCGAGTAAGCCAACAACGCAGGCATTGACGCCAGCTATCGCACCAGCAATTTTCGGTCTTGCCGCAATCGCATGCCAACTCTTCAGGCCCACCAGCATAAGGAGAAATCCGGGTAAAAAAATGGCCGCAGTCGCGATGCAAGCCCCCATGAAAGGTTTATCTAGCATGACTTCGGCGCCTAAAAAGGTCGCGAATGTGAACATAGGCCCAGGCACAGCTTGGGCAAAGGCATAACCCGTCAGAAAACGATCGCCGCCCATGGTATCGCCCACTGCTGTTTCTAGCAGAGGTAGCACAACATGACCGCCACCGAACACTAAACTCCCCACGCGGTAAAACTCGCTGAAGATCCAAGCCTCAGGTCCGAAATCCACCATAAAAAAACTGCCGATGAGCAGCACGAAAAAGAGCAGTAAATAGAGATAATTCAAGCGAATCGGTGCAAGCGGTGCAGTGTCATCTTGCGTCGCACTCAATTTATAAATACCGATAGTCGCAGCGCCGAGTAACAGCAGGATTTGCGTCCACATAAATGGCGCAATCAAAATCGCCGCAGCACTGACTAGCATCAGCAAACGGGCGGATTTGCGGTGGCAGAATTGTTTAAACATGGCAAGAACGGCATCGGCAACCACAACGACGGCCATTAACTTAAGCCCATAAATCATCCCTTGAACATAATGATTAGCGAGCCACGCCGACGTTGTTACCGCCAGTAAGTACATCAAAATAAAGGAAGGTAGCGTAAAACCAGCAAAGGCAGCAAGCGCCCCCACCAGCCCACCTCTTTGATAACCAATGGCAAAGCCCACTTGGCTCGACCCAGGCCCCGGCATAAATTGGCTTAAGGCGACAAGACTGGCGTAACGCTTATCATCGAGCCAACCGAGTTCATTAACAAAGGTCTGACGAAAATAACCAATGTGCGCCGCAGGCCCGCCAAAACTCATCAAGCCTAAGGTAAAAAAGCGTAGGAAAATCTGTAGCATAAATCGCCGCCCATCAATGCATAAAGTGCTGAAGATTATGCCACTAAAAAGACATTTTGATGAAGTTTCACGCGAGCAACGCAGATAAAAGCATAACAAGGGCCCCACACAGCAGAGCCCTTAAGATAGTTTGAGCGGATTTGCAAGAATCATAAAGCGAGTGAGTACAGATGCTTAGAGATACATTGATGAGCTAAAAGATTAATCCTTCACCAACATAGCTAAGACTTCAAAATGATCCGTATGGGGAAACAAATCAAATAGCTGCACCTTGGTTAAGTGATAACCTTGAATATGCTCGAGATCTTTCGCTAAGGTTTTGGGATTACAGCTGGAATAGAGAATCGCCTTAGGGGCAAACTCGCTTAATGACTGGCATAAAGCCTCGCCAATGCCGCGCCTTGGTGGATTAACAATAATCAAATCCGGCTTATCGGCAGCGCTTTTGCCCTTGGCAAAGTCGGTGGAATCGAGCGCCATAAATTGCACGTTTTCGAGCCCCATCATTTGCGCTGACATTTGCGCGCAGGCAATCGCCTCGGCTTCAATTTCAATCCCTGTGAGTGTAATGTCTTTGGATGCGCAGTGCAGTCCGAAACCGCCGACGCCACAAAACAGATCCCATAACGAGCGAGGAGAAAACTCGGCAACCCACTCACGGGCGGTTTGATATAACTGAGCCGCAACCTGCGGATTGGTCTGGAAAAAGCTCTTGGGCCGAATGAACAAAGGCACATGATTAAAACGCTCTTCAAGCCTAGTATTCTCAGTTAAGAAAATCTCCTCATCGCCCTCAAGGATTGCCATATGAATCGGTTGAATATTGACTGACACTACTTTTATCTGCGGATATTCGGCCAGTAATGCAGGTAATTCGCGTTCGATGCGTTCGATGCCATTGTGTGATCGCAGCACAAAACGCAGTAGATATTCGCCGCGTACTTGGCTGCGGGTTAGCAAAATAAACTTAAGCTCGCCCTTGGCTTTATCAACCCGATAGGGAGGAAGGCCCGCCTGCTGCACAAAGCGGGTTAAACGGTGTAGCAAGGCTTGCATATCAGCGGGATACAACAGGCAGTCACAAAGATCCACCGCCTCGCCGCTTGGGCTCACAATCCCCAACACGGGTTCATGGGCGGCACCGAGCACCACCATTTTGGCTTTATTACGAAAGCCGCTGTCATCGCCAGTGATGGGAGGCAGAAAAAGTTCTGCCGAATTTGCGGGAATAAAAGGCGCGAGTAATTGCAGTAACGTTTGGGTTTTAACCGCTACTTGCTGCGCTAGAGGCTGCTGAATATGCCGGCAAGAAAGGCACTGACCTTGATTAAAATAACCACATTGCTTAACGGCATTCACAATAGCAGCACTCACGACAGATCCTAGATTCAGTAAAAAAGCGCCACACTGTAGCGGTTTTACGGGTAAAAATCATCTCGAAACACACTCAACCAGTACCAAGGGCGCAATTTTAGGTTTATTCAAGACAAGCTGAGTTTATCAACATCGGCAATCGCCTCGCGCTTACCAAGGGCCTTTTCAATCCATTCAAGTACTTCTGCCGAGGTGCTGCGAAACGTCGTTAACTTACCGCCGTATAAACTGAGGATGCGAGGATGGGAAATCGATGTTTTCATCAAGGTATCCCGCGGCCGCTCAAAGGCTAGGCTATTTTGCTTAGGTAAAACCCGAATGCCGCAGAAGGTTTGAGTTATCTTCGCCTTAAGCTCATCAATCTCCGGCGTTAGCGGGAAGTAATGCTTATAAATTCCAAGCAGATAATTAATTTCAGACTCAGTCGCTTCGGGTGGTTTATCTAAAGAAGCCAGTTCCGTTTCTGTGGTGCCAACCAAAGTTTGCCCATACCAAGGCATCACAAATATGACGCGCTTATCGAAGCAAGACTCTAAATACAAGATGCCATCGGGCGCAGGAATATCCAGTAGCACATGGGCGCCTTGCACCCAATCGAGTTCAACACCCGCAAGTGGAGGCAAGACTTTGCTTAAAACCGCATTCACCCATGGGCCGGCAGCATTGATCACTAGACTCGCTTCGGCTTTATGGATTTCGCCCCTGTGGCTAAAACTCAGCTCACAAGCCTCGCGCCTATGTTCCAGCTCAAGAAATTCAGCCTCGGCATAGACTTCGGCGCCCAGAGCCTGCGCGCTGCGCGCCACCGCTTGAGTTAACAACTTATCGTCGGTCTGCGCATCCCAATACTGAAATACCGCCTTTAATCCTTTGAGTTTCAATCCTTTAAAACGATGCCAATGCACGGCAGGCACAGACACAAATTGGCCCAAGGGATCAAACTCACTCAGCAGCGCATACATGCTTAAGCCCGCGCGAATAGTCCAGGGACTGCGCTGACTGTTGTCATACACTGGAATATAAAAAGGCACAGCTTTAACCAGAGTGGGCGCAAGATTGAGTAAATGGCGCCTTTCAAGCAAGGACTTACGGACTAAATTGATTTGCCCCGTTTCTAAATAGCGCAAGCCGCCGTGGATAAGCTTGCTGGAATTAGCCGAGGTTTGGCCGCCAATTTCGCCCCTTTCAATCAGCAAGGTAGAATAGCCCGCAGCTGCCGCATATTGGGCAATGCCGACACCGCTGATCCCACCGCCAATAATGGCTATATCGAAACTGGCCATAACTCACTCTCGCTAACGTTCCATAGACGACCGACCTACTGAGCCTCATTCAATCAAGCTCAGTCGAACAGCTAATAAGCGTTAATATGTCAATAAGTTAGTCTTAGATCAAATCTCGACGATAAGAGTTTAATCAATACTGGCATGTAATTGTTTAAGTGCTTGATCGCACATGGCCTTTAAGGCTTTTAACTCGCTCGCCTCGCCGCCGACTTTGCAACGCATTAAATGGGGGATTTCACTTGCCTGCGTTTTGAGGGCAATTCCTGCGGCCGTTAAGGCGAGCACTCTCACGCGCTCATCTTGTTCGCTGCGACCGCGAGTCACTAATCCCTTGGATTCTAACCGCTTTAGCAATGGCGTTAACGTGCCTGAATCAAGAAAAAGTTTATCCCCTAAGGTTTTGACACTAATGCCCTGCTCTTCCCATAGCACTAGCATGACCAAGTATTGCGGATAGGTGAGATCCAATTTATCTAACAAAGGGCGATAGGCTCGCACCATAGCATTCGCGGCGCTATAAAGTGAGAAGCACACTTGGTTTTCAAGGCATAAAGCATTATCTGCGCTGGTATTTTCGGCCATATCGACAGGATTAACACGGGTGTTGGGTTGAGTTGTTGCCATAGGAAGATCCGACAAATTAAATATATTGTGCACAATATACTTGCATTCACACCAAAGATCGAATTATAGTTTATCACAATTGAATTGCGCGCAATTCAAATCAATTTACTTAATCCTTAATCTAAGAAGGTCAATATTATGAAAACACTTTATGAAACACGTGCCACAGCAAAAGCGGGTCGTCAGGGTCAAGTTAGCACTGATGATGGTTTACTGGATGTGGCGTTAGCCTATCCAAAAGCCATGGGCGGTAGCGGACTTGCCACTAACCCAGAACAACTGTTTGCCGCAGGTTATGCTGCCTGTTTCTCAAACGCCGTTTTGCATGTTGCTAAAATCGGCAAAGTGGATATTACCGAAGCGCCAGTCAGTGCGGTTGTTGGCATAGGTGCCAATGATGCCGGCGGTTTTGCATTAGCTGTTGCTTTAGAAGTCACCTTAGATTTACCACAAGAAGCCGCTGAAGCATTAGTGCGTCACGCGCATCAAGTTTGTCCATACTCGAACGCTACACGTAATAATATCGACGTGAAACTGAGCGTAAATGGCGTAGCGTTAGGTTAACCCCATCATCGAGCCAGCAATAAAGCACCTTATGTTATATAGGGTGCTTTATCTTTATTAATCAATAACGATTCTGGCAGAGTCAATACTACTCAGATTGTAAAAGCCTATATGAAAGCCGCTGTCTAAGTCGGTGTGAAAGCGGCTAACCGCAGATCAGCCTGAGAGTGCCAAACCTAATAATAGTAACCCAAGTTCGAAGACCAGAATGCGGCCCGCTAAAATGTGATGAGCCAAAGTGTGCACCGCACTATTTCTACCCTAATTCTGCCCTAAATTTCTTTCTGCCCTAGAATTTCTGCCCTAGCTAAACGTTTACCAAAGATAAACTTGTTTCAGTTCCCAAAAAATTGTTATTCGCGAGTTAACTAACACTTCTTAATATCTAATTTAATCAAAATGATTGATTTAAGTAGAGTAAGAGTTAATTGAACCGTTTGACGATACTTAAACCCACTCTCAGTGGGAGGCGCTATGACAAAATATCTATCTAAAATCTCGCTGTTTTGCTCTCTATTATTCCTCTTTGCCTTTTCCATCCCGAGCTGGGCCGAAACAGCGCCAGCAAGCTCAGCGGATCAAACTTGGCATTATGTGAATGCTCAAGGTGAACTCAAAATTAAACTGTATTTCTTCTGGTCCAAAACCTGCCCACATTGTGCAGAGGCCCATCCTTTTATTGATTCATTACCGCAAAAGTATCCTTGGATAGAACTCGAATCCCATATGGTGTCAGCTCCAGGCGTGCAGGATATTTGGCAAACTATCGCCGCAAAAACCACGACAGAGGCGCGTTCTGTGCCCTATATGGCCAGCTGCGAAAAAACCGTGGTGGGCTATTCGAGCGAAGCAGTCACGGGCGAGTTTCTCGTCAATCGACTGAAAAATTGCTATTTATCCCTTGGCGGTAAACTCAGCGAAGCGGACTTGCCCACTAAAGGCTTTGTCAGTACTAGCGCGAGTACAGAAACCGATGCGCCGCTATTTGGCACCTGCGGCACAGATACTGGCGAAGGCACCTGCGATGCCACCAGCTTGGGTGACGCTACAGAAGCATCACTAGCGCAATCTGAAGTCCAGCCCGTTGAGTTGCCTTTAGTGGGCGTAGTGACACCTGAGACTATGTCTTTACCGCTGCTCACCTTAGTGCTCGCAGGCGTGGATGCCTTTAACCCCTGCGCCTTCTTCGTTTTACTGTTTTTATTGTCGATCATGGTTAATGCCAAGAGTCGCAGCCGCATGTTGCTCGTCGGCGGGATTTTCGTGTTCTTCTCAGGCTTTATCTATTTCCTGTTTATGACAGCATGGCTGAACATCTTCCAGCTGTTGGGCGCAGGCAGTGATGGTGGCATGATCATCTTAGCAGCGGGTTGTTTGGCCTTAATCGCTGGGATCATCAACATTAAAGATTACTTCTTTACTAAGGGGGAAGTGACGCTGTCGATGTCGGCAGAAAACCGGACGAGTTTGATAAAGCGCATGGGTAAACTGTCAAATTCGAGTAGCTTAGGTGCCTTACTTATTGGCTCTACCGTACTAGCAGTTCTCGCCAACGCCTATGAACTGCTCTGCACCGCGGGCTTCCCAATGATCTACACCAGCGTGCTTTCTATGCACAATCTGCCAGACATTGAACGCTATATGTATCTGGTTTTATATAACATTGTTTATGTGATCCCGCTGGCGATTATCGTTATCGTCTTCAGCGCGACCTTAGGTAAACGTAAACTGACTGAAAAAGAAGGCCAAGCCCTAAAACTCATGTCAGGTGTGATGATGTTGGGTATGGGTATCGCGCTGGTTATCGACCCTACTGCACTGCAAAATGTGGCGCTGGCACTGGGGTTGATCTTAGGCTCATTGGGGATTACAGCTATTATTGTCATCGGCCGCAAACTGTTCTCGGCTAAGGCCAAGTAACTGGCGAAATAATTGGTAAAATAATGGATGATTGGCAAATTTATGGCTAACGACTAAAGTTAACCTTGGGTTTGCCGATAAAGGGATCCAGCTTACAATCGAGGTTAGTTATGTCTATTTCACTGAACACCCAAGCTATCGCACCTAATCTAGAAAATGGTGCAGTTGGCGTTAAGGTTGCTCAATTAGCCAAAGAGCAGCAAAAAGCCGAAGGTAAAATCGCGGTAGATTTAATTGCAGCTGCGGCGCCAAAACCGGTAGGTAATGCAGGCCACAACATCAACACTACGGCCTAATTGTTAGCAATACAGCATTTAAAAAAGCGCCTCTGATTATCAGGGCGCTTTTTTTTGTTATTTTTCTACAAAACGTCAGGCGAATTTAAGAAAAAGCATTGCCATTCACATGCATAATCGTAAATGTCCACACCACGAACGCCAGTGGAATATGCACTAAGGCATAGAAAAACTGATCGAGTCGTCCCATTCCTTTTGCTAACCAAATCAAATACAAGTGTAATCCAATTACCAGCGGGAACAGGGCTAATAGCGGATACAGAGCGACAGGGCTAGCATCGGAAAACAGGCTATGACTTAATAAAGCCCAAGCCACCATGACAGCGGTCGTTAGCGGTGGTGTTGCAATGCGATATTGCTCTGGATAGGGAAACATCCTACGACCTCTTGAGTCTCAATCGGTAAACTTACGTTTTAGGTTTTCGCACAATCAACTGTGCTTTATAACTGCTGTGAGTGGACTGCGGATCACATAATCGACCTTCAAAGTAATGTAAAGGTTGCCAGTTAGCAAACACTGATTTGAGTTCATTTTCAGTGAGTAAGAAATCGGGGTTACGTGGCCGCCCACTCTCAGCCTGTTGTGTGGTAAAGGTTTCATAGACGATAAGGCCTTCAGTCTTAACCGCCTTGGCAATTTGCGGTAATAATGGCCGATGCAGATAATTGAATACTAACACTATGTCGTACTCTTCAATCGGTAGCGATGGCGCAGCCTCGGCTTCTAAATCCCATTGATATTTGCGGGCGTTCACATGCTCAATGTGCGACATGGCAGACAAATCCCTGTCGATAAATGTCACCTCAGCCCCTTGCGCTAGAAACCACAAGCCATTACGCCCAGAGCCGCAGGCAAGATCGAGTACTTTAAGTCCATCGAAGCGAGAAACAGGCCAAGCAAACTCAGTGATTAAGGCTGCGGCTGTCACGATTGGCGCATGGATTACAGACATTAGCATTAGCCCTTAATTTCTTTTTTCGAGTCGATTTGCCGACGATGCACAATAGAATAATGCCTGAGCCCTGCTGGACCATGGGACACAATCACGGACAAAAAGAGTATCACGATTAACAGCTCAGGCTTGAAATTAGCCAGCGGCACAAACAGACCAAGTAAGCCTACTTTTACTAAGGTTAACACACCCTTAAGCTGAATTAACCAACGCCAATCACGCACAATTTCCCACAACATTAATATGCTGCCCGTCGTCATGGCGAGATACCAATAATTCAGCCATTGCGTTTTATCTACACTTAATAAAATGCCACCGCCAACACCGACTATTCCTAAAATATGCAATGCCCTTAAACAGGTTTTACTCAAACGTTGAACCCAAAAACGTTTTTCTGATATGCCTTGTTTCTGCATTACATCCCCTTAAGAACCAACTGCGTAACATTTAATTAAACTAACAATATAATTCTATACAATAAAGGCTGGATAAATAACATTATTTATAGAATACTCAAAAATAACTAATTGAAATTATTAATGTGCAAACTCACATTATAATATCTATAAAATACAAATAGATAAAATGCCTCGCAAAACCCACAATCAATACCACTTTTATTTCATAAAGTTAAATCCAATCTATTCAATATGTTAACTCGCGCAAGTTATACCGTATTCAATCAGTGACCAGTCTCAACTTCATTAATATTTCCCATCCGATTGCACATTTTAAATATGTTATTTTCGCTGCAACAAAGGTTATGTGATCTGAACACACATATACCTCTTTAGATAGTGCTAAATTTGCAAATGGAGAATGCTCTAACAGTGCGTGAGCTGCGTAAAAAATAAATATCACGCCACGATGAATAACCCTTATTAAGTAGATGAATGTACGGCGGAGGAACTACCATGTTCACAAGAAAGATTCAAAAAACAGCACTAGCCATGCTGATCTCTGGCGCAATGGCAGGAACTGCCTATGCTGCACCAGAAGTGCTAGCCGATTTTCACGGTGAAATGGGCAGTTGCGACAGCTGCCACGTCTCAGACAAAGGTGGCGTCAGCGATGACAACCTTAGCCATGAAAATGCCCAATGCGTTAGCTGCCACGGCGATTTAAAAGAACTGGCCGCCGCCGCACCTAAAGACAAAGTCTCACCCCATAAATCTCACTTGATTGGCGAAATTGCTTGTACAAGCTGCCATAAAGGCCATGAGAAATCAGTCACTTATTGCGATGCTTGCCACAGCTTCGGCTTCGATATGCCTTACGGCGGTAAATGGGAACGTAAGTTTGTTCCTGTTGATGCAGACAAAGCGGCACAGGATAAAGCCATTGCTGCTGGCGTAAAAGAAACCACTGATGTGGTTGTTATCGGTTCAGGTGGTGCAGGCCTTGCTGCTGCAGTATCAGCCCGTGATGCTGGCGCAAAAGTAATCCTGCTCGAAAAAGAACCTGTCCCAGGTGGTAACACTAAGTTGGCCGCTGGCGGTATGAACGCTGCCGAAACGAAGGCGCAAACTAAGTTAGGTATTGAAGATAAGAAACAAATCATGATCGACGACACCATGAAAGGTGGCCGTAACATTAACGATCCTGAATTAGTGAAAGTGCTTGCGAATAACTCTTCAGACTCTATCGATTGGTTAACCTCTATGGGTGCCGATATGACTGACGTAGGCCGTATGGGTGGCGCAAGTGTTAACCGTAGTCACCGCCCAACCGGTGGTGCTGGCGTAGGTGCACACGTAGCGCAAGTACTATGGGACAACGCAGTAAAACGTGGTACTGACATCCGCTTAAACAGCCGTGTTGTCCGTATTCTTGAAGATGCGAAAGGCAATGTGACTGGCGTACTCGTTAAAGGCGAATACACTGGTTATTACATTATTAAAGCCGATGCTGTGGTTATTGCTGCCGGTGGTTTTGCGAAAAACAACGACCGCGTAGCTAAGTACGATCCTAAGTTAAAAGGCTTTAAAGCTACTAACCACCCAGGTGCAACCGGTGACGGCTTAGACGTGGCACTGCAAGCAGGCGCAGCAACTCGCGATTTAGAGTTCATTCAAGCTCACCCAACATACTCACCAGCGGGTGGTGTAATGATCACCGAAGCGGTACGTGGTAACGGTGCTATCGTGGTTAACCGTGAAGGTAACCGCTTTATGAACGAAATCACTACCCGTGATAAAGCGTCTGCCGCGATTCTGCAACAAAAAGGCGAAAGCGCTTATCTGGTGTTCGATGACTCAATCCGTAAGAGCTTAAAAGCGATTGAAGGTTATGTGCATCTGAACATTGTTAAAGAAGGCAAAACCGTCGAAGAGTTAGCAAAACAAATCGATGTGCCCGCCGCTGAACTGGCGAAAACCATCACGGCATACAACGGTTTCGTGAAATCAGGTAAAGATGCGCAATTTGAACGTCCAAACCTACCACGCGAATTAGCAGTAGCACCTTTCTACGCATTAGAAATCGCACCTGCTGTTCACCACACTATGGGTGGTGTTGTGATTGATACTAAAGCCGAAGTGAAGAGCGAAAAAACCGGTAAACCAATCCAAGGCTTATATGCTGCAGGTGAAGTGACTGGCGGGGTTCACGGTGCTAACCGTCTTGGCGGTAACGCAGTATCAGACATTGTGACCTACGGCCGTATCGCCGGTGCTGAAGCGGCTAAATTCGCTAAAGATCACTAGTCACAAACCGTATAAGGGTTAACGGACTAACCCTTGGCTCTCAAAGCACGGTTTTAAATATGAGAGCCCTAGCTTGAATAACTCAAGCACTGCTAGTCAATCCATAAGCGAGCCATCAGGGCTCGCTTTTTTTATCAAGCGTTTTAGCTAATTGATGACAAAGCTCACTCTTTTAATAGTCAATTTTCTAAGGCTAAGGACAAAAAGCCCTAACTCACTTACACTCTTTGGCTGATAACTACATCACAATCCGTTAGGTGACTGAAATGAGAATTGGATTCTTTAGCGCAAAACATTACGACATGCAGCATTTTAACCGCACAAATGCCGCGTTTGGTGCACAAATTGAGTATTTCGATTATCGCCTCTGCATGCAAACGGTGAAACTTGCTGAAGGGTTTGAAATCGTCTGCGCCTTCGTTAACGATTCACTCTGCGAAGAAGTCCTAGTCGAACTCGCCAAGGGCGGTACGAAAATCATCGCCATGCGCTGCGCAGGCTTTAACAATGTCGACTTAGTCGCCGCTAAACGCTTAGGCATGCAAGTCGTTAACGTACCGGCTTATTCTCCTGAATCCGTGGCAGAACACACAGTCGCGCTGATGTTGACGCTGAACCGCAAAATCCACAAAGCCTACCAACGTACCCGCGATGCCAATTTCTCCCTCGAAGGTTTAGTCGGTTTTAACATGTTCGGCAAAACCGTCGGCGTGATTGGTACAGGTAAAATCGGCGTGGCCACCATTAAAGTCTTGCTCGGTTTTGGCTGTAAAGTCATCGCCTACGATCCCTTTATCAATCCAGCAGTTGTTGCGCTAAATGTTGAATATCAAGATCTCGATTTTATTTATGCCAACAGTGATATCATCAGTTTGCATTGCCCGCTCACGGCCGATAACCGCCATTTGCTCAACCAAGCCAGCTTCGCCAAGATGAAACCCGGTGTCATGGTGATCAACACCAGTCGCGGTGGCTTACTCAATGCCTTCGATGCGATGGAAGCCTTAAAACTCGGCCAAATCGGTTCACTCGGTCTCGATGTGTATGAAAACGAAAAAGGCTTATTCTTCGAAGACAAATCGAATGAGATCATTCAAGACGATGTATTCCGTCGATTATCTGCCTGCCATAACGTGATTTTCACGGGTCATCAAGCCTTCCTCACCGAAGAAGCCTTAGGCGCCATCGCCCAAACAACCTTGAGCAATGTAAAAGCGTTATGTGGAGGGGAACTCTCAGGTAACGAATTGTTTTAACTGACAGATAAAATCCTGACTGCTACAGTGAGGCTTCAACGTTTGAAGCCTCACAGAGAGAACCTCAATATGCTAGTCACTCAGGAAACTCAGGATATCTCCACGCCTTCAGGGCTAATGCGCACTTATATCTACCGCCCAGAAGCACAGGGGCAATTCCCAAGCATCATCTTTTATTCCGAAATTTTTCAGCAAACGGCACCTATTGCACGCGCTGCAACAATTCTTGCTGGCCACGGTTTTGTGGTATTTGTGCCGGAAGTATTCCATGAACTCAATCCTTTAGGCACAGTGCTCGCCTACGATGAACCGGGTAAAGACAAAGGTAACGCCGATAAATTTGCAAAACCTTTAGAGCACCACGACAGCGATACCCAAGCATTAGTCGATTTTGTACATCAACAAGCTTACTGCAATGGCAAAGTGGGTAGCATGGGCGTGTGTATCGGCGGCCACTTAGCCTACCGCGCCGCACTTAATCCTGCTATTTTAGGGGCATTTTGCCTCTATCCAACTGACATTCATTCCAACACCCTGCCCTGCGCCTACGGCAATGACTCACTGAGCCGCAGCGGTGATATTCAAGGGGAATTAGTGTTAGTGTTCGGCAAGCAAGATCCCCATGTATCAGCGGAAGGTCGAGTGTTAATCCACCAGCAATTAATGGCGCTGAACCGTAACTTCACTTGGCTTGAAGTCAACGCTCAACACGCCTTTATGCGTGATGAAGGCGATAGGTACGATCCGGCATTAGCGCTGCAAATGTATCTGCAAGCGGTAGCGTTTTTTCACAGGGTGCTGCGATAATTAGCTTTGAAACGGCTTACCACAAAAAGTCAGCAATCTTTAATTACATCGTTAAACCTTTATTGTATCGCTCAAATAGTGTGGCGGGTTGTCCGAAAAGACTTAACTCGCCGCACTATTTACGTTTAATAAACCACTAAAACACGCTCACTGAAGCAAGCTAAAACCTTAATAAACATTATGGTTTTAGTGATTCATCATCTTTTTATTTAATGAAACTAAGCACCTAGTAAAGGTAGATGTTTGATACTTTTGTATTTCAACGATAATTCAATACATTGAGAAATTGCGGTTATTGGCAAGGGATCATGGATACTTAACACTATGGCTCGATTCCCTTCAAACTGCAGCGCATGGGAATGTAGCTCTCGAAATGTATCAACCAGCTTAGTTTTACAATTAAAGAATAGGTAGTATTGTTCGGGATATTTTGGCTTCCAGTCAAATCTTACTGTACTGCCATTTTTAACTGAATAACTCGGCTCGCCCCATTTTAAACTCTCTTCCACCGCGCCTAAATCCTGCGCTGCGGCAATTGTAAAAATCAAGGTTCGGATCCGTAATAGCAAGGGTGTTATATGCTCAGGATAGCGTTCAAACTTGTTCTGCACTTGCGCTTGCATGCTCTTATCCTCCCATTTACACCATGCCGAATCATCATATCTGTAAAACAAAAAAACACGCTGCGGGCCCACATGGGTGAATGACAAACTCTTAGTGGGTGGCGATTATATCAGCACTTTATTATAAACCGCGCATTAGGGGTGTGACACAGTGTCGCAGGTCGTTGAGTTTTTATTGAGATACCCGCTTAATCCTTTATAAAACATACCATTATTTAAACAGACCTTTCATAGGCTTATTATGACCCGCTCAGCAGTAATGACTTCAATGGCGATATCCCTAGCCAGCATGGCCACGTTTTCAGGGATAGCAGCCGAAGCCGAAACTGAAGCAATGTTTCCAGCATCTGCAATTAAACCTCAAGTATCGACTCCCACTACCATCGAAAGAATTGCCATTACAGGGAGTCGAATTCAAAGGGAAGAGATGGCCTCCACCGCGCCTATGACCGTTTTTACCGCGCAAGATATCGAGAAAACCGGTGCCACCTCAGTTGAGATATTACTGCAAAGAATGACAGCCTCTGCGGGGTTTGCGGGTAATCAAACGAATGCCTATTGGACTGAAGGTGGCTATGGTTCAACCCAAGTCAACCTGCGTGGATTAGGGGTGAATCGCACACTCGTACTGCTCAATGGTCGACGTATGCTGAACAGTGGCACTGGGGCAAACTCCTCAGTTGATCTTAATACTATTCCCATTAGCGTGGTTGAACGAATCGAGGTATTAAAAGATGGTGCATCCGCCATTTATGGTGCCGACGCGGTTGCAGGCGTGGTCAATATTATCACTCGGCAACAAATCGATGGAGTTGAGTTTCAAGCGCGAACGGGCATAACCGAGCAAAACGATGGTGAACAGTACAAGCTCGACCTTGCCCTCGGTCATATCGGTGAGCGTGGCAGTGGATATATGGCGATGAGTTACGATAAAACCCAAGCCGTCGATATGCTGAGTCGCGCACCTTGTCCGCTTGAGGAAGTGAATGGTGAGCTAGTGTGTGGCGGTAGCTCGGCGCTGCCGGGAGGCAGAGGCCATTTCATTGATACCAATGGTAATCCAATCGGCGATCCGATAATGCTATTACCAACAGGAAGCACCCCTTACACAAGCAGCCATAAAGACAATACTTATCAGTATTTTAATGCGGTTCAACCTAACGAGCGAGTCAATCTTTTTGCCTACGGCGAATATGACTTAACTGCAAGCAGCCAAGTGTTTGCTGAAGCTATGTACACTCACCGTAGCTCACAATTACCCGCTACCCCGCAATCGGTGTCTGGAATAGTCATTCCTGCTTGGCATGAGTCAAACCCGACCGATGCAGACTTTCTACTCCAGAGTCGTAGACTGGCAGAAGCGCCCCGACAATTTAATATTCAAGCGGATACTTGGCGCTTAGTGACAGGTTTTAGAGGGGATTTAGATAACGGTTGGCAATGGGATGCCGCAGTTAACTTCGGCAGTAACCGTGGTTCCTATGAAGTGACCAATGTCATTAATAAGGCTCGTCTTGCCGAGGCGACTGACTATAGCAGTTGTCATTTTGATCCCAATGTCCCTTGCGCAGACTTTTGGGGAGCTGGCTCACTCACACCTGAAATGCTGGACTATTTCCTGTTTAACATGCGTGATAGCGGCGGTAATGAGCAGTTTAGTCTCACGACAAATATCACAGGCGCTCTATGGCAGTTACCCGCGGGCATGATGAGTTTTGCTGCAGGACTAGAGCACAGAAACGAGAAAGGATGGAATGATCCCGACCCACTTAAAATCAGTGGTGAAGCAAACACAGCCCAGCAAGATCCGATTGATGGTCGTTACACTGCCGACGAAATCTATCTTGAAGCCTTGTTACCTATTTTAAGCGACCAGCCATTTGCTAAGTCGGTCGAATTAACAGCGGCGTTGCGATATTCCTATTTTGATACCTTCGGTGGCGATACCAATTATAAAATGGGACTGCTGTGGGTCGTCAATGACGCAGTGACTCTGCGGGCCACGCGATCTACGGCATTCAGAGTACCGAATATTCCTGAGTTGTTTGGCGGCATAGATCAAGGCTCCATGAATACCACAGATCCTTGTAGCGAGTGGGTTAAGCTCGACCCTAGCTCGAATCGATACGCTAATTGTATGGCATCAAACGTGCCAACGAATTATAAGCAAGAAGGCACAATATTAACCGACCGTGGTGGCAATGCTGAACTTGAACCAGAAGAAGCCAATACCTTTACTGCGGGTATTGTTTGGGATCTGGGGTTTATTGAAGGGCTCAATATCACGCTCGATTACTACAAAATTGAGATTGATAACGCCATTAACTCAGTCAATGGTTCGAGCAAATTAGCCGCCTGTTACGACAGCAAAGGGATGACGCATCCTTTCTGTAGCGACGAACACTTTGTGCGGGATGCAATGACAGGCAACATCACCTATTTACAAACACAACTGGGCAACGCCGCCAACGAAGTGGTTTCAGGTGTTGATATGGCGATGTTTTACCAGAAAGAAATGGGCAGCGTTGTGACTAATACGACTTGGGAGCTGAGCTATTTAGATCAATACGATCTGCAAACCTACGCCGGCGCCCCCGTTGAATCTCGAGCTGGCACCATTGGTTATGATGGTAGCTATACCAAATGGCGCTCAAATCTCTATTTTGATGTCACTAATGACAATTGGCGCTTTAGCTACAACATTCAGTATATTGGCGCGGCGGATGATCAATATGCCAATGCTGGAGATATAGGGGACTCAGTTGATGCGCTCACTTACCATAATGCACAGGTTCATTATCAAATGGACAATAATATTGCGTTCACAGCAGGTATCGATAATTTGTTCGACAAGCAAGCGCCATATCATCAAAGCTATACCGACGGTAATACCAACACTATGACGTACGACCTAATGGGACGTCGTTACTATGTCGGGATGAAATGGGCTCTGTAATGCTTTGAGCTTAAGGGGGCCCCCTTAAGCAAGCAGGCTAAATTAGTTCACAAAATAAAAGGTGAGTCATCAACTTGAAGCGGGTTAACACACTTAAACGAGTCTCATCGGCGCACTTTCTGCACAGATGGTTGATGCTATTGCTGGTACTGCCGATTGGGATCTGGTCAGTCACCGGCAGCTATTTCGTCTTAATGGATCTTGGATTTATCCGTGGCGATCATATTAAAGTGCAAGACTCACGGCATATCGATCCCAGCCAGATCCATTACCCAATCGCAGCGGTTTATGAACGTTTCCCCAAGGCTCAAGCAATCGCGTTAACCTCAGTCACTGATACCCTCTACTACCGGATTAAACTGAACGATAAGTCCATTCTCGTGAACGCAGATTCGGGTGAGTTATTGCCTTCAATAACGGAGAAACAAGCCCGAATGATAGCTTCAAACTATCAGCATCACGGGTCTTTAGCCGTCGAGGCTAAGCTTGTTAGTGCAACCCTGTTCACCGATATCGCCCCTGCAGAATTAGCGCCGCGATACTTGCCAGTTTGGAGAATGGATTTTAACGATAGCGCTGCTACAAGCCTTTACCTATCAGCGACAACGGGAGAGTTAGTCACGCGTAGACATGACTATTGGCGTTTATTCGATCTCTTTTGGAAATGGCACATTATGGATTACGACGAAGGTGAAGCCATCGACAATCTTCTACTACTGAGCACGGCTCTAGTCTCTATTGTGGCTGTATTAGCTGGCTTCGTTTTACTTTGGCAGCGCAGAAGGAGGTATCTGAGATGATGCCGAATATTAAACTTAAGCCTAAGCCTCAAAGTAAACGCTTCAAGCGCTGGGTCAAAATCGCTCACTATTGGCTCGGTGCCATAGTTAGCATTCAACTGCTACTTTGGCTTGTTACTGGGGTCTATTTCAATTTGACGCCCCATGATGAACTCAAGGGAATGGAGTACCAACAGAGCCATCATCCTGAGCCGCAAAGGCAAGCGTTTGAGCCACAAAAGCTTGTGGATATCGCCCCCTTACTGGCGAAGCATAATCAAGTAGAAAGCCTGACATTAGTGGCGCTCGCAGGTAAGCCCGTTTATGTACTCGATGCAAAGGTGCAGCGCTATGCACACCAGTGCCAACAGCAAACCTTGATTGATGCCTATACAGGCAATGTCTTACATATTGATAAACAAAACGCGCAACAACTGGCGCTTGAAAGTTACACAGGGCCGGGCAAGATTAACCAAGTTAAGCAAATCTCAGCCCCCATTAGCGAGTGGCTAACCCAGTGCAATTCACTGTGGCAAATAGGTATGGATGATGACCTGTCGACGCGGATTTACATCAATGCGGTTAATGGCGAATTAGTTGGCCATAAAAATGACCACACAGACATCGCCGACTTGATGTTTAAATTGCACTTTATGGATTACCTCAATCAAGGCAGCTTCAACAACCCCTTTAGCTGGCTGTTTGGCATACTAACCTTGTTGTTATCCCTATCGGGCCTGTATTGGGTTGTTGAGAATCTTGTACTCAAGCGCTATCGATTAAGCCTGAGTTGAGTCTTAGTCAGGTGTTAGTTAAGTGCTATTTTAGCGTTAGTTAAGTGGCTAGAACGGCAATAGCGATTTCATCTCATCGTGCGCCGCTACTAGTTAACCAGCCGCTATTGATTCGTCAAGAGTACGTAAGCAAACACACCTAATGACACGATAATTGGACTAAGCGCCCGCGAGCACTCAACACAGCTCGATAATCGATACACAGCGGCGTCGTTATATTCACTACTCAGGATCAAACTTCTTCTTGCCTTCGAGTAACGCCTGACGTTCGGCTAAGGGCGTTTGATCGGCCAGCTTTAACACTGCCTTTTGCAGCATTAAGTTATTGGGATAAGTAATGGTATCGCCGTTATCGCGGTGGATTAGCACATGGAATAACGCGATTTCGATAATCACACCGCTAATATCTTCATCCTTATCCACGACTCGAATGCGCTCGCCGATACGATAAGGAAACACGAAAAAGATCAGCACGCCTGCAGTTAAGTTACTCAATATCGACCACTGAGCCACTAATGCTACACCCATCACAGCGAAGGCGGATGACACAAATAGCGACACATCCTGATAGCCCAGCCCGAGCGAGACCGCCATCAATGACAGAGTAATAAAAAACATCACATAAGAGATAAAACGAGTGACTAAACTGGTCCGCGCCACACTCACTTGCTTCATTTGCGCCAGTTTTCTCACCCAATGGGTTAAGGCGCGCTGTAAAAAGAGAAACACTGCAAGATAAATACAGGCAAGCAGGATTTGATTTGTCATAATAGCGGCTCAATTAACTAAAACTGTCTGAATTCTAACTTTTTTGCGCGAGCAGTTATAGCCTGTGCAAGCGAGCCAAGCAGCTAAACCGAGTAATAAACCCAATATGGCCGATTCTACCCTCTTACATGAAACCCAAGACGCACTAGGCCCAATCCGCGTAATCGATTACGACGACTCACGGATCCTGTCCTTTGGGGACAACGACGAGCAGAGTAAAATCCTCAAGGCTGCGCCCCATATTCCCCAGCACACTTATGTGCAAGCCATGTTGTTGGTTTTGCTGTTTTGTAAGCCAAAGAGCGCCATAGTCTTAGGCTTAGGTGGCGGCTCGATTATTCACTCTCTACGTAATTTCGACGCGGCAATAAAGTTAACGGCAGTGGAATTACGCCCCGCGGTGATTGAGTTAGCTAAGCGCTATTTTCAGCTACCGATAGGTAAAAAGCTCAATCTTATCAATGATGATGCCATCGCCTTTTTGGCCGCAGGCGATCATAAAAAAGTCGATGTAATTTTTGCCGATATCTACACAGCCAAAGGTGTTGAAACCGGGCAGCTTTCACCAGTATTCCTTGAGCAATGCACTAACCTTATCAAACCCAACGGTTATTTAGTGCTGAACTGCTGGAAAGAACATAGCCAAAATCGCGAGTTGTTGGCTGACTTACAACAGCACTTTGCCCATGTGAATGCTTGCCTCACTGGTGGCGGTAATTGGGTGATATTTGCCAGCCAATCGCCACAACTTTTAGGCACCTCGGCCCTTAAAAGTCAGGCTCAAACTTTGTCGCAACAATTGGATTTTGCCCTTGAGCGATCACTGACACGCTTTGGGCCTTGGATTTAATATTAATATCAGCAAAATAGCTTAAATTAGTTAACCCTAAGGCTGAGCTTTGATATTCTTCTCACACTCCCATGATATGAGCTGTCACCATGAAAAATAAGCACAAATTTATGTTAAGCGTTATGGCTCTGGCGTGCCTTAACTCTCTCAATGCTAACGCCGAGATTTTTAGTTTTGACACTCGTAGCTCACTGAATTCAGATACATTAGTGCTATTCCAAAGCGCTGATTCTACTACCTATGGGATCGATTTTTTACCTCAGTCGACCCAAGACCAATTAAACCTAGCGACGGCAGATAACAGCTTTTCCGGTAAGCAAGGTGAAATCCTCGAGATTTTAGTGCCGAGCGAAATCGATGCTAAGCGAGTCTTACTGGTCGGTATTGGCGATGCAAAAACCCTAACGCCTGGTGATATCAATACAATCGGCGGTAATGTTGCTGCCAAACTCGATACGGTTCCCCAAGCTACAGTACGCGTACTCACCCAAGGTTTAACGGCCGCGCCGTTATTTGCCTCAGAGCTGGCCCACGGTATTGAACTGCGCAGTTATCGCTACACTCAGTTCAAGGCGAGTACCCATGCAGAGAAGAACTACCAAATCGCCGTCGATGATTTAAGTGGCAACCAGAAACACCATAAAAACCTGCAAGCGGTTGAAGCTGGAGTGTTTTTAGCACGCGATCTCACCAATGCGCCCGCAGGCATTATGTATCCAGACAGCTTTGCCAATGAGGCAAGAAAACTAAAATCCCTCGGCGTTAAAGTCACAGTATTAGAAGCCAAAGATATCGAACGCCTACAACTGGGCGCCTTGGCGGCAGTAGGTAAAGGCAGCGAACGCCCACCTAAGTTAGTGGTGGCCCATTGGCCGGGCAGCAAAGACGCGCCAATTGCGCTGGTCGGCAAAGGCATCACCTTCGACTCAGGCGGTTACAACATTAAGGCGACGGGCACTTCTATCGCACGGATGAAGTCAGACATGGCGGGCGCAGCCACTGTGCTTGGCACCATTAAAGCCATGGCACTCCAAAAGGCGCCAGTCAACGTAGTCGCGATTATGCCGATGGCGGAGAACATGATCTCTGGCCACGCGATGATCCCAGGGGACGTGATTAAAACTGCCCAAGGGCTCACCGTTGAAGTGCTTAATACCGATGCCGAAGGTCGCTTAGTGCTGGCCGATGGCCTCTGGTATGCCAGAGAAAACTATAAGCCTTCCATCATAGTGGATGTCGCGACCTTAACGGGTTCTAAAGTCGGCGCACTCGGCAGCGTATATGCGGGATTGTTTACCGACTCAGAAACCTTGGTTCAACAGTTAACCTATGCGGGACAACAGGTTGGCGAGAAAGTATGGCGTCTACCCTTAGATCAAGCCTACGATGATGAGCTTAAGTCCACGATCGCAGATCTGAAAAACACAGGTAAAGAAGGCAGCGCAGGCGCTTCCTCTGCGGCCATGTTCTTAAAACGCTTTGCGGGCGAACAGCCTTGGGCGCATCTCGATATCGCAGGTAATGCCTTAACCGCCACCGATACCGCCGTTGTGCCTGCGGGCGCCACAGGTTACGGCGTGCGTTTGCTCAGCACTTGGTTAACTCAGCCTAAGAAAAACTAGGCTCTCGGCTCTCTAGAATATTGTTTTAATTGATTTTATATTCTAAGGGATATCATTGATATCCCTTTTTTATGCCTGAAATTTAGCTCAACCTATCCACTGAAAAGTCATCGCATACAATCCAGACCCAATCCCAAGCACGCCAACCCGCAGCAACCGTGGAAAAACCGATTAAGTCCGGTCTAATTGTATCTACATTCGATTTAACCGATTAGGATAATAGTTTTTATCCGTTATCTTAATTTTAAGCGAGTCGGTAATATGCTTCACATCGACAGGACGCAAGCAAATGTCCTGTTATGAACTTAAGCAATTATCAACTCAATGGAAGCATAAAATGACTCAATCAATTATCAACAGCACAATCAAACCATTCAAAGCCACTGCCTATCACAATGGTGAGTTCGTTCCAGTAACGGAACAAGACCTGTTGGGTAAATGGTCAGTTGTGTTCTTCTACCCAGCAGATTTTACCTTTGTTTGCCCAACTGAATTAGGCGACATGGCGGATTACTACGAGCAGCTGAAAGGCATGGGTGTTGAAGTTTACTCAGTATCAACTGACACTCACTTCACTCACAAAGCATGGCATGACACGTCAGACACCATCAAGAAGATCAACTTCCCAATGCTGGCTGACCCAACAGGCACTATCAGCCGTAACTTCGGCGTGATGATTGAAGAAGACGGTTTAGCACTACGTGGTACTTTCGTGATTAACCCAGAAGGCCAAATCAAGGTCAGCGAAGTTCACGATTTAGGCATCGGCCGTAGTGCTCAAGAGCTAGTTCGTAAAATTCAAGCAGCTCAATATGTTGCTACTCACGATGGCGAAGTTTGCCCAGCTAAATGGCAACCAGGTGACGACACATTAGCACCGTCTTTAGACCTAGTTGGCAAAATCTAATTTAGCCTGCAAAGCGTCAACCCCGCCAGTCTAGCGTCCCAAGCTGATTGGCGTTACAACCGACACAGTTGTATCGCCACGCAGCAAAGGATTAAGCCCGCCCCTGCAAGGGCCTAGACTGGCCCCCTTACCTCTCCCTTTTACGCGATTTTGGAGTTATCACATGTTAGATGCGAATTTAAAAAATCAACTGCAAACCTATCTGCAAAACCTCAAGAGACCAGTTGAACTTGTCGTGTCTGCAGATGAGAGCAAAAAGTCTCAAGAATTAAAAAGCTTAGCGCAAGACATTGTCAGCCTATCTTCTCTGGTGAGCCTGAAAGAAACTCAGGGCGAACGCACCCCGGCGATGACAGTGATTAACCCAGAGCTTAATACGCAAATCAGCTTTGCGGGTCTGCCTATGGGTCACGAATTTACCTCACTTGTGTTGGCTTTACTGCACACGGGTGGACACCCAATCAAACTCAGCGATGACATTATCGAGCAGATCCGCAATCTGCCGGGCAAATATTCCTTTGAAACCTATGTCTCACTGACCTGCCAAAACTGCCCAGACGTAGTACAGGCACTGAACATGATGGCGGCGATTAACCCGAATATCACCAACGTGATGATCGACGGCGCCCTGTTCCAAGAAGAAGTAACCAGCAAAAACATTATGGCCGTGCCTTCTGTCTACTTAAATGGCGAAGTGTTTGCTGCTGGCCGTATCAGCATTGGCGAGATTTTAAATAAGTTGGATACCAATGCCGCAAGCCGCAAGGCCGATGAAATCAATGAAAAAGCCCCATTCGAAGTTTTAGTGGTGGGTGGCGGCCCAGCCGGCGCAGCGGCCGCTATTTATGCAGCACGTAAAGGCCTTCGCACTGGTATTGTTGCCGACAAGTTTGGCGGACAAGTCGCTGAAACAGTCGGTATCGAGAACTTTATTTCGGTAAAAGCGACCGAAGGTCCAAAGCTAGTGGCAAACCTTGAAGCCCATGTACGAGACTACGAAGTCGACATCATGGACAACCAAAAGGCAGTGTCATTATCAACAGATGGCTTATTCGAGCTTGAACTGGCAAGCGGCGCTAAATTACGTAGCCGTACCGTATTGTTAGCCACAGGGGCACGCTGGCGTGAAATGAACGTCCCCGGCGAGAAAGAATACCGTGGCAAAGGTGTCGCTTACTGCCCACATTGCGATGGCCCGTTATTTAAAGGCAAACGTGTGGCGGTGATTGGCGGCGGTAACTCAGGTATCGAAGCAGCTATCGATCTCGCCAACATAGTAGAACATGTTACTGTGCTGGAGTTTGATAAAACCCTACGCGCCGACGATGTACTGCAACGTAAAGCGGCATCTATGGGTAACATTAAAATCATTACCCAGGCCATGACCACTGAAGTGACTGGCGATGGTACTCGGGTTAATGGCCTGAACTACACAGACAGAGCCACTGGCGAGAGTCACCATGTCGCACTGGCAGGTATCTTTGTGCAAATTGGGCTAGTACCGAATGCGGAATGGTTGAAGGGCACTATCGATTTAACCCCAAGGGGCGAGATCGTAGTCGATGAGCGCGGCCAAACCTCAATCCCAGGTATTTTTGCCGCAGGTGATGTCACTAACTCACCGTTCAAGCAAATTATCATTGCCATGGGCAGCGGCGCGAGTGCATCACTGGGCGCATTTGATTACTTGATTCGCCACAGCGATGAAGAAATTAGCGATACCAAAGCCGCATAATAGTGCAACATTAACCGCATAAACTAAGAAGCCAGCGCAAGCTGGCTTCTTGTTTTTAAGAGAATTTATTTCGAGTCTTGTGAGTTTATCGACCGCTTTAAACTATGGTACAAACAGGCAAATCCCATGGTTGAAAACAACAAGATTAAGCAAAGTAGTCTCACCCAAGGCACTTGCCCCTCGAGTAACTAATTCAAAAAAGCGGAGGAAACAGAAAAACTGGCAAGATAGGCATATTGTAATTGTGTCATGCTAAGTACCGCTATCAACTTTTTTCGTTAATAAAATACGCCACCAGCGCATTGGCATGCCCATGACCGAGTTGATGCTCACTCTTAAGCCAAGCCACCATTTCCATATGTTTTTTACCTTTGAGACCTTGCAATAGCGTTAGCCAGTGGGCGATCGGCTGTCCATAAGTTTTCTCGATAGAAGGGAAATATGATGCGGGGCCTTTCACTTTCACGCTATCGGCTACTGTCGTTGGCTGAGTTTTTCCTGTCATAACAGATGTCCTTATCTTGATATTTATAGAATTTACGTCAATAAAATCTAGCCTAAAGGTAGGGATTCTCAAGCCGAATTTGCATTAAGGTTTCAGGCGTATCGACTGCATTAAAGCCAAACTGGGCGTAGAGTCCATGGGCATCGCGGGTGGCGAGCATTATCCGCCTTAATCCCTGTAAATCAGGATGTTCCATAATTGATGTCATCATCAACTTACTTAAGCCTAAACCACGGTGCGACTCAAGTACAAACACATCGGCAAGGTAGGCAAAGGTGGCTTTATCTGTGATTAAGCGGCCAAAGGCCACTTATTTAGCTTCACCATCAAGCACAGCAAAACACAGGCTATTGGCTAACGCTTTACGCAGCAATGCCTTTGGCATGCCCTGTGCCCAATAACTGTTACTGATAAAGCCATGAATAACCTCAAAATCCATTTCCGCTTGATCACAACTCACACTATATGTCGGCATGACTCAATTCCCTTTTTATCCCCAATTAAGTGCAGCATTTGGCATTCAAGACCTAGGCTATAACCACGTTATCTATTACTGCAACTACATGGCTTCGATTTGCTCAACCATGAGTTGCAGCGAGAAATTACCGCGATACTCATTCACATCAAGCTTATAAACGATACGGGCATGGTGAATGGTCGCATCGGGCCAAGTGTGTAAATCCACATTAAAAGCAATCGCATCGAGCATCACAGTGCCGCACTGGGTTTCGAGCACGAGCTTAAGATGGCGCTCGCCGACGAGGCGTTGCTGCACTATCGTAAAATAGCCATCAAACAATGGCTCTTCGAAGGCTTGTCCCCAAGGCCCGGCATTGCGCAGTAACTGGGCCATCTCAAGATTCAGTTCCGTGGGAGTGAGTTCACCATCGGACCACAGCTCGCCAGTTAGCAGTTCAGGTTTGAGCAGTTCACGCACCGCATCATCATAGGCTTTGGCAAACGTAGCAAAACTGCCAGCTTTGAGTGATAAGCCCGCCGCCATCGCATGACCGCCAAACTTGATAATCAGTCCTGGGTGGCGCGTGTTGACCAGCTCGAGCAAGTCGCGCATGTGCAAGCCTTTGATTGAACGCGCCGAGCCTTTAATTTGACCATTGCCGGCATCGGCAAAGGCGATCACGGGTCTGTGGTATTTGTCTTTAATGCGCGAGGCCAGAATACCAATGACGCCTTGGTGCCAATCTTCTTGAAATAGCGCGATCCCCCAAGGTAACTCGTCTTCGTTGAGCTTTAAGTGCTCAAGGCTTTTTAAGGCTTCTTGCTGCATGCCGACTTCCAGCTCACGACGCTCTTGGTTTAACCCATCGAGCTCGGCCGCCATACGCCGCGCGTACATCATGTCTTCACAGAGTAAGGTTTCGACCCCTAGCGCCATTTCATCGAGCCGGCCTGCGGCATTAAGCCTTGGACCCACGGCAAAACCAAAATCAGATGCAACAATACGCGCAGGATTTCGCTTCGCCACTTCAAGCAGTGCGGTAATCCCCACACGGCAGCGGCCCGCTCGCACGCGCTGCAAACCCGCTTCGACTAAAATGCGATTATTGGCATCCAGCGATACCACATCGGCAACGGTGCCAAGGGCAACGATATCGAGCAGCGTGCCGAGATTAGGCTCAGCAATACCGCGCGTTTGATACCAGTTTCGCGTTCGCAGTTCAGCCCTTAATGCTGTCATCAAATAAAAGGCGACACCGACACCGGCAATCGATTTACTCGCGAATGGGCAATCGGGTTGATTCGGATTCACTATCGCATCAGCAGCAGGCAACTCGTGTCCGGGTAAATGATGGTCAGTAATCACCACTTGCATACCAAAGGCTTTGGCCGCAGCAACGCCATCAATCGATGAAATACCGTTATCGACAGTGATCAGCATTTCAGCCTGTTTAGACGCCGCAACCGCAACAATTTCAGGGCTTAAGCCGTAACCGTAATCGAAGCGATTGGGGATCAAATAGTCCACTTTCACTGCGCCCATCATCCGTAGCGCCAGCATACATACGCTGGTTGAGGTCGCGCCATCGGCATCAAAATCACCGACGATCAAAATCGACTTATTCGCCTGCATGGCATCGGCAATAAGCTTTGCTGCTTCGGGCAAACCTTTCATGGTTTCAGGTCTTAATAGGCCCTTAAGGACAAGTTCGCATTCGTGGGTGAGCGCACCGCGGCGGGCGTAAAGCTGCTTCAATAGCGGCGAAAGATGAGCGGGTAAATGGCTATCATCAACGGTTGGGCGACGGACTATCTTATGGATCAAGGGACTCAAACTCTCATGAAATCGTGGCGATAAGATAACAAAAAGGTGAGCCTTAAGCTCACCTTTAGTGGGATAAATTTGATTATTTTGACTGTTACTGACGAGCTTCTAAGGTGCGTAATAAGTCCGCAGGGGGTTGATAACCTGGGATCATATTGCCATCTTCTAACACGATTGCAGGCGTACCATTCACACCAAAGGTGGTGCCTAAAGCATATTGCTCGGCAATTTTAGCATCACAGGTGGCGGCAGATACTTTTTGGCCAGCTTTAGCGTCTGTCATGGCTTTTAATGGATCTTTAGCACACCAGATGGCTTGCATTTCGTCGGCGTTGGCTGACGGCACGCCCGCACGTGGGAAGGCTAAGTAACGCACGGTAATGCCAAGCTTGTTGTAATCAGCCATTTGGCTGTGCAATTTACGACAATAACCACAGCTCACATCGGTAAATACAGTGACCACATGTTTTTCATTTTTCGCTTTATAGACAAGCATATTATCTTCAAGCGGCTTCATCATTTCTAAACGTGGGCCAGCTAATGCTGCTTCCGTTAAGTTTTTCATGCCTTTATCTAGGTCATACAAACTGCCGTGGAACAGTTTTGATCCATCACGACTAATATAGAGCACGCCGCGGTTGGTCATGGCTTGATATAAACCCTCAATCGGCGAATCCTGCATAGAAATGACTTCAACATCCAACATCTCAGTCAGTTTTTGCTTAATAGCAGCGGTATCTGGCGAGGTCGCTGTTGCGGCGTTAGCAAGAGGAGCTACAACAAGGGCAAAAATTAAAGATAATGCTCGGGTTAACTTCATGGGACATCCTATAAATTGGGTCTCGACGAGGAGATTTTGGGGTCGTTCAAACGCGATATACTTAATAGACCCCGTATGGGGGCAAAAAGTTACAGACAAGCCGCGCGGAAAGCAAATTTATGCTGTAACTAAATCCTTTTTCAGCCTCTTGGATGATGCTGTTGATGCAATTCCTGCAACCTTGCCCGCGCCACATGGGTATAAATCTGCGTGGTCGACAGGTCGCTATGGCCTAACAGCAATTGCACCACCCGCAGATCGGCACCGTGATTCAGCAAATGGGTAGCAAAAGCATGGCGCAATGTGTGCGGTGATAATGCGGTTTCAATCCCTGCACGCAGGGCATACAACTTAATCCGATGCCAAAAGGTTTGCCGCGTCATCATCTGCCCGCGTTTTGACGGAAACACCACATCGGACTGTTTATTACCGAGCAGCTCTTGGCGCGCAAACTTCATGTAGCTCTCGACCTCGGTAATAGCTAATTCACCCAGCGGCACGAGACGCTCTTTGCCGCCCTTACCCACAATGCGCACTAAGCCTTGGCGCAGGCTCATCTGCTCCATAGTCAAGCCAACGAGCTCGCTCACCCTCAAGCCTGTCGCATACAAAAGCTCTAGCATGGCTTTGTCGCGACATTCGACGGCATCTTCCACATTGGGCTCAGACAACAAGCGATCGACCTGTGATTCGCTCAATGAATCGGGTAAATGGCGGGTTAATTTAGGCGACTCGACTAGGGCCATAGGATCGGCTGAAATCTGCTTGGTCTGCACTAAATAGGTATAGAAACGCCGCAAACTGCTGAGCAGCCGAGCACTACTGGTGCGCGCAAAATCCTGCTCGACTCTAAAGGCTAAATACGCTCTGACATCCGCCTGAGAAACCGCGAGCAGCGTTACCCCTTGCTGAGCTTGATAACGATCAAAATGGCGCAAATCGGTGCGATAGGCCGATAAGGTGTTGTCACTCAGTCCCTTGCTCGACCAGAGATCATCAAGAAAAACATCAATGAGCGGATCGGGCTGATATGTCTTAGGCACAAAAACTCCATAAAAAAACGGCGTCATCAAATGATACGCCGTTGATATTAACTTAACTAGATTTAAGCCTACATCAGCTTAACTGAGTCCCGCGTAAAAACGCGAGTACAAGGCTTAAGCAGCAGGCGTTTGATCACGACCAAACACTAAACACAGTACTATGGTTGCAATCGTTGGCAGTAACCAAGCCATGCCTTCTTCATAGAGTGGCAGCTTAGATAACACGGGAGACATCACATCTACGACATGGATAAAGCCCTGCGCTAAGCCATTCACCGCTTGACCATCAGCGTCAGTCAAACCTTTCACTGCCACTTTAAGACCATCGAAGATGCCGAAAAACAGTGCCACGCTCAGTACTGCACGATGTGCAAACTGTGGATTCGCAAAATAAGCGGTCAAGAAAGTGATGACCACTAAGGCGATTGCCACAGGATAAATCGTCATTAATACGGGAATACTGATGGCGATAAGCTGCGTAAGACCCACGTTAGCAATCACAGCGCATATCAAGCTTAAAAAGATCACCAGGAAACGGTAAGACAGTTTAGGCATTAGCTCATTAAAGAACTCAGAACATGCACTCACAAGGCCCACCGCTGTGGTTAAACAAGCTAAAGTCACGACCGATGACAACAAGACTGAGCCTAAATCACCAAATTCACGGGTCACATAGTTCGTTAAAATCTCGCCGCCATTTTTAGCACCGATGGCGATATCGCCTGCGGTCGCACCTAAAAAGAACAGCGACACATACACAAAAGCTAAACCAGCGGCAGCAATAAAGGCGGCGCGGATCAGATATTTAGTTTGAGCACTGGGTTGATCAATCCCCTTTTTGCGCAGGATATCGATAATCAGCATACCAAACATTAAGGACGCTAACGTATCCATAGTGTTGTAGCCTTCCAAAATACCTTTGGTCAGCGGATGGTTTTGATAATCGCCCACGGCTTGGCCCACTTCGGATGCGGGTAAAAACATCACAGATGCAGCCAATCCAACTAACAAGATTAATAAAATAGGCGTTAATACTTTACCTACGCTATCGAGCAGCTTGCCAGGGAAAAGCGCCAATAACATAGTGACTGTGAAGAAACACATGGTGTATAGCAGTTGCGACAGGTTCAGTTCTAAACTGCCCAGTAAAAATGTGGCCGTGGTGTCATCGATAAAGGGCTTAGCGCCAATCTCGTAAGCCACTAAACCGGTACGCGGCGCAGCAAATGCAGGGCCGATAATGATATAAATCGCGATAGCCAATGTCGTTGCTGCAAATACTGGCAGCATAGCCATAACCTTACCTTGAGCCTTAGCGACAGCAATCAGTCCAACTAAAGGTAAACCTACGGCGGTAATCAAAAAACCCAACATGGCGAGGGGCATATTACCGCCCGCTAACATTCCCGCGAACGGTGGAAAAATTAGGTTACCTGCCCCTAAAAAGAATGCGAAGGTCATAAAACCTAAGCCCAATGTATCTGCGATACTCATCTGATTGTCTTGCACTGGAAGCCCCATCTTGTCTTATTGTTTTTTTACAAACTTAAGTGATTATGTGTCGATTAGCCATAGCTAAAACAAAGCCCATCCGGAGTGCAAATCTTTGTTTACACAATTCCGTGGTAAATATGTTCGATATCTGTCGAGTTTATAATCTATGACAAACTTTTGTGCAGCCGCACTGACTACTAATTCACCACTAAACTCGTTTACCTATCCGTTAATCATAAAAGTGATTAAAAATGGGGGCGAAACTAATACCAGACTTAAAGTTCTAATACAAGACAACAAGACCATTAACATAAAAAAAGCGAAATAATGCTAATTAACTGCTAAGAAAAGGTTTCTAAGGCAATAAAATAAAGCGTTAATTAAGTAAAATCTTTATTGCGCCTTAAAAAATAAAATCTTATGCCGACACAAATTCATACATCTAGGGCTACACCTTCTGTTTAAAAGCATTGGCTAAAAACGAGGGCTAGAATTAGAATACTGCCCGCCCAATATTGGGCCTAACCACCTTAGAACGGCAAAAATTAACTCTCCATGGCATTCACTTTTAAACAATTTCATATCGATGATATGAATTGCGGCATGGCCGTAGGCACAGACAGTGTCGTCCTAGGCGCGTGGGCTCAACTGACAGCAGCAAAAACCGTTTTAGATATTGGTGCTGGCAGCGGCTTACTCAGTTTAATGGCAGCGCAGCGCAGCCAATCACACATTACCAGTGTGGAGTTAGACACAAGTGCAGCCGAGGCTTGCCAGCATAACTTCCACAATAGTCCGTGGACGAATCGACTCACCTTAGTCAACAGCAGCATCCAAGAATTTTGCCAACAGATTGAGTATCAAGAGTATTTTGATCACATCATTTGTAATCCGCCCTATTTTGAGCAAGGCACACAAGCGATACAATCCCAGCGCGCTATGGCCCGTCACACAGATAGCTTAAGTTTTACCGCGCTACTCGATGCCATTCATGTGTGCCTAGCACCGCAAGGAAACGCAAGCCTCATATTACCAATGCAAAGCATGGCGCGTTTCAATGAGATTTTAGCACACTCACAGCTCAGTCTGATTGAAATAACTAACCTTATTAGCATCGTAGGGAAAAGCGCGAATAGAGTACTCTGCGTACTTGCACACAAGACTCACCCTCAAATTGCCCCTAAGATCAGTGATATCACTATTCGAGAACTTTCAGGCCAATACACCCAAACCATGGTGCAATTGATCCGAGATTTTTACCTTAAATACTGATATCGAGCCCAGCCCTGACACGTAAAGTAAAGGTCGCTAAGTTTGGCAAAGGTAACGAAGGGGCCAATTCCCCCCAAATTAAATGCTAATACATTGAGTTTAAAGTAATTAAATTATGCCTATTACCATAAAACTTTACCGGCTAAGAAGATAAACACCGTAGATCTAGATAAGTTATTTAAGTTAACCGCTATAACCTTTATAATGCCTCGCTATTATCCGTCGAGACGCTGCGCATGCAATTTGAAGATTTCCAGCTTGACCCTAGCTTATTAGAGTCGCTTAATGCCATGGGGCATCATTCACCCACCACTATTCAGCAAGAAACTATCCCTTATGCCCTAGAGCAAAGAGATATTCTCGCGCGCGCCCCGACAGGAACAGGTAAAACAGCGAGCTTTTTACTGCCATCGTTGCAACATTTAATCGACTTCCCCCGCCGTTTCGCTGGGCAAGCACGTATCCTGATCCTCACGCCAACCCGTGAGTTAGCCAGCCAAATCCACCGTTATGCGTGTCACTTAGCCACAGGCCAAGGTTTAGACATAGCGATCGTGACCGGTGGTGTGCCTTACGGACCACAAGAAGAAGCCTTAGCGGGCAACGTCGATATTCTGGTCGCGACCCCTGGCCGCCTGATGGAATATTTAGACAAAGGCAATTTCAACGCCCAAGAAGTCGATATCTTAATTATCGACGAAGCAGACCGCATGCTAGACATGGGCTTCTCTTCTGTGGTGCAAGCGATTGCTATCGAAGCCCAAGGCCGCAAACAGAACATGCTATTCTCTGCCACCTTAGAAGGCGGCGGTGTACAACGTTTTGCCCGTGAAGTATTGAACGATCCGATTGAAATCGATGTTGAAGCACCTCGCAGTGAAAAAGCCAAGATCCACCAATGGATCCACTTAGCCGATGATAAAGAGCATAAATTTGCCCTGTTATGTCATCTGCTGCGCCAAGAAGATGTGAAACGGACTATCGTGTTCGTAAAAACCCGCGACATCGTTTCTAGCTTAGAAGGCCAGTTACTTAAAGTCGGTATTGCCTGCGCTTTCATGCGTGGCGATATGGAACAGAAAAAACGTTTCCAAGCTTTGAGCCGCTTTACCAAAGGTGAAGTGAACGTCTTGCTGGCAACCGATGTGGCTGCACGCGGTATCGATATCGACGATATCACCCATGTGATCAACTTCGACATGCCACGCTCTGCCGATACCTATATTCACCGTATCGGTCGTACTGGCCGCGCTGGCGCCAAAGGTACTGCGATTTCGTTGGCCGAAGCCCACGATATGCGTATCGTCGGTAAAATCGAGCGTTATATCGAGCAACCGTTGAAACGCCGCGTGATCGAAGAGCTGCGTCCTAAGAACAAAGAAGCGCGGACACCGGGTAAGAAAAAAGCCAAAGTGAAAGCGAAAGAAGCAGCGAAGAAAACCAGTAAGAAAGAAGCGGCAAAGAAAGCGAGTAAAATCGCCCGCAAGAAGAAGTAACCTCTGCTTGAAATCACCCAACTAAAGCCGCTATATGCGGCTTTTTTATTACCTAAATTTAACTCAATGCAATAAATCAACTGGCGAGTAAAAGCTAATCACAAAATATAGAACATGAAATACGGCCCATTTAGATCTACAAACTCACAAATGTATTCATTCTTATTTCAATATATTCCAATCACCTAAGTGAACCTTTCATCATTTACCTGCTCTAATTTTCGCCAAAACATCGGTACCTAGTGAGCACATGTGTCAAAACATCACTTTTAGACACATTTAATTTACAAAAATAAATTTATTGGCGCGGCCGACTCTGCTACTTTAACCCCATTACGCGATTAGCATGGATGTAACAATAATATGATGAAGACTCTACTGAGGAGAACATCTCCTTTATTAATTTTGCTGCTATTTGGCTTAGGCGCAAAAATATTAATGCAAACCAAGGAAGCGCCAGAACAAAAACCTGAAGAGATGCCCATTCCTATCGTTGATGTGACGCAAGTGACTCAGCAAACGGTATCGCTAAACTTACCTTCCTACGGTGTGGTTAACCCAAAATATAAAACCCAACTGGTGACCGAAGTTCAAGGCAGAATGCTAACTATTTCCCCTAATTTTGTGGCGGGCGGCATAGTTAAGAAAGGTGAACAACTCGCGCAAATCGAGCCCTCAGATTACGAGGCGGATTTAATGCAAGCCGAAGCGACACTGGCCCAAGCCACCGCTGCACTGAACGAAGAAATTGCCCGCGGTGAAGTCGCTAAAATCGAATTCAAAGGCTACGACAAAGGTTTACCCCCAGAGTTAGGTCTGCGTATTCCACAGCTTAAAAAAGAGCAAGCCAACGTTAAATATGCGCAAGCAGCACTGGCACGTGCCCAACGTAACCTTGAGCGCACGGTTATCCGCGCGCCGTTCGATGGCATAATCAAAGCGCGCAATGTCGATTTAGGTCAGTATGTTAGCTTAGGTACAAATCTAGGAGAACTCTACGACACTAGTGTTGCTGAAATCCGCTTACCGATTTCCAATGACGATCTAGCCTATCTAGAGTCGGTCGATAATCCCGATACTCAAGTGACGCTGAGCGCCTCTTTGGCGGGTAAAGAAAATACTTGGGATGGCAATATTATCCGCAGCGAAGGCGTGATCGATGCTGAAAATCGCATGGTGTATTTAGTCGCTGAAATCAAAGACCCTTACCTGCGCGCCAATAAAGTTGCTGGCAGCTTACCGCTTAAATATGGCAGCTTCGTCAATGCGGTCATCAAAGGTCGCACCGTCGATGGCATAGTTAAACTACCCCGCCATGTGGTTCGTAACGATCACGTCGCCTTAGTTAACGACAAAAATATTGTTGAAATGCGCCATGTGAATATCGTTCGTAGCGATCTCGACAATGTGTATATCAAGGACAGTCTAAAAACGGGCGAGCGCGTCGCCACCACTCACTTCAACAGCATGGCAAACGGTCAACTGGTCAAGGTCTTAGGTGAAGCGGCATTGCCGACTGAGACGCCAAAAGAAGACACGCCTGAGTCGAGTCTTGCGGCCACTGGGGTGAAATAATGGACACTCAAAAAGGGATCTTAGCCTGGTTCGCCCGCAACAGTGTGGCCGCGAACCTGTTAATGTGGGCATTACTCGTCGGCGGTTTGTTCAGCACTGTCTTGATCAATAAAGAGGTTTTTCCTTCTTTCGAACTCAATTTACTGAATATTTCCGTCGCCTATCCGGGCGCGGCGCCACAGGAAATCGAAGAAGGCATCAACATCAAGATTGAAGAAGCCATCCAAGATATCAACGGTATCAAGAAGGTCACGTCAGTGGCGAGCGAAGGGGTAGGCTCGATTACGGTTGAAGTCGAAGACGGTTACGAAGTGCAAACCGTGCTCGATGAAGCCAAACTGAGATTAGATGCGATTTCGACCTTCCCAGTGAACATCGAAAAACCCAATATCTATCAGATTAAACCTGAAAATAACGTCATTTGGGTGTCTGTCTATGGCGATATGACACTGCACGATATGAAGGAGTTGGCTAAGTCGGTGCGTGACGATTTAACCCAACTGCCAGCCGTGACCCGTGCCAAGGTGACTGGGGTGCGCGATTATGAAATCGCCATCGAAGTATCAGAAGATAAACTACGCGAATACGGCCTAACATTTACACAGGTCGCGTTAGCGGTGCAAAACTCTTCCTTTGACTTACCCGGCGGTTCGATTCGCGCCCAAGATGGCGACATCCTGCTGCGCACCAAAGGCCAAGCCTACACGGGTGATGACTTTGCGAATATCGTCGTCACCACTCGCCCCGACGGTAGCCGGGTGATGTTACCGCAAGTGGCAACCATCAAAGATGACTTTGAAGAAAGGTTAGAATATACCCGCTTTAACGGTAAACCGGCCGCGATTATCGAAGTCACCAGTGTTGATGATCAAAATGCCTTAGACATTGCCGCTCAAGTGAAACAATACGTCGAGGATCGCCGCGCGACACTTCCTGCCAACGCGCAACTCGATACTTGGGGTGATATGACTCACTACCTCAAGGGCCGCTTAAACATGATGATGTCGAACATGTTTTACGGTGCCTTGTTGGTATTTATCATCTTAGCCTTGTTCCTCGATCTTAAGTTGGCATTTTGGGTCATGATGGGTCTGCCGGTATGCTTCCTCGGCACTATGCTGATCATGCCGCTCGAACCTTTCTCAATGACGATCAACATGTTGACCCTGTTCGCCTTTATCTTGGTGCTCGGGATAGTGGTGGACGATGCGATTGTCATCGGCGAGAGCGCCTACACAGAAGTCGAACGCCACGGTCACTCGGTTGAAAACGTGATCCGCGGCGCGCAAAAAGTGGCGATGCCCGCGACCTTCGGGGTATTAACCACGATTGCGGCCTTTATTCCCATGTTAATGGTTTCTGGCCCTATGGGGATTATTTGGAAATCCATCGGCATGGTGGTCATCCTCTGTTTGGCCTTTTCCTTGGTCGAATCTAAGTTCATTCTGCCAGCGCATTTAGCACACATGAAGTTTAAAAAGCCCGGTGCGCCAAGGGGATTCTTTGGTCGCCTTAAAGCCAACTTTAACGACAGAGTGCAGCACTTTATTCACCACAGTTATCGTAATTTCCTCGAGCGCTGTATCAAGCAAAGATACAACGTGGTCGCGGCTTTTATCGGTGTGTTGGTCCTGTCGATTGCCTTAGTCGCCAGTGGTAAAGTGCGTTGGGTATTCTTCCCAGATATTCCATCGGACTTTATCCAAGTTCAGTTGGAAATGGACGAAGGCAGCTCGGAAGATAACACTTTGAAAGTGGTGCAGAGCATAGAAGAAGCCCTGTACAAGATGAATGACAAAATGGAGCAAGATAACGGCTATCAAGTGGTGAAACACAGCTTTATCAATATGAGCTCCCGCACCTCTGCCTTTATTTTTGCCGAACTGACGAAAGGTGAAGACCGCGAAGTCGATGGTGTGACGATTGCTGCCGCATGGCGTGAACAATTGCCCGAGCTTCTATCGGTCAAAAAACTCAGCTTTAACGCGAGCACTAACGATGCCGGTGGCGATATTTCCTTCAGGTTGACCTCAAGTGATCTCGATGAACTGTCCGCGGCCTCTAAAGAGTTGAAGCAAATACTCGCCAGCTACGAAGGCGTGTACGATATTGCCGACAACTTTTCCTCGGGCAGCCATGAGATTCGACTAAAGATACGTCCAGAAGCGGAAGCCCTTGGCCTGACCCTTTCCGATTTAGCTCGCCAAGTGCGTTACGGTTTCTATGGTTATGAAGCCCAACGTATTTTACGTAATAAAGAAGAAATCAAGGTGATGGTGCGCTACCCATTAGAGCAACGCCGCACTGTAGGTTATCTGGAAAACATGCTGATCCGCACGCCAACGGGCACCTCGGTTCCCTTCTCGACTGTGGCACAAATTGAGAAAGGGGAATCCTACGCCTCAATTACCCGTGTTGACGGTAAGCGAGCGATCACGATTACGGCAAATGCCAACAAAAACATAGTCGAACCTTCAAAAGTGGTACAGGAAATCCAAAAGGATTACCTGCCGCAATTACAGGCCAAGTATCCTAAAATCCAAACCGCGTTAGATGGCGGCAGTTTAGATGAACAGAATGCTATGGTCGGTTTACTGCAAGGTTTCTTCTTTGCGCTGTTTACCATTTATGCCCTGATGGCAATCCCGCTAAAATCCTACAGCCAGCCGTTAATCATCATGTCGGTAATCCCCTTCGGGATCATTGGTGCCCTGTTTGGTCACTTGATTCAGGGACTCGCGATGAGCGTGTTAAGTCTGTGCGGCATAGTGGCGCTTGCGGGTGTGGTGGTGAACGACTCTTTGATTTTGGTCGACTTTGTTAACCGTGCACGGGAGCAAGGCCAATCGGTTAGACAGGCGGCAGTGGATTCGGGCTGTTATCGTTTTAGGGCGATTATCTTAACGTCACTCACTACCTTTGTCGGCTTAGTGCCTATTATTCTCGAGCGCAGTTTGCAGGCGCAAATTGTGATCCCTATGGCGACGTCCCTCGCCTTCGGTATCCTGTTCTCGACCGTAGTGACGCTGATCTTAGTGCCGCTGCTGTACATTATACTCGACGATGTTAGCCGCTCTAGCAGCCGCTTCTTCAACTGGTGGTGGCAGCCTAAAAAAACCAATGATGAGGACGTTAAGCATCCGGATTTTGAGCAAGCTGTCACGACTGACTATAAGAAAGACTATCTATAGGCTGATAACGACAGACCGTTAGCGACAGGCAGTTAGCAATAGGCCATTAGCGATAGGCAGTTAATCAATGTCTTAGACCTTAAAAAGAGAGCTTAGGCTCTCTTTTTTATTGCCTCAGTTCATTCAATTCCACCCCAACACCTCAGTCACTATGCTGTGAGTAAATTTGCGCTTTCAAGTTGCGATCTAGCTGACAGTTATGCCATCGGGCTTTCGCTACACTGTGCTCAAGTCGTCAGTTATCGTTAGAATGAAGCCATCATTATGTCTGAGCATCTGCATAAGCAACACCTTGATAATCTGCAAGTTGTCACCACTGAAACCTTAGAAAATGGCCACATCACAGATGAAGTTTGCACGAATGAAACCTGTGCGACCGAAACGCTAGTTTATGATATTCGCCGCAGCCGATACCTCAATATCACTGGTCGCTGCACCCTGCGCTGTGCTTTCTGCCCGAAACATAATGGCAGTAAACAAATCCACGAATACCAGCTTGCCCTGTGCCACCAACCTAAGCCCGAGGAAATTATCCCCCTGCTTGGTGAGGTTAAAGACTTTGAAGAATACGTGTTTTGCGGTTATGGCGAGCCAACCTTAAATCTTCCCACCCTGCTGACGGTGGCAAAAGAGATCAAACTCAGGGGCGGACGAGTACGGATTAATACCGATGGCTTAGGTAATCTGGTCCATAGACGCAATATTCTGCCGGAACTTACCGAGTGTGTAGATAGCTTATCGATTTCACTCAATGCAGATAACGAAGCCGCCTACATAGCACATTGTCGCCCTAAGCTCGCGGGCTCCTACGCCGCCGTACATTCCTTTATTGCCTTGGCGCCACACTATATTGAAACGGTGCAAGTCTCTGCCATCGAAGGATTAGCGGGCGTCGATATTGATATTTGCCGTGAACAAGTGGAGTCCTACGGCTGTGAATTTAAGCATCGTGTATTAGGCGCTTTAGGCTAAACACCATTCCAATTCGGCCAAAATAGACTGAAGCACTGAGCCGCAATAACTCGCCATTGAGCGAATGAGTAGAGATGTAAACCTGTCTTAACTTTACTAAGGAAATCTTGCTTAGTAACTTGGCACTGTCGTAACAATTCTTTCGTGTTAACATAGCGAAATTAACAGATCACCCACTCATAATCGGTTCATGCTGAAGAATAACCCAAGCACGTATCCCCTAGCGCCGCTGCTCTCTTTAACTCAAGGGATCCATTGGTCGCATCAACGCTTATTAGCCGTTGCAAGCCAGCTCTCTATGCTGGTGATTGGCATGATCATTTTAACCAATTTAATCATTACCTTGGGTGAGCGACGTCTACAGGAAGAATGGGCGACGCAGAGATACAGTGAACTGCAAACCATAGGCACACTGATCACTGATAAAGTGTCTTTTCAGCAATTTCGCACCCAAATTTTCGCCAATGGTGAACTGCTAAAGCAGTACTTAAGCAATCCGACCACCAAGCAACAACTCAAATTACAGGAAAGCTGGCAGGATCTGGTGAAGCATATTCCTGAGCTGCTCAGCATTGCGCTATACGATCCCCAAGGCAATTATAAGTTCTCTACCCCTTCTAATTTCAGCAAAGATGCCTTACCGCCGACCTTACTTGGCGCGAGTCGTAACATGGGCGGCAAAGAGGTTTACACTTCGCCACTGGAGTTTGTCCCGATTGAAGGCATGCTAGAACCCTATATGTATCAAATGGCTTGGCTCGAAAAGCCCGATCAAAGTTCTATGGGTTATCTGGTGACGTACAACTCTATGGTGCAAATGCTCGAAGCCATAAAACCGGCTTTTTCGAGTAACAAATCGCCTATGTTAGTGCTCGACACGCAGGGATTACTCTATGCTGGCGCGAGCGCTCTCGCCCCGTTAAGTAATATGCCTGAAACCTTAGGGGCAAGTTTAAGACAAACTTATCCCGCCCTGTGGCGTGATATGTCCATGAGTAATTTTGGCCAGTTCCACGGTGAAGAAGCCACTTTTGTTTACCTTAAGATCGAACTGACTGCCCAGCCAGAAACCCGCAGAGAATACTTTTTACTCTCCTATGTGCGTAACGCCGACATAGCCGCACGTTTTTCCCAGTGGCAAAACATTGTCATAGTGGCATCGCTAATCTTAACCGTACTCGCCGCTTGGGTTGTGCTGCTCAGCCACATGTATCGCTTACAACAGCGTTCACGCCAATACAGTATCGATGTCGCCAATGGCTTATTTAACAGTGACATTGGCTTTATGATGGTCAACGAAAACGCCAGGGTGATCAGCGCCAACACTAAGGCGGCAGAAGCGACCTTAGTGCCACTCGATGAACTCACAGACCGTAATCTACAACGCACCTTGTGCCTCGATGATAAAACCTATGCCGAGCTGATGGAGCAAGTGCATAAAACCGGTCAATGGTCTGGTGAAATCAGCCTAGAAAGTATCAACGGCCCCACACTGCGAGTGCATATCCGCCAAGCACCAAGGGCGAGCCGAGGTTCACCACATCTATTGATCACCCTTGAAGACATCAGTGAATTAGTCAGTAGTAAAGAACAAGCATTTCTCAGTGAGCTTTTATGCGATAGCACAGTGGCGACAGCGCTGACTGATGCCAACGGTAAACTGATTAAAATCAACCCAGTATTTGATGCGCTAATGCAACTCAATGGCGATTTAAATCAAGATTTAGCCTCGCTGCTCGCCAACGATTTAGGTAATCAATGGCAAAGAATTAGTGCTCAAATAGCCATGCAAGGTCAGTGGCAAGGGCAAATTCTGTGCTCACCTAAACAGGCGCACTCCAATTGTTTACAGGCGACCTTAAAGGGCCATGTGGCCGCCGATGGTGAGATTGATTATATCGTCTGTACCTTAGAGCAAGCCGCCGAACGCGGCCGAGGCACAGAGAAACGCAGCCTTGTGCCCCATCGCAGCACGATTCTGCTGAGCTTAGTTGATTTAGAGCGTTACTTTAACTCGCTGCCGCCGCCAAGCCGCCTGAGTTCAAGCTTACTGCTAATGGATATCAATCCCGAAGTTATGCTGAGCCACATGAGTGACATAGACCAACTGGCGAACCGTCAGCAAGAAGTTGAGGTTCGATTACTGCTTGAAATCCCAGCTAATTATCAGATTTTACATTGGCAATTAGGCAAACTACTGGTGATGCTACCCGATACAGATGCCACCCAAGCGCATAACTTTGCCCTCAATATGATGGAAAAGCTCAACAGCAATGGCTTAGGTGAAGGGATCAGTATCGGGATTGCGGGTTATCAAGAAGGCCAGACACTTGAGCAGTATCTGAATAATGCCGAAGTCGCCCTAAAACGGGCGAAACAGAATAACGATCAAAATATCGGTCAGGCCTTTACTCGTCATCAATCGTAGATTCGGGCATGTTGACCGAATCGGGCAATTGGCTCTGGGTAATCTCAATAATGGCCGAACGGTTCATGGTGATTTTGTAGCGAATATACTGCGGGGCTTCGCGGCCATCGCGTAGCACTAAAATCAAGTTGACTTGATAACGCCGCTCAACCGATTCATGGCTGATTTTACCTTCAACTTCCTTATAAATCTTCGCCTTACCCCGCTCTAAGTAGCGGGCAAAGGGCACTAAACTAAAGTTCACTTGCTCTTGAATGGTGGAGTATCCCGCTTGGAACTCACTCTGATTCACCTTAGTGGCAATTTTATAGTGCAGGATTTCCGCATCGACCTTATTTTGGCTATGCCTGTGCTTTAAAATTTCGCTGACTTTATCGGGCAGATCTTGCTGGCGCATAAACTCAAGCCATACCAACTGCTTAGCAATCACCGCCTGACTGGTGGTATCGCGCAAAATCCGGCTCCAACGTGGCCTGCCCCGCTGAATAAAACGCCACATGGCATTACGCACGTCATCCTTAAAGATTTCCCTGAAGCCGTAAATCACCGCCAAGGTCAGCACTAAGGCAATGGTAAAGCCGCTGAAGGCGCCCTGCGCTTGAATAATCAACGCCGACACTACCAACATCACTAACGCCGTCGCCAGTCCCGTCGTGAATTTTTTAAGGCCAATCCCTAAGGGTTTTAACTCTTCTTTGAGTACCACACCTTGTTGGATTAAACGTCGTAACAACAACATCTTGTTTGAGATGCGGTTAGGATCTTGCTTAGTTTGCGCCGAGTTGTAGTTATGCTCATCCCGATAGGCACACTCATTGCGACACAGTGTTAGCACCCGTTCTTGGATATCGTTGAAATCACTGGTTCGTGTGGCATGGGCGAGCACTTTTAGTAACTGCTGCTCGCAGAACCAAGACAGGTAGTTGTCGGCATTTTCGAAGTAGGATTTCCATTTAGGATCGCCCGGTTCGTTACGGCGAAACTTTTTCAGCAACTGGCCAACTTGTTCGCGTAATTCGTCGAGGGCAAAATAGAAATGGGTTACATCTGTGATTTGATTGAGTTCTTTAACATCGTTTTCGACTGCAACGGCAAACTGATAGGCGAACAGATTCAAGTACAATCTGAATTCTTCAACGGTGCGGCGATTTAAACTGGCAAAGCGGCCCTGTACCAAAGGTAAGTGCAAGCCTTCTGAATAGTAAGAACGACGGCCGACAATCGCGCTGTAGTAGTACTCTTCTTCATTGAGCGTGTGCGAGCCTATGCCCATTTCCTTTGGTAAAAAGAAATAGAGATCAAGCTGACGATTATCGCCCTTTTCCATCTGATGGCTGAACTTAATCGACAGGGATTCTTCTTGCTTTACACGTATCTTAGACACAACACCCTTTTCATGAGCCCTCACAGAGACTCATCGCAGTAGACATAAATCAATGAGCACTAATCTTAACTGAAATAAACTCAAATTCACTGATTAAATTCGACTATTTACGATTCGGCATCCACAAATCGTATTGCTGGGTTGGAATAACACCACGGCATAATCCTTAGTGTCATCCATATCTAACACTTCAATACTGAAATTACTCACCCCAGAATCGCGAAACGGTAAGCTGCTGATGTTAGAAAGGTATTTCATATGTTCTGGCCAATTTTTTTGCTTTTCCATTTCCGATTCAGTTTTCGTCTCCACTGCAACCCTATAAGTCATGCTATTGGCCTCAATGCTGTCGACCTTGCCACGCATCGAAATATGGCCCGCACTGGTGCCATCAAAATTAAAGTAACGGTAGTTAATTTGCGCTTTGTCGGCGGCAATCAATACGTCCACAAGCAGGTAAAATTTATTGTCACTGCCAGCACTGGCGCTGATACTGGGATTCGCACTCGAGTGGCGATCAAACAATTCTGAGCTGCAACTCAACATCATGGTCCTGCTCGTTGCCGACTGTTTATAAATCACCCCGCAAGCCGCAATCAAGGCCGACAAAATAACAATATTGATGGTCCACTTGAGCCATTTAGCCACAGATATCCACCTCGCGCAGCCAGGCAGAGTCGATGAATGCTTTGGGGCGAGAAAAATCGCTGATGCTAATATTGCGGAGCACTGACTGGTCGAATTTTTCACCGCGAAACGTCATATTAAGCACCTGTTTGTCATGGGATAAAGACGCATAAACATCCGCCCAATCGCTCTTGCCACAGGCAATGAGGCCCGCGCTTAAGCGCTCGCCCATTTCGAACAGTAAGGTGTTACTCGCACTGGAGTCGGCATATAAGTTCAAGCGCACTTGCTGACCAGAGGCTAACGACAGTATCGACGTCATCAAGGCTTGGGTCGGCTTGCTGTGATCTGTATGTTTCAGATAAAACACCGAAAACGCCAACATCACCCCGAATAACACTAAGGCACTCCACAAAGGCACAGTGTGTAGTCTGAGGTAATTGACGCCTCGATATTCGCTGCCGTTTGATGGCCGCAATAAATAACCTTGACCTTTAACGGTTTCGATCAAACCCTCGTGCTGAGGGCCTAGAAAGGAGCGGAGCGTGGATATAGCGCGGGACACAGAGGCATCGGTTAATGGCGAACCTTGTCCATCCCCCGTTTTTAGCATGTGCTTTGAAACTAACTGACCTTGGTTTTCAAGCAATAACGTGAGCACTTGTAACTCGGCCTGAGAAAGATGCCAAGATTCATCGCGAGACAAGTCAATTAGCATGCCTCGTTCTCGATCAAACCTGCAGTCTCCCAATTGCATACACATTAACTCAACTCCATAAAAACACGGAGTTAAGTCTATGCAAGCCAACCAATGATTAATGTGATCTTGCTAACCCAAGCCAGCAAATAGTTAATTTTCGTGAGACAAGCCGCAAGCCTGTCTCGATAAACGACAATCAAGCTAACGCAGTGTTAGAACATCGCGGCGTTTAACCACATGTGCACTAAAATGCTAGCCACATAACCTAAAGCTATCACAGGCGTCCACCGTAGATGCGCCCCAAAGGTGTAAATGCCGCGTGCTTGCCCCATTAGAGCAACCCCTGCCGCACTCCCAATCGAGAGCAAACTGCCGCCCACACCCGCTGTCAGGGTAACCAATAACCACTGTCCCAAAGCCATATCGGGATTCATGGTCAATACCGCAAACATCACAGGAATATTATCAATCACAGACGAAAGTAAACCCACGGCAACGTTGGCATAGGTGACATCCCAATGTGAGTACATGGCCTCAGACACTAAGCTCAAATATCCCATAAAACCTAGGCCGCCGACGCATAACACTACGCCATAAAAGAACAGTAAAGTATCCCACTCGGCACGGGAAATGCGGCTGAACACATCAAATGGCACCACACTACCAAGTTGCTGCAGGCGTAATTTGTCTTGTCTTAATTCCGCCTTTTCACGTTCGCGGGCAACGGAACGATTGAAGGTTTTGCGCAGGTAAAAACCAAAGAATTGCAGGAAGCCTAATCCCGTCATCATGCCCAATACAGGCGGCATACCTAAGAAGGAATGGGCACACACTGCCGTAGCAATAGTGAGTAAAAACAGCCCCACAATGCGTTTAGCTCCGGGCTTAGTGTACACATGCTCTTTTTCAGGCTCAGGCACAAAATGTGGGATGAACACACTCATAATGGCGGCAGGTAAGACAAAGTTAACGAGGGCGGGAATGAACAGATTAAAGAAATCGCCAAAGTGCACTAGGCCCTTTTGCCATACCATTAAGGTCGTGATGTCACCAAAGGGGCTAAACGCGCCACCCGCGTTGGCGGCTACGACAATGTTGATACAGGCAAGGGTAATAAACTTGCGTTGCCCAGCCCCAACCTTCATCACCACAGCGCACATCAGTAAAGCAGTGGTTAAGTTATCGGCCACAGGCGAAATGAAAAACGCCATAAAGCCCGTTAACCAAAACACAGTTCGCAGGCTAAAACCACGACCCACCAGCCAGCCGCGGATCGCATCGAACAGATTACGTTCTTCCATGGCATTGATATAGGTCATCGCCACCAGCAAGAAGAGCAGTAGCTCGGCGTATTCGAGCAAATTTTGCTTGAATGCCGCTTCCGACACTTCGGACATGCCGTTTTGCATATAGACAAAACCTATCATGCCCCAGATGATCCCTGCCGCAACCAGCACAGGTTTCGACTTGCGTAAATGTAATGTCTCCTCAGCCATCACAAGTACATAAGCCAGCACAAACACACAGACAGCGACATAACCCACACTCGCGGCGGTTAAATTAAGCCGTTCTGCCCCCTCCGTCATAGCCCATGCTGCAGGTGAGAATCCGCTCAATATTGCAACGCAGAATAGACTCCACAACGCCATTCCACTGTCTTTAAACAACCGCTGTAATTTCATTAAAGTTCATCTCTACGTAGGAAATTAGTCGAAAATTACCATAGCTTCGGCATAGCAAATGTTGATAAAACGCAACTTTCTATGCATTACCCTATAACCAAAGGCATTTAAAAGATTAATTTTTGTATAACTACAGATGTTACTAATAAAGAAAAGCTTAACGTATATTCAACTTAGTCCAAAAACAGCCAATAAAAAAGCACCTCGAAGGTGCTTTTTTGTTTTAAATCAGTGTCACAGCATTAGAAAGCATATAACAAGGTCATATTGGTTTCGGTATCTGTGCTTTTCTTATCATCCAGCGGCTCGCTGTTGTAACGCACAATAATGGCAAACTTCATCGCCAATGCGCCGATAATATTTGCCGTTAATGAGGTTTCAGAACGGGCATCTAACTTGTCACCGTAATCGGCAACGAAACGCTGTTGGAATTTAGAGGTCTCAGTGATTTCAGTTTCGAAGTTGATCACGCCGTGGGCTACAACGCTGTCGTTGGTGTCATAACCTTCGATAAGCGCTTGCTCAGTATCGAGACGTTGATAGATATAACCGGGACCCACTTCAACATCTAAAAAGGTCTTGCTGGTGTCATACAGTCTATGACCATAACCCGCTGCGCCAGATAGGGTGTAGTCATAACCGGTAAACGGGTCGACTTCATAACTGGCATTCGCAAACAGGTAGCTACGGTCTGTCATCTTGTAGTTACCCTGTGCGCCTGCTAAATAGCGTTTCGCGGTGACAGAACCGGTATCTTCTTTGTATAAACCTTCTAGTAAGTACTGATTTTCCCAATCGCCAAGCTCATGCTTAAGATTTAAACGTCCCTTAAATGATGAGGTTTCAGTGTTACCTGTGGTTAAGGTGGCACCTAACTCAGCTTCACCAGCGAATGTCTTGTCGCCTTTTACAAAATCGGCCCCTGCTGTCGCCATAAAAGGTGCAGTCATTAATAGTGCTGCGGTCAGTACTTTTTTCATGTTTAATCGTTCCTGTTCCGTTAAATCCAATCCCTATAAATATCTGTTCGTCCCAGCGAAGCTGAATAAGCACATATTAATATGGGTTAGTTTTTTCCCCTGAAAATCTGCGCAATATTAGCATTTGCGCTTAAAAAATGAAAACGACCACTATTTCAGCCATAAAAAAACCCGCATCAGCGGGTTTTTGTCTTAACGATAACGCTTACATGTTGATCTTAGGATCTAAGGCACCAGACTGATACGCTTTATACATTGCTTGTAAAGACAATGGTTTAATCTTAGATGCTTGACCAGCACAACCGAAAGCTTCGTAGCGAACAGTACAGATGTCTGCCATGGCTTCCATTGACGCTTTCAAGAATTTACGAGGGTCAAATTCACTTGGGTGTTCCGCTAAGAACTTACGTACCGCACCTGTTGATGCTAAACGTAAGTCAGTATCGATATTCACCTTACGCACACCGTGCTTGATACCTTCAACGATTTCTTCTAATGGCACGCCGTAGGTTTCTGGGATCTGACCACCGTATTGGTTGATGATCTGTAACCATTCTTGTGGCACTGAAGATGAACCGTGCATCACTAAGTGAGTATTAGGAATACGCGCATGGATTTCTTTGATGCGGTCGATACGCAGTACATCGCCCGTAGGTTTACGGCTGAACTTGTAAGCACCGTGGCTAGTACCGATAGCGATGGCTAATGCATCAACATGAGTATCGGCAACGAAACGCGCCGCTTCATCAGGAGTAGTCAGCATTTGATCCATGCTTAATGTACCCACTGCACCAATACCGTCTTCTTCGCCTGCTTGGCCAGTTTCTAAACTGCCTAAACAGCCGATTTCGCCTTCAACTGACACACCACACGCATGGGCAAATGCCACTGTGCGACGAGTGACATCGACGTTGTAGTCATAAGATGCAGGGGTTTTGCCGTCAGCCATCAAAGAGCCATCCATCATCACAGATGACATACCTAATTGGATAGAACGCTGACAGATATCAGGATCGGTACCGTGGTCTTGGTGAATACACACAGGAATATCTGGGTACTGCTCAAGAGCCGCTGCCATCAAATATTTTAAGAACTGTGGGCGAGCATATTTACGCGCGCCAGCAGAAGCTTGCACAATAACAGGACTGTCTGTTGCTTCAGCGGCCTGCATGATGGCACGCATCTGCTCTAAGTTGTTAACGTTGAACGCAGGCACACCGTATCCATGTTCTGCCGCGTGGTCGAGTAGTTGTCGTAGGGAAATTAACGCCATTTTTTAACTCCAATAATAGGGTGACTGTCACATTCTGCAACGCTTGGTCACCGAGGTCACTATCGTTTGGATGGATTTTTATACCCGTATTCAGATAGATACCTTAAACAAGCACCTAAAATCAGTACCTGAAAAAATATCTAAAATAAACACGGGCGGTTTTTTATAATTCTTTTATTTATTATCAAGCTTTGATGATATCAGAGCTCATCGCGGCGTCTTATGCGCCGCGTATTTTAAAACTTGATGATTAAGCGCCGCGCTTTTCTAACATAGCCACAGCCGGTAACTCTTTACCTTCGAGGAACTCGAGGAAAGCGCCGCCGCCAGTCGAAATGTAAGACACTTTATCGGCAATACCGTACTTATCAACCGCAGCCAAAGTGTCACCACCGCCTGCGATAGAGAAGGCTTTTGAATCGGCAATCGCTTGGGCGATACGCTTAGTACCTTCACCAAATTGGTCGAATTCGAACACGCCCACAGGGCCGTTCCACACGATAGTGCCAGCAGATTCGATGATTTTAGCCAGAGCTTCAGCGCTATCAGGGCCAATATCAAAAATCATTTCGCTATCAGCGACTTCGCTAACCGATTTTAAGGTTGCCGCAGCCGTTGGGCTAAACTCGCCTGCCACGACTACATCTGTCGGCACTGGAATATCGGCGCCACGACTCTTAGCATTGGCCACTAAACGTTTAGCTTCGTCGATCAAATCCGCTTCATACAGTGATTTACCGACATTGTAGCCCGCCGCCGCGATGAAAGTATTGGCAATACCGCCACCAACCACTAGCTGATCAACGATACCTGAAAGGCTTTCTAGCACAGTCAGCTTAGTTGACACTTTAGAGCCACCGACAATCGCCACCATAGGACGCGCAGGATTATCTAACGCTTTGCCTAAGGCATCTAATTCTTGCGCCAGTAATGGACCGGCACAGGCGATGGGGGCAAACATGCCAACGCCGTGGGTCGATGCTTGGGCGCGATGTGCAGTACCAAAAGCGTCCATAACATAGACATCACACAGCGCGGCCATTTTTTGCGACAGCGCTTCGTTGTTCTTGCCTTCGCCCACGTTGAAACGCACGTTTTCGAATACCACTACTTCACCGACGGCAACGTCGACGCCGTCTAAATAATCCGTCGCTAAACGTACAGGGCACGACAAGGCTTTAGCCAAGTAGTCAACCACAGGTTGCATAGAATATTCGGGATTGTATTCACCTTCGGTCGGGCGACCTAAGTGCGACATAACCATCACAGCGGCGCCTTTAGCAAGGGCCAACTCGATAGTCGGTAGAGAGGCGCGCAGACGTGCATCACTGGTGACGACGCCGTTGCTAACAGGCACATTGAGATCTTCACGAATAAGCACGCGCTTACCTTGTAGCTCCAAATCTGACATATTGATAATTGCCATAGTAACGCTTCCTTTTATAATCAAAAAACAAACTGGTTTCACACATGGCCGGTATCAGTTTACTGCCGCTAGGCGCTCGACATCCCGTCGAATTGGCATATAACTGAGTGACCCACCGGTGAATAATCTACTTTTTATCAGCCTCGCTTGGCTGCGATCATCGCCAAACTCGTATCTAACATACGGTTGGCAAAACCCCACTCGTTATCGCACCACAACAACAGCTTCACCAACTGACCGGCGCTGACACGGGTCTGGGTACCGTCAACAATACTGGAGCGCGGATCATGGTTGAAATCACATGAAACCAAGGGCTCATCAGTATAACCCAAAATGCCGTTAAATCGCCCATTGGCGGCCGACTCCAGCACCTGGTTTACAGTGGCAATATCGACGGTTTTCTCAAGCGTCACAGACAAATCGATCGCCGTCACGTTGATGGTGGGCACGCGCACCGAAATCGCTTCAAACTTATCTTTCATGTGCGGCAAAATCCGCTCAATACCGCGGGCAAGCTTAGTGTCTACAGGGATAATCGATTGGCCGGCGGCGCGGGTACGACGCAAATCATCATGATAAGCATCAATCACTTGCTGATCGTTCATCGCCGAATGGATAGTGGTAATGGCACCGCTTTTAACGCCGAAATGGCGGTCGAGCACGTCGATCACAGGTACGATACAGTTAGTCGTACAAGAAGCGTTGGAAACGACTGTGTGTTTGGCGCGGAGTAAATCGTGGTTCACCCCATAGACAATCGTGCCATCGACATCGGCTGAGGATGGATGGCTTATCAGCACTTGTTTAGCACCAGCATGAATATGGGCTTCGCAGCTTTGACGATCGAGTAATACACCTGTGGCCTCATAGACAATGTCTATGTCCATTTCATGCCAAGGGAGTTTTTTGGGATCGGGCTCGTGGAGAATTTTTATCGCATCGTCGCCAATCAGCATGTGATCATCGACGAGTTTCACTTTGTGCGCAAACCGACCGTGGGTGGTGTCGTACTGGGTCAGATGAATAATGGCTTCAGGTTTAGCTAATTCATTAATCGCGACAATCTGCATTTGCTGCCGTTTTCCAGACTCGTACAAAGCACGAAGAATAGAGCGGCCGATACGGCCATAACCATTGATAGCGACTCGGATCATTGAGGTCTCAATTTCCTCTAAATACAAAAACGGCCTGCAAAAGATTGCAGGCCGCATTATACAGATTAACACTTAAAAAGTTTAACCTTTTGTATTGAATCTAATCCCTTGAGCGATTAGCCCAATGATTTTGCTGCATTCAGCACATTTTCAACGGTGAAACCGAAGTGATTCAATAGCACGTTACCCGGCGCTGACTCACCAAAAGTGGTCATGCCAACAACAGTGCCTTCAAAACCGACGTACTTGTACCAGAAATCGGTATGCGCCGCTTCGATAGCCACACGTTTAGTCACAGCGCGTGGTAATACCGATTCTTTATACGCTGCATCTTGCTTATCGAACTCAGTTGTCGATGGCATAGAAACTACGCGAACTTGTTTACCTTGTTCGGTTAATGCAGCTGCTGAATCCATCGCCAATTGTACTTCGCTACCGGTTGCGATCAGGATCAGTTCTGGTGTACCCGCACAGTCTTGCAGTACATAAGCACCTTTAGCCACGTTGGCTAATTGCTCAGCGGTACGCGCTTGGGCTTTGAGGTTTTGACGGCTGAAAATCAGTGACGTTGGCGCATTGCGACGTTGAATCGCAGCTTTCCAAGAAACCGCCGTTTCTGCCGCATCACATGGGCGCCATACAGCCATATTTGGCGTCATACGTAGGTTAGCTAATTGCTCAACTGGCTGATGCGTTGGACCATCTTCACCTTGACCGATAGAGTCATGGGTATAAACGAAGATGTTTTGAATGCCCATCAGCGCCGACATGCGGACTGCGTTACGGGCGTATTCCATGAACATCATGAAAGTTGCGCCGTAGTTGATGAAACCACCATGTAACGAAGCACCGTTCATAATGCCGCTCATGCCGAATTCACGCACGCCGTAGTAAATGTAGTTACCAGCTGGATCGTCTTGAATACCTTTAGAACCTGACCACAGTGTCAAGTTAGAACCCGCTAAGTCAGCAGAGCCGCCTAACAGTTCAGGTAACATAGCACCGAAAGCACCGATGGCATTTTGTGAGGCTTTACGGCTCGCAATACCTTCGGCTTTGTCCTGTGATGCTTGCACGAATGCCTGCGCTTTTTCTTCAAAATCAGCAGGTAATTCACCTTTCAGTACACGGCGCTCATATTCAGCAGCCAGTTCTGGGTGAGCAGCGCTATAAGCCGCAAACTTCTCGTTCCATGCCGCTTCACGGGCAGCACCGGCTTCTTTGGCATCCCAACCCGCATAAACGTCAGCAGGGATTTCAAATGGTGCGTATGGCCAGCCAAGGAATTCACGGGCTGCTGCGATTTCCGCATCGCCTAATGGTGCGCCGTGGCAATCGTGGCTGCCAGATTTGTTGGGTGAACCAAAACCGATAATGGTTTTGCAGCAAATCATGGTTGGTTTATCGGTCACCGCTTTCGCCGCTTCGATAGCAGCACGGATTGCCGCGCTATCGTGACCGTCAACACCGGCAATCACATGCCAGCCGTAAGCTTCAAAACGCTTTGGCGTATCATCGGTGAACCAGCCTTCAACATGGCCATCGATAGAAATACCGTTGTCATCCCAAAATGCGACCAGTTTGCCTAGACCTAAAGTACCGGCTAATGAACAGGCTTCGTGGGAAATACCTTCCATCAAACAGCCGTCGCCGACGAAGCAGTAAGTGTAGTGATCAACGATATCGTGACCATCACGGTTAAACTGTGCCGCTAAGGTTTTTTCAGCAATCGCCATACCGACAGCATTGCTGATGCCCGCGCCGAGTGGACCCGTTGTGGTTTCAACACCTGGGGTGTAACCGTATTCTGGGTGACCCGGGGTTTTTGAATGCAATTGACGGAACTGTTTCAGCTCTTCAATTGGTAATTCATAACCTGTCAGGTGAAGTAAAGAGTAGATCAGCATTGAACCGTGACCATTAGAAAGGACGAAACGGTCTCTATCTACCCATTTAGGATTGGTCGGGTTGTGCTTAAGGAAATCATTCCACAGCACTTCAGCAATATCTGCCATACCCATTGGGGCGCCGGGATGGCCTGAATTTGCTTTTTGAACTGCATCCATACTTAACGCACGGATTGCGTTTGCGAGTACTTTACGGGAAGACATGCTCTCTCCTGCTTGTTTGTGGGGTCTAGCGGGCAATTTGGATGCATATTTTCCCCTACATGCCAGTGTGACGCAAACTAAAATTATCATTCACTCAGCAAAAGATGGCCGAATCGTAAACTCGCAGAAACAAGCTAGTCACTTTACTGGTCTTTACTTGAGTGGGCATCGCAAGGATCACTTGTAATGGAGAAATAAATTTCTCAAAAAACGAGTAAACTTAATGCTATGAAATATAAGAAAAATAACCTATTTAAGACTGAGCGCAGTCGTTTTCAGGTCACAATCTGAGAGGATTTTTTCTCACTGGGGGTGATCGGCAATCGGATTTAAACTAAAATAGCCGTCTAGATGTAGATGCTTCTACACGTTTGAATGCTAACGACGAGATTTTCCTACTATGGCAAAGCACTTGTTTACTTCTGAGTCGGTCTCAGAAGGTCATCCCGATAAGATTGCAGATCAGATTTCTGATGCTGTGCTAGATGCAATTCTGGCTCAAGATCCAAAAGCACGCGTGGCGTGTGAAACTTATGTCAAAACTGGCATGGTATTAGTCGGTGGCGAAGTCACGACTTCTGCTTGGGTTGATATTGAAGAAATCACCCGTAAAACGGTGCGTGAAATTGGTTATACCCACTCAGATATGGGTTTTGATGCAGACTCGTGCGCGGTATTAAACGCCATTGGTAAGCAATCACCTGATATCAATCAAGGTGTAGACCGCGCCGACCCTGCTGAGCAAGGTGCTGGCGACCAAGGGCTAATGTTTGGCTATGCCAACAACGAAACCGACGTCCTAATGCCAGCGCCTATCACTTATGCCCACGCATTAGTGAAGCGTCAGTCTGAAGTGCGTAAAAATGGCACGCTACCTTGGTTACGCCCAGATGCGAAAAGCCAAGTCACGTTTGCCTATGATGATGGCAAAATTGTCGGTATCGATGCTGTAGTATTGTCGACTCAGCACAGAGATGACGTTTCACAAGCCGACTTAATTGAAGGCGTGATGGAAACCATCATCAAGCCAGTATTACCGGCTCAATGGCTAAACAAAGACACTAAGTTCTTTATCAACCCAACAGGCCGTTTTGTTATCGGTGGCCCAGTAGGCGATTGCGGCTTAACCGGTCGTAAGATCATCGTTGATACCTACGGCGGCATGGCCCGTCATGGTGGTGGCGCATTCTCTGGTAAAGACCCATCAAAAGTTGACCGTAGCGCGGCATACGCTGCCCGTTATGTGGCAAAAAACATCGTTGCAGCAGGTCTTGCTGATCGCTGTGAAATCCAAGTGTCTTACGCTATTGGTGTAGCAGAACCGACTTCTATTAGCATCGAAACCTTCGGTACGGGTAAAGTGTCTGAAGATTTGCTGATCAAGTTAGTACGTCAACACTTCGAACTGCGTCCATACGGTTTAACGGCCATGCTAGATTTAGCACGTCCGATTTATCAAGCGACTGCCGCTTATGGTCACTTTGGTCGTAACGAATTCCCTTGGGAAGCAACAGACAAAGCTGAAGCACTGCGCGCTGACGCGGGTCTATAATCGGTTTCGATTAAAACCCGTTATGATTACAAAATATAAAAACCGCTACCCAGCGGTTTTTTTATGCCTGCAATTTGGTTCCCCAAAGCAAGATAATGGTATCTTCAGTTGTGCAGCATTCATTGTCATTGTTTCCCCTATGACTCACCACCTCTTTGTTTAACAAAAAGCGTCCCAGAGGGCTCAACTAAAAGATCCTGTTTTAGAAGGTCACAGGTGCAACAATACCAATCTTTGCCAACCTTTTCGCTGATAGCTTAACTAAAAAGCTATTGCCCCAAAGTGTGTTTCGCAGTTCAAAAGAGGAATTGGCCAAGTAAAGCTTTGCCTATAGAAAAGTTGATGGTTCGACTTAGAAGTTAAGTATCCCATCTTTTCGTAGCTTGAGTGCTTTAATCAAAATCAAAGTCGTGGGGCTTCACCCCACACCCGACCAAGGAGGACTGCTCGTCCTATCCTCCTTGGATGCTCCAAGACGCCCCCAACGGAGTTGAAAGCCCCTTGTGCTCATTGACAAATTTGCTATCGCTTCCGAAGGATGCGTCCCTGCACCTGCGAAAGCTAGTCGGTCATCCATGACCGAACTCACGCAATTTGTCTATTCGCCCTGCGGCAACTCCGAGGGGAGGTGTATTCCTTGAAGTTTTGAGTCGTTAGATAGCGATTCATCAGCAAAAAATAAGCGCTAAAAATGAGAAAGCTAAAACGATATCAAGTGATTAGTGTCAAAGCTGTATAAAAAATAGCTACCGCAAAAAAGTAAATTCCTATAGCATCATTTATACCCATTTACACGGATGTAGCTGCGGCCATATTTGAGATTTAGTCAACAAACGATTTATGCCCTGCAAACAGCGCAGCGCATAAATACTAAGACGTTAAGGGGCTTTAGCTCCAAATCAAAGTAGTATCAACTAAAAAGGAAGTGATGATGGAACGTTATAAAAATTTGGGTGGTAACTCGAATGTGGTTGCATACGAAATTGGAGCAGGCGAAATCACCGTTCAGTTCGGAGATGGTTCAGTCTACCTTTACACGAATCAAAGTGCTGGTGCAGCCAGCATCAACGAAATGCATAAGCTGGCAAGAGCTGGGCAAGGCTTAAATAGCTATATCGGTAGAGTAGTAAAAAAGGGATATGCTAGGAAAATCAGGTAAGTAGCCATTAATAATCGCAGTCGCAGAGATAGCTTTTTCGTTGCGGCTGCGCCTTCACTACAAAGCCGCGCGTGCTGCGCGGCGTTACGTTTACTCGGAATCAGCACACACAAGGGAAGAATATGAAATCAAGAGACCTTTTTACAATACACGATCTGATTGCTAGCAATTATAAAATAAGCCAACTTCCAAACGGTAAATTTCTTCATAGTTTCACTCCTAAAACGACGAATACTTTGTATGAATTTGAGGCCAATAGTGCACCCGTTATCGAGGAAGGTCAGCGTTATAATATTGGGTTTTCTACAGATAAAAACGGAAGAAATGTAATTGAGTTGTCTGCTCTTTCGAAAACAGCTGAGGTTAACCCCTTTTTTAGCTATGCATTTGCACAACAAATTGCTCGGGAAAATAAACCTGCAGAAAAAGCTAAGAATGACCAGCGTGTTACATACAAAGCAAAAGATGGTTACTATTGGGGTAAAAAATACGCTTGGAGAATGTTCGGTACTGTAATATCAAAAGATGCATTTTATAGCTACTTGGAAGAAATAAATCATCCTTCAGTTCCATGCGTAACAAACAATCCAGATCTACCATATCAAAGTGAGCCATCGACTGCTTATAAAGAAGAAGGTCTAGAAGAGGCTATGCGTAACCTTATCTCTTCTGCACAAAAAATTAGCCCTGCATATCATAAATCTCCTTTATACTCGCGGAAGTTGTCAATTAAGGGCGTAAAAGCAATTACAGACAAAAAATAAACCTAACAAACCGCTGCACGCCGACACATACAGCTACGTTCGTTTTTATGTGTCGCTGTGCACCACTTTACACAAAAACGCTCTCAGTAGGGTGAACGGGGCGATAATCCATAGAAATTTTTATCCTGAACTCATTTGATAGAGCAAACAAACTAACTCAAAAATGTCTAAAAGCGTGCTGGGTATCTCCTTCAAACTCGCATGTTACAGTAATGCCAAAAAGGTGAGCCATGGTGATTTGCGAGACGACCGTCCGCCCCATGGACGGGGCGGTCGAGCATCCAAGGACGGACTTGCTGCGTGTCGTTGAGCGAATGCCATGGCAAGCCTGTGTGAGTGGATACCCGTAAACGCTAAACTTCTAACAACTGAAATTACTGCTCCCAAAACACTACTTTCCAACACATTTCTGTCCAAAAGTATGTTGTGTAATCTTTTCAATCCACAGGTTCCGCTAATACCAAAAAAGTGAGCCATGGTGATAGCAAGACGACCGTCCGCCCCATGGACGGGGCGGTTGAGTATCCAAGGACTGACGAGTGAATGCCATGGCAAGCCTGTGTGAGTGGATATCAGCAAACGCTAAACTGCTAACAACTAAAGTGACAGTTCCCCCGACACTACTTTCCAACACATTTCTGTCCAACATTGAGTTTACTGATAGTTGCTATATGATTTAAAAGCAAAAAAATATTTTTAAGGAAAAAATTTAAGTGAAATTTGAAGTTATTCATGAAGAAAATAACGCGATTGTGGATGCGCTGGTAGACGGCGTTAGGCAATTTAATGCTGGGCTATTAGGGCCTGAGAAATCAGTGCCTTTGACTGTCATAGCACGTGATAAAAATGGCAAGTTGATTGGGGGTGTGGGTGGACGGACTATCTATAAAAACTTCTTAATCAATGTTGTCTGGGTTGATGACCAAACCAGAGGCACAGGGCTTGGGCATAAACTGATGGAGCTTGCCGAAGCTGAGGCGAAGCAACGGGGATGCCTGGTAGCTCAAGTGGATACCTTATCGATTCAAGCCCCTGTGTTTTATGAAAAACAAGGGTTTGAGATCATAGGCACAGTCACCACTACCCCTCAGCGTATCTTTCTGATGAAGAAGTATTGATCAAAAAAGTGGTTGAGGCAGGGGCAGAATAAGCGCACTTAGCAATGGTCGAAATGGGCGTTTTGCATGCACAGTAGACCAATCTGCTCTTGGGATAAAATGGCGCACTCTAGCGCCTTTTTTGTATTCGTGCGGCTGACTTGCTCATCCGTCAGTCGCGTTATCGTCGCCGAATAGGTATTGGTTCGGCCACAATCGAGCCAAATATTCCCCACTTGTACCCAATAATGCTGCGCTTGTCCTGAATCGGAAACAAACTCGACTTCAAATCCCCTCGCCTCACATTCATGGTGAGAGCATTCAGATAAGACCAATCTCAAGTTGTCCCAAGCCGATAAATTGACTTCGGCATAGGCCGTTAATAGTGACTCAACAAATTGTACATTCATGTATTTATCTCCGTTATTTAACCTGAACTCGGGTTATTTACACAGTAGAGATTGAATCCTTAATTTCTATCGTCGAACAACTAAGCTTGGGTCTTTGCCGCCATTAAATAGTAATCCCGCGCTGAGACGGTGAAAAAATCCACTACCTGCATGTGCGCTTTTCCCGAGTGGGCGGCAAAGGAACGTTCATTATCTTCGGCAATAAAGGTCAACATATAGCTAAAATGCGGAGCAACTTGGCGACGAATTTCACTGACTAATGCCTCAAAAATCCCTTGTCCACGGTAGGCTTGCTGCACCCAAATCGGCCCGTATTGGCAAGAGTTAGTCTTAGTTAATTTTGGCCCATCCCAATCGAGTTGCCCCAAACGATTCAACAAAGTGCGGTAAATGGGCCAATGTTCGAAAAATTCCCAACGGCCGGCAATCACATAACCGACGATCTGCTGCTCAACCTGCGCCACCACGACCCAATGATGCTGCACTAATTCAGCCAGCTCATTGTGGGAAAAAGCTTGCCCTTGCAGTCCCATATTGGCGGAGGCTAATTCGTCATTGAGATGTTTTTTCTCTAGCATCGCTAATAAATCAACATCTTGGGGTAAGGCTAATCTAATCTTCACAGTGTTCTCACAGCATAATGTTGGCTTTAGGCCCAATTTAAGGCCATCAGTATACTCGGTTGGCTTAGTAGGCACAGCTAGAACAAGGTGCTATTTAGTGCCTTGATTTGCTAAATCCCCTTTTATTTCCCAAACTTAATGGATATCTAGCCCTAGTTAGGCGTTTGTATGTTGCCCGAGACCATCAATCCCAACCTGAGTTTACTTGATAGCGACAATCAGCAAGTGAATCTCACTCGCTGGATGCACCAATGTGAGCTAATCAACAGCTATTACAACGCTAACACGGTTTTTATATTCCAAAAGACCAGCGCCGGATTTGAGATCATTGTCAGTGCAATCACTGAAACACCACAATTTACTGCGGGTACTTTGTACCCCGCAGAACTCGAACTTTTTCAACAGATACAAAACAGCCAACCCGACGGTTTATATCAAAACCTTGGCAGCTTTATGTTGGATGATTTACCACGGGATTTTGATGGTATTCAGCACATTCTCTCGCGCCCAATCGCTTGGCCCGATGGCAGCCAATTTGGCGCCCTGTGCGTACTCAACCCACATATGGCAGAGCCGCTAGCCAATGCCGCTATGCTCGAACCGTTTCAGATATTGCTGCAACAGGAATTATCTCTGCTGTGCCAGAACCATCGCATTGAATCCCTTTCGATGCGCGACCAAGAAACCGGCATGCTCAATCATTATGGTTTTTTGATGATGGCGCCAAGACAGCTCAATTTAGGCCGCCGCTTTGGTGCCCATGCAGGCATCATCTTCTTTGAATTACTGAGCCCAGATAACACGCCCATCCCCCTCGAAGATAATCACCACAGGCTGTTAGGCAAATTGATCCAAGATACGATAAGGACCGCCGACGTAGCCGCCCACTACAACACCACTCAATTTGTGGTACTGGCCTTTGTGGATGGTGAGCGGGATATTCAGCATATTATGAAGCGGGTAGAAAAACAGTTAGAACAACAAAACCACCAGCTTAAACTCGATGCGAGTTACAGTTTCTTCACTCCAGAATCCAGCGCCAAACTCGCGCCCATGATGGAACTTGCGCGGGGTAAACTCGATTCAATGCAACCACCAAAGCCTGAGGTTGAAGACACGCCAGTTAAGCCCGCCATAGACTCAAGCTTATACGATAACCCCGCCGCAGATTCGGCAGCGCTTTAAGTTATGAAGCAGTGATTTAACGAAGCGATAGGTTAACCGAGCTTTGATTTAACGAAGTGGCGAGTTAACGAGTTTTGCGTTTAATTACGCAGCAAGAAATCACTTAGATTGCTCATCCTGGCGCTTCGCCCACTGGATAAACAGCACCACGGGATAGGGTGACATTAGAACCAACCCTAAGCCAATCAGGCTTGAGATCAGTAACATGCCGCTTATCTCTAGACTCCATTGCGTCAACATATAGAACCCAAGTCCACAAACTAGCATCAATACACCTAACCAATGTAAAAACTTCAACAAATTCATAGTACTTTTAAATGAGTCCGTCATATAAACCTCTTTAGATCTTGAGTAAAACTTGTCACACTATGGCCATAACCATGGAAAAAGGAACCGTAACGATGTTAAAACAAACATTCATCTTAGGTGCGCTACTGTTGGGACTCACCGCCTGCCAAAGTATCGATGTCGCCCAAAATGAGACCATTCCATTAGAGGGCAGCTGGCACATTGAGATGGTTCAAGGCCAACCGACTATCGATTACAGCCCAGCGCAAATCACCTTTGAGGCCGAAGGCAAATTACACGGCAACAACAGCTGTAATAACTTTTTTGGTCAATATACTCAGCAAGGCCAAGAGCTTAAGCTATCTCCTGCCGGTAGCACAATGAAAGCCTGTGTTGATGCGCTAATGCAGCAAGAGCACAAAGTGATGCAAGCAATGCCATTAGTGGCTAAAGCTAAGCTAGTGCAAGGTCGCTTGACGCTACTCAACAGCGACGACAAGCCAGTGCTAATCTTGAGTCAATTGAAGTAAGCCCTGTGAAGTAAGCGAACTGAAGTAAACTCAACGAGATAAGCTTCAGCAAAGTACAATTGACTCGCATAAAAAAACCGCCATTGGCGGTTTTTTCGTTCTACAACCAGCAACCGAAGGCGACTAGACTTTAGCGCTTTGCTCAGCCGCGGTTTCGAGGGCGATATTCTGCTCGGCTAGCACGGCACTTTGCACCATATCGGCATTGTAGTGCTCCATATCCAATTCATCCTCAGATTTAGCAATCACAGTTGTCGCCACTAAGTCACCGGATACGTTAACTACCGTGCGTGCCATATCCAAAATCCGGTCAATCCCAGCAATTAACGCCACGCCTTCCAAGGGTAAACCGACTGTCGATAATACTAACGTCAACATCACCAAACCTGCGCCTGGTACGCCAGCCGTACCAATTGAGGCTAAAGTCGCCGTTAAAATGATGGTGAGGTAATCTACCCAAGTTAAGTCAATACCAAAAGCTTGGGCGACAAAAAGAGCCGTCACACCTTGATATAAAGCGGTGCCATCCATGTTAATGGTTGTACCCAGCGGCAATACAAAACTGGAAATTTTCTTGTTCACACCTAAGTATTCGCTGGCGCATTTCATGCTCGCAGGTAAGGTACCCGCTGAACTAGAGGTAGTAAATGCCACAGCCATTGCATTACTGATCCCCTTGAAAAAATGTAAAGGATTCAGCTTAGAAAACATACTCAAAACAATACTGTAGAAGCCTAATACGTGAATAATGCAGCCAACGTAGACGGCAACAATAACCTTAAGCAGAGGGAGTAACATTTCAATCCCGTATGCTCCCGCCACCCAAGCCATCAATCCAAATACACCATAGGGCGCCAGCTTCATCACCATATCGGTTAACTTGTACATGGCTTCAGCAAGACTCTCGAACACTTTAATCGCTGGTTTTCCATGGTCACCGATCAACACTAAGGCAATCCCTAAGGCAACCGCAAAAACGATAACTTGCAAGATCTGACCGTTAGCTAACGCCGCGATAGGGTTGGTTGGGACTATATTAATCAGAGTCTGCATTACCGAAGGCACTTCCTTCGCTACATCAGAAACACCTGAGGGTAGGGGTAAATCAAGACCCGCACCTGGCTGGATAACATATCCAACGGCCAATCCAATACTGATAGCAATTGCCGTAGTACAAAGATAGAAAGTAAAGGACTTAAAACCAATCCGGCCCATCTTGGCAGTGTCTTCCATCGAAGTCACACCCACGATCAGTGAACAAAACACTAACGGCACAATCAACATCTTAATAATATTGACGAATAAGGTTCCAATCGGTTTTAACACCGTCGCTTGCTCACCTAATACTACGCCAACCGTAATTCCGAGCACCATACCGACTAGAATTTGTAGCCACAGAGGCACTGACATCCAGTAGGACCATGTACGGCCTAACATTGATGACGTTTGTTTTGACATGTTAATAACCTTGAATTTGTAATGAAGAACGGGCGAATGCCTATCCTTGGCTGGCACTAATTTATTCCCCAAATTAGCTGAGCGCAGAGTCTAGCATAACGGGCAAAAATCTAAGGATGATCTGTATCACGTTGATGCCAACCGCCGTAAAACCAGCCAAATATGCCAACGACATCGACCAACGCGACTGCATACTTAACCTTTATATTAAGCATCAAAATAGACTGTCACCATAACAGGTGCAATTTGCTGACGATAAAGCGCTGCTGGCGGTTGCTCACGTTCAATCAAATAACTCCAGTAATCGTCATCAAAACCACTGAAAATAAAGTCAGACTTACCCTTAGCTTTCAAGATCAACCACCACCAAACTAATCCCCATAAACCAAAGCTCAATAAAGTGAATACAAAGTGTAAACGATGATTAATTTTCTCATCAGCACCAAGCTCAAAGGCAGGTAAAACCTTAAGCTTATAGCGGCGTGTCGACTTAACGAATCCCATCATTAGCTCACTTAGTTCAAAAAGGGTACTAGAGATAAGCCTAGCAGATAAGACTTTAGTCGTACAAAAATCCGCAGCAACAAATAATATCAGTGCCAAACCTGCGACTGTCGAACTCGTTATCCCACAATGTTCCATGCTAAAGTGAGCCACAAAATGGTTGTTCACTAAACAAGAGCGGTATTACTCAATAACCGCCTAGGAGTTGTTGTATGTTGATCCGTAAAGCTAAAGCTCAGGACCTCAGTGCCTTAGTCCAATTTAATCAGGCGATGGCCCAAGAAACCGAAGGCTTAGCCTTAGATGAAGCGACACTAACCCGCGGCGTGGGCACGCTACTTGAGAGCCCGCAAAAAGGCTTTTACCTTGTCGCCGAACTTGAAGGTGAGATAGTCGGCTCGCTGATGGTGACATTTGAATGGAGCGATTGGCGCGCCAAGGATTATTACTGGATCCAGAGTGTGTATATTCGCCCGCAAAATCGTCGCCAAGGCATTTATGGCAAGCTCTACAGTGAAGTCAAACAACTGGCCGAAGCAAATGGTGGCGCCGCCAGCTTCCGTTTATATGTCGAGCAAGAAAACCTTGCTGCCCAGCAGACCTATCAAGCATTAGGGATGAAGCAGAGTTACTACTTAATGTACGAAGAAAAATAATTCCTTCAATAGCTTATTCACAATAAAAAAGGATCGGGCCAATGGCACGATCCTTTTTTATGGGTCACGATTCAGAGTAAAAGCCTAACGTTAACTCCTCGTTAAGCTTCACTGCACTGGCAAAACTTAACGGAAGAAACCAAACAGAATCGCCGTCATCGCCAATAAGCCGGCAATGATCACTAAGATATTGCTGATACGGCCACGATAGGCTTTTAACGCTGGCACTTTGTATACAGCGTACATAGGCATCAAGTACAGGATAGCCGCGATAATTGGGCCACCTAAGGCTTCAATCATGCCTAAGATACTTGGGTTGATCACAGCTACTGCCCAGATAGTGACAAACATAAAACCTAGGATGAACTTGTCGATCTTAGTATCAGTCACTGATTTGCCGCTTGAACGTAACTGCTTAACAATCACCCCTTTCATGCCTTCTGTCGCGCCCATGTAATGGCCGAAGAAAGAGGACACAATCGCGATAAAGGCGATAAACGGACCAAAGTAGCTTACAAAACCACTTGAATGCACGTTGGCGAGGTAAGACAAAATCGGTAAGTTCTGCGCTTTCGCTTCTGCCAATTGGGCTGGTGATAACGACAGCACACAAGAGAACACAAACAACATCACAAAGCCCACTAACATCATCGAAGTGTTACGTAAAATCACGTCGGCTTTACGAGAAGCATTGGCGCCATGATCACGTTTTAGTGACACAGAGAACTGTGAAATCGCAGGAGAATGGTTAAAGGCGAACACGAGCACAGGAATCGTTAACCACACTGTGCCTAAAAATGCACCCGCTTCTGGCACAACTTGTAAGGCATCCATTTTCCACTCAGGGATCAGGTAGATAGACATAAAGGCCAAAATACCCACCAGCGGATACACCAGTAATTGTGTCACTTTCAGCATGAACTTTTCACCCGCAACCATCACAGCCATCATACCGAGGATCAATACACCCGATAGAATGAAGCGTGGTGGCGAGGCCATACCTAATTGGTTGACGATAAAGCTATCAACAGTGTTAGTAATACCCACACCGTAAATTAATACAATCGGATAGATAGCAAAGAAATACAGTACGGTAATGGCTTTACCCGCACCCACACCAAAATGTTCTTCTACGACTTGGGTAATGTCGCTACCGGGAATGCTTGATGAACAAACAAAACGAGATAAACCTCGGTGAGCAAGATAGGTCATAGGACCGATAATTGCCGCCATTAATACCAAAGGCCAAAAGCCGCCCATGCCCGCATTGATGGGTAAAAATAAAATTCCAGCGCCAACGGCAGTGCCGAATAAACTCAACATCCAAGTCGTATCTTGGCGAGTCCAAGGTAAATGTTTCGTTGAATCTAGACTCTGTGTGCTTTGAGGTGTTCCAAGAACACTGATCGCATCTTTTTGCATATAAAAGTTACCTTACGGTGTGACTAGCATAATAAATTCGCGCTAAGGATAACCAAAAAAAGCCCATAAAAGTTGATCTGACACGGCTTTATGTAAGGGAATTTCATAATAAACTGATATTGAGATCTAGATCGCTGATTTAATGTAATAAATTTTCAATGTAGCAGCAAAAAACACACATAAAAAACCGCTTAACGACACAATATTTTCACCTCAAACCAAAGCCAGTGACATAGCATAAGCGCCGAGAAAAACACCGATTCGGAGATAGATCACAAAAATCAGCAAAACATGACCCAGTACCGCATATCGATAGCTAGAGTCGATCAAGATCACATCCGCTAATGTTAAATTTTTACAAATCGCTATCAGTTGTAAAAGCGTATAAAAAACGGCTCACTGCGGAACCAACGCCGGAGTGAGCCGTTAACGATTAACGCAAAATCAGACTTAAGGTTTCTGTAACGTGAGCTCAGTGGTCGACACCACGGCTGGCGCTATATCGGCCTCTTTGAACAACAACGGACGGAAACTTTTCTCGCTTGAGTACAAGATACTTTGATCGGCAAACGCTGGCGTTAGGATATTACTCGACTCAGAGTAAGTTAAAATTCCCCGCGCCACTGGCCCTTCGTCAGTAAAGTTCACCGCCATCATCCAGCTCGACCCATAACGCACTTGGTATCCCTTCGCCGTTAAGCCAGAACTCATCGCCTTGCCAGTAACCACGTCCATCACAGCTGCGTACTTGTGCTGCGGGATTAAAGTGTCGTCACCCGACAGACTGGTCGAGAACACGTTGAATCCACCCTCGACATTGTGGCTACCCGGCCAAGGTAAACGCGACCCGCTTGGTGTACCGTCAGGCAGCGATTTCTCCACAAATTGCACCTCACCCAATGGCGCATCTAAGGCAAAACCGGCCGCCTCAAGATTCAGTGCACTGTGGGCTAAGGCCACTAAGGCGCTGCCATCTGTGGTCAAGGTTTTAGGTGTCGTCGCCGCATTGGCGGGATCGAATCCTTGGGTCAACATGGTCGTTTGGCTGAATTGGTGGGCAAACTCACGCAGTAAAGCACCGCCTTTGCTGTCGTTATCTTGCTTACCATTCCACGCTTTTAACGCCGTGCACGCCGAAGTGACATCCTTAGATAAACTCGCCGACACCACAACAGGCGTGCTGCCTTGGGCATCACACTGGGCAATCAAATCAGGCAGCACTAACTCAGCAAGATAACTGCGATTAGACAACACCGCCGCTTCGAGTTCTTCCAAGCTAAACTTGCCATCTGCCCCAGCCGCATCCTGCATTAAGCTCAAGCCCATACGCGTTCGCAGCGACAATTGCCCTGCTTCTGGTCCATACATGGGCGAGAAATAAGTCAGCGGTTCATTCAAGTTAGTCGACCAAAATGAGTCATTGGAGTTTTGCACAAAGTCAGTACGCTCAAGCTTTGGCGCGCGGGCATAGGGTGTTGGGCCATCGAAACTAAACAGCGATGTGTTACCGGGTAAAATCGTAAATCCGGCCTGCGCCTTAGCCGCTTTAATGTCTGGCGAGGTTTTTAACAACACCACTGCCGATTCAGACAATCCTGGGACTGTCGAGTCGTCGATGTAGAAAGCATTGCCCTCTTTATCGGCGTACATAGTGTTATTAAAGATAACGCCGTCGTAATCCTTGAAGGCCTGTTGGAACTCTTCTTTATTGGTCGCCATGTCCATCGCTAACCAATGGTCAACGGGGTCCATATTGCCCATGTTGGCGTCTTGGATCATAAAGGCGCTGCCATCATCCCAACCAAAAGGCGCTAAAGCGGGCGGCGCTTCGACCATAGGGCCTTTTGCCGTGGTGTAAATATCCTTCTCGGCCACTAACATGCCGGCAGGACCAGCATTCACCAGAATCGATACCGTCTCTTTGGTGATCGGCATTGGTTTGCCATCGAACAGATATTGCATCCGATCGCCCGAGACTAACTCTAAGTTATACATCACAAAATGTTCGGCGGTAGAGAAGGTATGAGTCCACGCTAAATCTTTGTTAAAACCGATATTAATCGGCCCTGGCATACCCACAAGCGAACCGCCCATCATGTCTAAATGCCCAGGGATCGTAATATGGGACTGCCAAAAACGCAGGTTACCCGTATGCGGAAAATGCGGATTACCGAGCACCATGCCTTTACCGTTCTCGGTTTTATCCTTACCTAAACCCCAACCATTAGAGCCTAATCCTCGAGGATTGGTCTCTGGCGTGGTGATGCGGGCCGTGCGGGCAATCAACTTAGACTGCATATCGGCCACAAATGCGGTTTGGTCTTGGCTGGGCGCAGGCCCTACGATACGCGGCATATATTCCTGCGCATCCCCCGGGTTAGCGTAAAAAATCAAATCGAGGAAGTTAGCTGCGCCCGGTAACAAAGCGATTGAAAACAAATAAGTCACCACATCCTCTGGCACTATAGGTTTGACCCAAGGCTGACCGCCACAGAATGGTTCTGCCGTTTGTTTACCCGCTTCGACATCGGCAAGATATTGGTTATAACCAGAGGTAAAACCTTGGATCAGCGCCCGAGAGTTTTCACTAAACTGTGGCCATTTTTCTTCGGCTTGTGCTCTGGTTTTTAACGCTTTGTAGGCAAAGTCAGAGATCAAATTGCCGTTATCTTCCGCTGTGGGTTGGCCCGTAGTGAAGTCAATCGACGCATGGGGGCCAAAGTACATGGAACGCTGCGAGTTAGCCTTAATAAAGCCATCGGCTAACACACATAAATTGTCCTGTGCCTGCGCATAACCACTACCAAAACCTAAGCTTTCTAAGTTATCGGCTTGGATATGTGGCACGCCGTAGGTGGTGCGGCGAATATTGGCTTTGAGTAAACCGTTGGGGGCAAAAGCTTGCAGTTGAGTTTCGGGTTCGGTGGGCGTAGTGCTATCTTCGCTATCATTACAGCCGGCGAGTATTACACCGCAGGCCATCCCCATAGCGATCACGAGTTTGTTGAATTTCATTATTATTATCTCTTGGTTTTGGTTCCTTCAATTGCCTATCCCTGCCTCCATTACTGAAAGAGCAATAGACATATGTCGCTTCCTAGTCCCTAAGGCTGGCTATTGCCTCCCCTACTGTTGGCTTTTTACTGAGCTTCGCCGACGACTGTGGCAGAATAGAAAACCCAAACACTTAGACACCTCAGACCATTTAAGCAATGATTCAAACGAGCGTCTACATTAAAAGCCTAATTAAATAACTTATATGCAACAAAAGATCATCAAGATAACAGTGGGTTCTAAAAACCCGGTAAAAATCAACGCGGCAACTAACGCCATGGCACAACTGTTCCCCGACAGCATAATAGAAGCCTGTGGTATGGATGCGCCTTCAGGTGTTGCGGCGCAGCCAATGACAGATAAAGACACTCGCCAAGGGGCGATTAATCGGGTGCGCTATTGTCAACAGCAGGTTCAACAAGATACTCAGGCCGACTACTATTTTGCGATGGAAGGCGGTGTCGATTGTTTCGACTTTGGCCCAGCCACATTCGCCTATATCGCCATAGGGCATAAAGATCAGCTTGCCATTGGCCGCAGCGCAATTTTACCTCTGCCAATGCAGGTTTATCGGGCATTAGAAGCGGGTGAAGAACTCGGACATGTGATGGATAGATTGTTCAATACTATCAATATTAAACAAAAAGGCGGTGCCATAGGCCTGCTCACCCACGGCCACGCCACCCGTGAAAGCAATTATACCCAAGCGATTATTCTCGCCATGGCGCCGCTATTAAATCCCGATATTTACGTACAGAATTGTTAGTAACATGTTGCAAGCGCAGTTGAAGCCCGCTAACTTAGTTGTGACATGCAACCAAACCCATTCGACTATGGCTCACACAGACGCACCATCGACTCCAGATCCAGTTAAGCCTGTAATTCACGCTAAGCAAACGGCGGAGTCAGGCTCATCCGCCCAACTCAGGCACTTATCTCGCTATCTGGTGAGGAATTTAGGCATGCTCAACGCCGCCTTTGGAGATTTGCCCCTCTCGCCAGTTCAAGCCCACGCCTTGTTTGAGATAGGCAAGCAGCCGCTGACCATCAAAGAGCTGGCCTGCAAACTCAGCATAGATAAGTCCAATGCGAGCCGAGCGATTAAGCATCTGATTGATAAAAATCTTGCCCAGAGTCAAATTCATCCAAGGGATAACCGCTGTTTAGTGGTACAACTCACACCCGCAGGGAAGAAGTTACTCCTAAAATTAGACACTCAGCAAAATCAATTATTTCAAGAGATCTTAGCCCAACTGACTCCGGCACAAACCTCACAAATTGAAGAGGCACTCATGTTATATAACCAAGCCGTACATAACGCCAAACACCAAAGTGGCTGTCACATTCGCCAAGCCACAGCCCAAGATGATGCCGCGATTGCCAAAGTCATCCGCGATGTCTCGGCCGAATACGGCTTAACCGCGGATAAAGGTTATAGCGTGGCCGACCCGACCTTAGATTGCCTCAGCCAGATTTACTCCCAAGCGGGCGCCAACTATTGGATTATTGAATTAGAGGGGCGCATTCTAGGCGGCGCCGGCATTGCGCCGTTAGCCAACAATGAGGGTGTTTGTGAACTGCAGAAAATGTACTTTATGCCCGAAATTCGCGGCAAAGGACTTGCAACACGCGTAGCGTTAATGGCACTCGATTTCGCCCGCGAAACGGGTTATCAAAGCTGCTATTTAGAAACCACAGCCGCGTTAAATGAAGCCGTAAAACTCTATGAGAAATTGGGCTTTGTGCATCTGTCAGCTCCCCTAGGGAATACAGGCCACGATGCCTGCGAAATGCCGATGCTATTAGAGCTGCATCGTTAGTTGCTGTATTAATTGATATTGTTTACCCAGTGACTCGCCGTCTATTTCTTTTAAAAGAAGCATCCCTGAGGCTCGACGGCGACATCCATGCCGCCAACGGTCGCTGGTACAACAATGCTAATCTTAACTAATCCTCTCGCTGCTCGTTTAGCTAAAAAGCTATTGCCCCAAAGTGTGTTTCGCAGTTTGAATGCTTTAATCAAAATCAAAGTCGTGGGGCTTCACCCCACACCCGACCAAGGAGGACTGCTCGTCCTATCCTCCTTGGATGCTCCAAGACGCCCCCAACGGAGTTGAAAGCCCCTTGGGCTCATTGACAAATTTGCTATCGCTTCCGAAGGATGCGTCCCTGCACCTGCGAAAGCTAGTCGGTCATCCATGACCGAACTCACGCAATTTGTCTATTCGCCCTGCGGCCACTCCGACGGGATAGCGTAGTCATTTGATTTTTGAGTTGTCTACTCGTTATTAAAAGTATTTAAAAGGCGCGTTCTGTCCACCCATTTCTCCTTCAAAGTACTGGATACCAATCAAAATATAGGACTGAAATTCTGCAAATTATGGTCAATAATCAGTCGAAATTGAGCGTAGAAGAATGAAAAAGCTAAAACAATATCAAGTGATTACTAATCAAATGGTATAAAAAAACCGCTATCGCAAAAAATCAAATTCCTATAGCATTATTCATACCAATTGCACGGATGTGGCCGCGGCAAAGTCCAACAAGCGATTTATGCCCTGCAAACAACGCAGCGCATAAATACTAAGACGTTAGGGTAACAAGGAGTACGGATGATCAAGAGTCAATTTTTAGCTTTATTTGGCGCATTATTTCTTATTTCTACATCAGTTAAAGCAGAGGTAGAATGCGGAGATATTAAATATGATAAAAGTTATAAAAAGAACCTGCCAATTGAAAATGAACCAGATTTCATTCGAAGAGATACACTTTTAACCCCGACTGGAAAAATTAAATGCGAAGTTTCATTAAACTATCGAACACTAACAAGTAATATAAAAACCAAGACTGAAAACGGTTCTATCAAGGGGGTACTGTATAGAACGTTTTATTCTGATGGTAGCGGGAGCGTACAAGGGTTAAAAACAAATACTTTAGACTATGTTAAAGATAAATATGGTACAAACTGGTCTATCTCTTGTAAGAAAGATGAAATGGATGATTCTCGTTGGTGTGCTTTAGATAAGGGCGATTTACGTGTAGGTATATGGAAAGATGGCACTTCATTTATTTCTATTGGCAGTGAACATTATCCTAATTCAAGTGCAACGATTCGAATAGATAAAAATAAACCTATTACAGTTTCAGAAAAAAGTGGTTTCACAACAGCGCAATCTACTGAGATTATTGTTGCATTGCTATCAGGGATATCGGTTTTGACTAGGTATCAAAAATGGCCTTATCAAAGCAATATAGATAATCCAACTGATTTATATGGCTTTCCAGAGGCATGGGAATTGTTAAATGCTATATATAAATCATCTATCCCTATTGAGTAGATGCCATAATAAGCTGTTTAGTAAGGAAAAAACACAGTTGGCAGTTTTCGTTCCTCAACATTTTAGCCAACTATAGTTTGCCCATTAACAGGGCATTAAGTTTCACGAATACTACGGAGTAAAATTTCAGTGATAGATGAATCAAATCCTGCTGGTAGATTACATAAAATTTTGTCTAATGCGAAAAGGCAACCAGACAATCAAAAAGTCAAAGTTGTTTGGAGTAAAGCTCTAGGAGTAGAGGAAGATGATGTTGTAGTAACTAAGTCAGTAATAGAGTTATATTCACTTTCACAAGAAATACAATCGCTTATTAAAATGAATGATAATTTAAATCATGAACTTTACTTATCATCATTCAATAGAATAGACATGGCTTTTTTCCCGCTCAACTTAGCTACAACTTGGCAAGGTGCAAAAAATCATCTAACCGATGAAGCGTTAACTAGATTGCAGTTTTGTGCGCAAGAGCTATCCGGTTTTTACTCAGAAGAAACTTTATCAGAAGAAGATTTAGCTGATATTATTAAAAAAACTGATGATCTATACAATTCATTGTATAGATCAACCTTACCAAGTGTTTTAAGGCTTACTTTATTAGAAGAAGTTCAGCGCATTAGAAATGCGATAAGCTTGTATCAAATTAAAGGAGCTAAAGGTTTAAAAGAAGCACTCCAAGGAGCCATTGGTGCTGTTGTCGCTAACCAAGAAGAGCTTAAAAAATCGAAAAGTGACAATGGTGAAGTAATAAAAAATTTAGGTGTCTTACTTGATAAAGTAGACTCTTTTGCTTCTAAAGCGTTAAAAATACATAAAATAATCAAATCCCCGATTAGTTTTTTAATAGAAAAATTTAGTAGTAATAATGAAGAAGCTGATGTCGAAAGTGAAACTTAACAAATTGCTTAAACGGACAGAAAACAGTTGGCGGTTCTCGTTCCTCGCAAATTGTAGCCGCTTAGCAAAGCGTTAATCTGAAAGCTTTGAAATAGAGCTAAACACCTAACAAGGTTTTGTCCCAAAGTATGTTGCTTATGTCTTGCAAATCTACAGGTTACGCGAATGCTCGAAAGGTGCGCCAGGGTGATTGGCGAGACGACAGTCCGCCCCATGGACGGGGCGGTCGAGCATCCAAGGACGGACTTGAACAACATCCCTGTTTAACTGCCAGTTCGCCGTCCATGGCTCTCGTTCATAAGATCAGAAACCCTAGGTTTCTATTCACCGTGTCGATAAGCCAATGCCATGGCGAGCCTATTCAGGAGTAATGTGGAAGTAACTTTGACCCCAATCCTTAAAGCAACCTCAATGACTATTCGCTTGGACGTAAGCCGAAAGCAGATTATGTTGTTGATTTTAAATGGCTGGTAAAGTTTTCAATTTGATTATCTGTTCTAAGGAGAGAGCATGTTCTTTACATTACTGCTTATTACATTTGCACTATCTATAACCGTTTCATTTCTTGTTGTTTCGATTTTCAAAAGACCACTGGGAGAAATATTTTCTCGAATAATTCAAGATTCAATCAGTGCCGCTTGGCAAAAATATATTATTTTTGCCACATACGTTGTGGGCATTTCTGGTGGGGTTAGAATTTATGATTTAGAGCGCTACATTACCGCTCGACATAAAGATGTAGAAATTCTACAGCTAACTCTAGAACGTTGGACTATTGAGATCTATCGGACAATTATTGAAACTTTGCAAAGTATCGCATGGATGTATCTTATCGTATTTATATTTGCCCTTATCGCATATGTCATTGTTAGAGGCTTTGAACTTAAAAACGCTAACAAGCAATAAACAAAACTCGCGTTAAGTTACCTTAACGCGAGTTGTTAGTTTTAAGCTTTACCGCTAATTGAAGCTCTGATTAAGTGCTAGCTTAAGTTTAACGGCTAATCACCAAAATCATCGAGTAGGATGTTTTCTGGCTCAACGCCTAGGCTTTCAAGCATCTTAATTACTGAAGAGTTCATGATTGGAGGACCACACATGTAGTACTCGCAATCTTCTGGTGCCTTATGATTTTTAAGATAATTCTCATAAATCACATTATGGATAAAGCCAGTGTAGCCAGTCCAATTATCCTCAGGCAATGGCTCAGATAGCGCCACATGCCAGACGAAGTTGTCATTCTCGGCCGCTAGGGCATCAAAATCCGCTTGGTAAAACACTTCACGGGTTGAACGGGCGCCGTACCAGAAGCTCATTTTACGCTTCGTTTTCTTACTCTTAAGCTGATCGAAAATGTGTGAACGCATAGGTGCCATGCCCGCACCGCCGCCGATAAACACCATTTCTGCATCAGTTTCCTTCACAAAGAACTCACCGAATGGCCCAGAAATCGTCACTGTATCGCCCGCTTTCAGATTGAAGATGTAAGATGACATCTTACCCGCTGGCACATTGGCCGATGGCGGCGTCGCAATCCGCACGTTCAGCATAATGCGGCCCTTTTCATCGGGATAGTTGGCCATAGAGTAAGCGCGCAACACTTCTTCGTTGACGGTAGAGACAATGTCAAACAGGCCGTATTTGTCCCAATCGCCACGGTATTTTTCAGGAATATCAAAGTCAGCGTATTTCACCACATGGGCTGGCGCTTCAATTTGAATATATCCACCGGCTTTAAAGCGAACATCTTCACCTTCAGGTAATTCAAGCAATAACTCCTTGATAAAAGTCGCCTTATTATCGTTAGAGATCACTTTACATTGCCACTTTTTCACCCCAAAGATTTCTTCGTCGAGCTCAAGTTCCATATCGGTTTTCACTGAGACTTGGCAGGCGAGACGACAACCTTCTTTAGCCTCTTTCTTGGTGATATGGCCCATTTCAGTCGGCAGAATGTCACCGCCGCCCGCTTTGATTTTCACTCGGCACTGACCGCAGGTTCCGCCACCACCACAGGCTGACGGAATAAAAATACTCTGACTCGCCAAGGCGCCGAGTAACTTGTCACCCGCCGCAACTTGAATGCTTTTTTCGGCATCTTCGTTGATGCTTATTGTCACTTCACCCGTAGCGACTAATTTCTTTTTGGCGATTAGAATCACTATCACCAATAGACAGACCACTAGCGTGAACATGCCTATGCCAATTGCCATTTCCATCGTATTACCCTTTTCTAGCTCTTTTCTAAAAAGAATCTGGTTTCACTTTCTCAATTCTTGGCTCGCCTACTGTAGCGTTACAGCGAGATCCCTGAGAAAGACATAAAGCCCAGCGCCATCAAGCCTGTTGTGATAAAGGTGATACCAATACCTTGTAAGCCTTCGGGAATCGCGTTGAATTTCATTCTTTCGCGCAGTCCCGCCAGCAGCACAATCGCCACCGCCCAGCCAAAACCCGAGCCCATAGCAAACACCACTGACTCACCGAAGTTGTAATCACGGTTCGCCATAAAGATCACCCCAGCAAAAATCGCGCAGTTTACTGTGAGCAAAGGTAAGAAGATCCCAAGGGAGTCATACAGGCTAGGAATGTACTTATCCAAAAACATTTCAAGGATTTGCACTAACGCCGCAATCACACCGATGAAAGTGATCAGCTGCAGGTAACTTAAATCGATACCGGGTAATCCCGCCCAAGACAATGCACCAGGTGCGAGCACTTTGACGTAAATCAGCTGGTTTAACGGCACGGCTAAGGTCATGACCACAATCACGGCGACACCTAGACCAAAGGCGGTTGACACCTTTTTAGACACGGCCAAGAAAGTACACATGCCCAAGAAGAACGACAGCGCCATGTTGTCGATAAAAGTGGCCTGCAAAAATAGATTTATATAGTTTTCCATATCTGCTCCTTAACCCCGTTTCCGCTGGATCACATTGATAGTCCAGATCAGCACGCCAATCAGAAAGAAGGCGCTCGGTGGTAACTTGAACATCTCGTTTGGCAAGTACCAGCCGCCATTTTCAATGGTGGTAAACACGCTATGACCGAATAAATTGCCCGTTCCTAACAGCTCGCGTACAAAGGCAACGCTGATCAAAATCAAGCCATAACCTGTCGCATTACCCAGCGCATCGACGACCGCTAAATGCGGTGGATACTTCATGGCGAAGGCTTCTGCGCGGCCCATGATGATACAGTTAGTGATAATTAACCCAACGAATACAGAAAGTTGCTTAGATAACTCGTAGGCCACATCCTGCAGTACCATATCGACGATAATCACCAAAGAGGCGATAACCGTCATCTGGGCGATAATCCGCACACTGGTTGGGATAAAGTTACGGATGGCAGAGATAATCAGGTTAGAAAACACCAACACAAAGGTCACTGCCAGTGTCATCACCACAGCGGTTTGCATTGAGTTACTGACCGCCAGCGCCGAACATACGCCCAGCACTTGCATGGCGACGGGGTTATTGGCAAACACTGGCCCCGTTAGCATGTCACGCATGGATAAAGTGTTGCTCATTTTGCCTCTCCCATCTCACCTTGCAATTCACCCTGCGCGGCCGACGCTTTCAGCTGATTGAAGAAGGTTTGAAACCCCTCAACCCCAAACCAAAACTCCATCGCGCGCTGCACGCCGCGGCCTGTCATGGTCGCGCCACTCACAGCATCGACACCGTGGACATCGCCTTCTTTAGCGCCGCCTTTAACGAGGCGCATAGCAAATTTGCCTTTTTCATCAAATAATTGCTTACCCTTCCACAGCGATAACCAATGGGGATCTGTTACAAAGTCACCGATACCTGGGGTTTCACCGTGCTCGTACACCACTAGCCCTTTAATGGTGTTGAAATCGGGTTCAACCGCCACATAGCCGTAAATCATCGACCACAGACCTTTACCGTAGAAAGGCACAACTACACTGTCTAACTTGCCATCGGCATCAAGCACTTTAAATACGCGGGCATCGTTCGCACGGGTTTTAATCTTGGCGATGTCCTTTTTCGGTGCGCTAGAGGTCTCAGGATTAATCGCCGCCATACGCTCATCAAAATCGAGCACGTTAGCGTCTGAGTCCACCTTACCTGTGTCTAGGTTGATCAATAATGGCTTAACCGATTTAGCGAAAATCTCTCTAAAGTCAGTGTCCTGACCTAAGTTCACATCAGCGGCCATCAACACATAACGCTTCACTTCGTCACGTTTTTTGGAGACTTTACGTTCTTTCAATATGCCTGCTGTGCCTGTGATCATAAACGAGCACAGGAGGCAGAGCGTGATGGTGAAGATCATGGTCCCCACCACAGTATCTTTCTTAAAGACCATGACGTTTTAATCTCCGTTTGATGTTGGCGCGGGCCACCAGATAATCGAACAGCGGCGCCCAAAGGTTGGCGAACAGAATGGCTAACATCACGCCCTCAGGCATTTTGGGGTTAGCGACACGGATAAGCACTGTCATAAAACCAATCAAGGCACCGTAGGCAAACTTGCCTTGGCGAGTGTAGGAAGTGGTCACAGGATCGGTGGCCATAAACATCATCGCTAGCGCAAAACCGCCAGTGACAAGATGCCAAGTCCACGGCATTGCCATCATGTCATTGCTGCTAGAACCGATGTAATTACAGATGGTTGCAGTCGCAATCATGCCAAGCAGCACACCAAGCACAATGCGCCAATCGGCTAAGCGGCTGATCAGCAGTAATGAACCACCGACCAAAATGGCTAAGGTGCTGGTTTCACCAATTGCGCCCACGGTGAAGCCAAAAAAGTTGTTCCACCAATTAGGATCGCTAAAGGCACTAAACCAAGCGTAATCGGTAAAGCTCAGCTTGCCCGCTGCGGTTTGTGCCAGCGCCGTTGCACCAGAGAAACCATCAACGGCAACGAGCTGTTTAATGGTTGCAACTTCAGAGGGATAGGCGAAGTAGATAAAAGCCAAGCCCGCCAGCGCAGGGTTAAGGAAGTTATATCCCATGCCGCCAAACAGCTCTTTAGCCACAACCACACCAAAGGAAATCCCCATGGCCACCAGCCATAGCGGTGTCGATACTGGCAAAATTAAGGTAAATAGCAGGGCTGTAACGAAGAAGCCTTCGTGCAACTCTTGGCCGCGAACCCGCGCAAACACCACTTCCCAAAACAAACTGGTCAGCAGCGCCGTCAGGTAAATCGGCAGATAAAAACTAAGACCGTAGAGGAATAAACCCAATACCCCAGTGTCTTGGCTAAGGCCGCCAAACAGGGTATTAAAGATTTCTAACTTCCACACATCTGGGGTCGATAATCCGCCCGCGAGCGCAAGCTGCGCCTGTAGGCCAATGTTATATAGACCGAATAAAATGGCAGGCAGTAAACACAAACCGACTAACGTCATGGTACGTTTCACGTCAATCGCGTCACGCACATGCACTTTACCCTTAGTGCTGCGGCCACTGGCAATGACGAGTGAACGCAAAAAGCCCTTCATCGACTTACCCGTTGCGTAGTATTCTTCCTGTAAATCAGTAACTTGCTTCAAATCAGGTTGTTTAACTTGCTTAGTCATTAACCTTCCCTCTCGATAACATCTAGACAGGCACGTAATTCTTTACCAAAGTCATATTTGCCGGGACACACAAAAGTACACAGCGCCAGATCTTCTTCATCTAACTCCAATGCACCTAAGGCTTGCGCCTCATCTGTATCACGCACCACTAAGTCTCGAACGAGCAAGGTGGGTAAAATATCCAGTGGCATCACGCGATCTAGCTGACCAAAGGCCATCATGGCGCGGGCTGAACCGCCCTGATGGGTAGTGAATTCGAACAGCTTAGTGGCACCAAACAAACGTGATGTCACCGCGCGGGTAATAGAGAATTTATCCGAGCCACCCCGTACCCAAGAAAGTACATGGTGCTGCGCATCTTCGCTCAGCACTGACACTTGGTTGTGGAATCGGCCTAAAAAGTCATGCACACCAACCGCGGTATGGCCAGATAACACAGAGCCCGATACCACGCGGTTTTGGCCGGGTTTGATGTCATCATTGACTAAGGGACTTAACTCGGCGCCCAACTGAGTGCGCAGTAAACGCGGATTTAGTACGCTCGGGCCACCTAAGGCGACGATGCGGTCGGTATATAACTCACCGGTTTGGAATAATTTGCCGTAGGCAATCACGTCTTGATAGCCGATATGCCATACCTGACGCTCTAAACTCACAGGTAAAGTAAAGTGAATATGAGTGCCGACTAAACCCGCTGGATGAACACCGTCAAAGCGGCGCAGCTCAAGTTGCGGCAATGCCTCTTTCACAATCGCTTCGCCCTTATCCTGACACAGGTAAACCTTGCCTTCGGTTAAGCGGCTCAACACCAGCAAGCCAGCTTTAAAAGCTTCGGTTTGCTCGGCGATGATCAAACGCGGATCGGCGGCCAGTGGATTAGTATCAATTGCGGTAACAAAAATCCCTGCGGGCGTGCTATCGAGCGCAGGCACGCGCGAGAAAGGCCGCGTACGCAGTGCAGTCCATAGACCGCTTTTCACTAATTGCGCCTGAACGGTTGACCTTGCTAAAGCGGCGATGTCTTGATGGATTTCGAAGGAAATCTGTCCATCGCGGTTTTCGCCGTCATCACAACGAATGACAACCGATTGTAGAATTCGGCGCTCGCCGCGGTTAATCGCCACGACTTGGCCACTAGCGGGTGCAGTGAACAACACGCCCGGTGTTTTTTTATCTTCAAACAGGGCTTGGCCCTTTTGAACCCAATCGCCCTCTTCGACCAACATCGTCGGCTTAAGCCCAACGAATTCTTCACCCAGAACAGCCACTTGGGATGGCTTAGCACCGAGTTCAATGACCTGTCGCGGCTCGCCAGCAATCGGCAAGTCGAGGCCTTTTTTGATCGTTACAATTTGGTTTGAAAAATCTGCCATCACAAATATCAACCATGAAAAATTTTTAGATAAATTCAGGGTAGAGATTTGTTAACCAAGTTTCCGATATTGGCGTCACATTCCGCCGTAAATTCGTAAGTTAGATACGTAAATTTACGCCGTTTTGTGACACAGGTTCACTTCCAAACTCGCCGCGATCTATAAATGTAGTTTTATAACAATTTATTCATAAATACGTTATTACTGATTTAGTCATACCTAAGGTTTACAAAAATAAGCCAAAATCCCCATCTCAGTGCAGCAAAGCGATAAAACCGTTAAAAGCGCGACTCAGAGAACAAACTTCAACCAATGGCATGCCTCAAAAGGGCGCAATACCGTTTAGCGGGCTGGCTATTTTTAGCGCACTAACATTTCAACCTATGGTTTAACCTTTGCTTTACAGCAAAAGCTTGGTAGCCTCAAACTAAGAGAGTTTTCGTAGGAGAAATAGATGGAATACAGACGCATACCGCATTCTAATCTCGAGGTCAGCAAAATCTGTTTGGGCACTATGACTTGGGGCGAACAAAATACCCAAGCCGAAGCATTTGCACAGCTGGACTACGCCATAGGAAATGGCATCAACTTTATCGATACGGCGGAAATGTATCCCGTCCCACCTAAGCCCGAAACCCAAGGGGAAACAGAGCGTATTCTTGGGCAATATATTAAGGCTCGCGGCAACCGTGACGATCTAGTTATTGCCACTAAAATTGCCGCACCGGGTGGTAAGAGTGATTATATTCGCAAGAATATGGCGCTGGACTGGAACAATATCCACCAAGCGGTCGATGTCTCCTTAGCACGCCTCCAAATCGACACTATCGATCTTTATCAAATCCATTGGCCCGACCGAAATACCAACTTCTTTGGTGAACTTTTTTACGATCAACAAGATCAAGAACATCAAACGCCGATCCTCGAAACCCTAGAAGCCCTCGCCGAAGTCATTCGCCAAGGTAAAGTGCGCTATATCGGTGTGTCGAACGAAACACCTTGGGGCTTGATGAAGTACCTGCAACTGGCCGAAAAACATGGTCTGCCGCGTATTGTGAGTGTGCAAAACCCTTATAACTTGCTCAATCGCAGCTTCGAAGTCGGCATGAGCGAAATCAGCCACCGTGAAAACCTGCCGCTGCTCGCTTACTCACCCTTGGCCTTTGGCGCCCTAACCGGCAAATACTGCAACGACCAATGGCCCGAAGGTGCACGCCTGACCTTGTTTAAGCGTTTCGCCCGTTACACCGGTTCGCAAATGGCACTGGAGGCCACGCAAGCCTACGTCGATTTGGCCCGCGAGTTCAAACTCACGCCCGCACAAATGGCGTTAGCTTTTGTTAACTCACGTCAGTTTGTCGGCTCCAACATTATCGGCGCCACCGACTTGTATCAACTGAAAGAAAACATCGACAGTTTAAAAGTCACCTTATCGCCTGAGCTATTAGTGCGATTAAACGAACTGTCCGATAAATTCAGATTACCTTGCCCTTAGCCCCCGAATCTCAGCCCCTAGGCTTAGTCGGCGAGTCGTTTGAATAACCAATAGCATCAGGTAAATACACCTGATGCTATTGATTTCATTCAGCACAACGTCGCTTACTAAGCCCAAATGCCGCCTCCTTATCGCATCTCGCTTTGGGTTAACGGCAAACTATCAGCCCCAAACTCTCTTGTACTGACCAAACACAAAGCTATCGTATTACCCCCGTTAAACTCGCAGCAGCATACTCAGCCCGATACCCTTCGACGGTCCTCCGGCAAAATGCTTCAGGTTACATTCGGATACAGAGTCCTGTTAAGAACTGAAATATAGTGGCGCCACAGTCACTAGACAGATGTCTTAAGGATCAAAAAATGAAAAAAATTTGCTTTGTAATCACAAGTGTTTTGATGTCGAGCCACGCGCTTGCTGAAAGCAATACCTACATTCGTAACGGTAATATCTATAGTCATCAAGATCAGTTCTTTGCTGGCGCAGGTGTTGCTACTGGTAGTCAGTTTTATAAGGGTCAAGATCACCAAACAGGTATCTACCTCAATGGCGGCTACCACGGTGAGGACTTCAACGCCGATCTGTCCGGTATCAACTACCGCTTTTTAGGCACCAACGACAGTGCCGTTAACTTCAGCATTTTTGTGGTTGCCAATCCAGGCTTTGATGCCAATGACGCCGATATTTTAACTGGCATGAAGGATCGCAAATTCAGTGGCGATCTGGGTTTAAACGCCGACATTCATTTAGGCACAGGCACGTTATCAACCAAATTCCAACACGATGTGACAAATGTTTATGATGGTTTTCAAGCTGATATCACCTACTACCATCCAATAAATCTAGGCTTTGGGGATCTGGTGCCTTATGCGGGTGTGCACTATTTTAGTAAAGACTTCGCAAACTACTACACAGGTGTGACGTCATCTGAAGCAACGGCGCAGCGCCCTGCTTATCAAGCCGAAGGCACCTTTGCCTATAAGCTAGGTTACGCTTTGGTTATTCCAGTCACTAAGCATTTAGACATTACTCAAGCCACTGGTTACTCGCACATAGCTGCCAACATGGCTGACTCTCCGCTAATCGACAGTAGCAACCAGTGGGTTACTACTCTTGGCGTGAGCTATAGCTTCTAACTAACCTGACGAGACAAGACCATGACATCGATCAAAAAAACGTTTTTATGTGCTGGATTAGCCTTGATGCTTTCAGCTTGCGCCACTTCATACGATACCGAAAAGCAATTTTGGTCTTTCGGTAAAGGCTTTGAAACCGCGCAGATTGCACCCGATAGCTGGCAGATAAGCTTTGTTGGCAATACCAACACTGACCGCGCATTGGCCCGAAAGTACGTCATGCGTAAATCGGCTGAGTTATGCAAACAGGCTGGTTATAGCTACTTCACTTTCACTCGCGAACAAACCGATCGTGATGCAGTGGGCCAATTTGGGGTAGGAAAGAACAGCAGTAACGACATTTTGTGGGGGAGTTCTACGATGAATCAAGAAACTTCTGTCATGGTCGAAGTCACAGGTTTACATAGCAAACCAGAAAATACGAACTCACGTATCTACGACACGGATTACATACTTAACAATGTCGATGTGAAAGGTTAATTGCGAATCAAACGAGCACCAGCCTAGCTCCTAGGCTGGTGCTGTTTTATCGCTACATCGCGACATTGCTCGCTTTGCCTGATGGTTATGCAGCGTTAAAATCCAGTCTTAAACTCTTGCCTTAAACTCTTGCCTTAAACTCCGCTTTAAAATTCAGCCTTAAATTCCGATCTAAATCTCCAACCCTAAACTCCAGCGTTAAACTTCAGCCTTGAATTTTAGTGACATGCGAGCGCCACCGAGCTCAGGGGAGCGTCCAATACGTAATGGGGCATTCATCCAACAACCAATTCTGTCGACAATCGCCAATCCCATGCCATGACCGGAATTTCCACGGCTGTGCTGACCACGCACAAAAGGCTTAATCACCTGCGCAGACTCCAGTTCGTCTATGCCTGGACCGTCATCGTCAACGTGTAACCAGGTCGCGCCCTCCTCGACTGCCAACGTCAGCCGAATCTTTGCCTTACCAAAACGCAGCGCATTATTGAGCAAATTATTCACCTGCATTGATAAGTACTTAGGGTCTGTCTTGATCTTGAGTGCTGTGGGATAGGAAACCAGTTCAACTGAAAAATCGGGGTACACTTGGCCTTGATACTTTTCGAGTAGCCAAGCATTGAGTTCAATCGACTGCCAATCGGGCTGGATATTCGCTTCATCGAGGCGGGCATAACTCAGCAGCGTCATCACCAAGTCTTCCATAGTGTCTAGATCGCGGTTCAAGCGCTGGAAATACTTCACTCTGAGCTGTTCGCTTTGGGTTTCTTCCAGCGCCTCAATGCCGAATCTTAACCGTGCGATCGGAGTTTTTAAATCATGAGAAACAGCTCGACTGAGCAGTTTATTGTCATCGATCAATTGCTGAATACGATCCGCCATACGGTTGAATTCGCTTTCAATAGTACCTATGTACGACGTTTTTCTAACAGGAATTCTCTGCTGCAACTCCCCCATACCAAACGCTTGGGTCGCCTTACTGAGATTAACCAGTTGACGGATCAAGGGTGACACCCACACCAACAAAATCAGCACCACGCCGCCATAAAAAAGCATGGTATACAGCTTATTCAAGTCAAAGTTGCCATCGGTGGGCGTGACAATATCGGTATTGATGTTCAATACCTGCCCCGTTTTCGGCAGTAAATAATGCAAGGAGATACCGTCATCGGACTCCAGCAGCAGCGATTCTCCCGCATAAAACGCGGTTTTTAGGGCTGAGGGTAAGACGAAATCGGCTTCACTCGCTAAAGACAATTGCTCTGAATTTAGCTGGTTCCAGTTTGCGATAAAACTTTGATTGTTAACGCTATCGTTATCGAGCGTTTGCGCCAGTGTGCCGCCCAGCAGTTTTAATGCCGCAAGATGAGTGGCTGGGGTTTGCGTGTCATTATCAGGATCTAGCAGACTGGCAAACTCACTTATCGACCAGCCTAGGCTCGCAATGGCCACCAGCACCACCAGCACCAGTGAAGTCATCAACTTCTTCATAAAGCTTGCTCACCTTCGTCGCGGCAAAACAGGTATCCCTTGCCACGGATGGTTTTTACTTTATAGGGCTGACTCAACGCTTCCTGTAATTTCTTGCGTAAACGCGATATGCGAATATCAACTGAGCGATCTAGGCCGTCGTATTCAATGCCCCGCAGCTGAGCCACCAGTTCATTACGGCTGACAATCGTGCCCGCCTTCAATGCCAGTAGCCACAACACATCGAACTCATTGGCATTCAAATCCAGCGGCTGTTTATCGATAGTGACCGATTTTGCCGTGGCATTGAGCACCAGCGAATCAAACACTAACTGCTGTTTTTGTTCCTCATCACCCACACGGCGTAACAGGGCTTTTATCCGCGCTAACAACACCTGTGGCCGGATCGGCTTAGTCAGGTAATCATCTGCCCCGACATCTAATCCGCGGATCTCATCCCCATCCTCAACACAAGCCGTCATAAAGAGAATGGGCCCAGCATAAAATGCCCTCGCTTCCTTACAGACATCGAAACCATTCTTAACGGGTAACATCACGTCGAGTAACACTAAGTCAGGTATCTCTTCGGCTATCATCTCTAAGGCAAAATCGCCTTGGCTAGCAACCGTGACTTCGTAACCGTGATCCAGTAAATAATCACTGATCCACTCTGCCAGCGAGATATCGTCTTCGACCACTAAGATGTGCTTTTCAACTGACATATTAGAATAACCTCCAACCTGACTGACTCTGTTTAGGGGCCTTATAAACCCAAGTCACCACCACTTTGACCTGCGCCAGTGGTTGCACATCATCAGTACGGATCAGACTAAAGGTCGCCGTTTTATCACCTTCAAAACTATATTGGTATTCTTGCATGGCTTTGCCGCTCCAGCAGATTAGCTGGTGCTGGCGGTCAGTCAGTATGAGGCAATACTCGCCGCTCGTCGGTGTTTGCCATCGAAACAACACATCTTGATAGCAAGTTTGCCCTTTATGGAGCGCAATGCAGCGCTCTGGGGTCGCAGTAAAAATCACCGAATCGTCCTGACCCCAAGCAAAAAAAGGCGCGTTCAGTAACACTAGCCATAAATAAAATCGCTTCATGCCCACGCCCCTAAAACACATAGCTGATAGAGGCATTAAAAAACGATGCATATCCGGCTTGATTAAAGGGACTGTCGGTCACTTCTTGGGATAATACATTGAAGCGATACATGGCCCGAAACACAAAACTCTCACTCAGCGGATAGGCAACACCGAGCTCCATACCGTAGCTAAAAGAACTGCTCGGGTGATATTCGGGAAAGAGTTCAGTTGCTTCTTCTTTGCTGACACCAAAAAGATAACGATTCAAGGTGGCTGATGAGTAGCCTACGCTTCCCAATACGTGAAAATTCCAATTACGTACCTGCCAAGACTTACCCAATCTGGCGGAACTCTGAATACCCTGATCATCATAATAATCAGATACTAATCTGTACTGAAAAACGTAGTTATCGCCCCAGTAACGCGTCGCACGAAAACCTGCGCCAATATAGAGCGAATCTTCCGATAATAGATAAGCATTGCGGCCAGCTTCATCGAGTGTGCTGGGATCCAGATCTGGACGAGACCATGAACCTTGTAAGTTCGCCAGTAACAGATCAAAGGACCAATCCTCTGAACTCCAAAGATTAACCCCAAGATTAACCCCATCCTGAGATTGGTGGATCATCTCAACAAACATGCCTTTGTATTGATACATGCCACTGACCAACAGCGACAATTGCGCAGCGCCGGAATCGGTTTGCCGAACATCAATTTGATTAATCCCGTAAACACTCATACCCAGTTCAAAATCACCGCCGTCGGCAAGGCGATTTGAACCTCCGTTGACACTGCTGGCAATATCCGATGCGGCAGCGGTACCGGGAAGAATGCTGAGCGTTAACACAAAAAGCCAAAGAATACGCATGCCCATTTAATCCACATTTCTAGTCGTTATTTAGCGCTACATATTACAACAGTTTGTTAGTCTTTTTATCCGCCACTGCACAAGCCATTGCATTTTTGCGACGAAAATATCGTCAGATAAGAAGTACAGTCAGCAAAGCGCAAGGAAGTGAACTTAAGCGAGAGGGAAACTTCGCGCCCAATACGCTTATCCGCTGAAACGATTGAGGATGTAACTAAGGTCTTAAAACCTTCATGTTCGTCATTCAACATTAATCAGGATGATAGAATCCATAATAAAAACAAATTAATAGATTAAATCATCCCATCATCGAAACCGATTAAACATTCTTTATTAACAAAGGTTAACTAGACCCAATACTGACAATTCAAGTAGGGTCGAGTCACAAATTAGGATCAACTGTATCTCGCGTTCGACTGGTGCGACGCTAAGATAACTCTGACCCATAGAAGAATAATGACTCACTCAAGTTCCCCAACTCACAGAAAGTGGCTTTGGCTACTACTCGGCTTGTGGCTGATTGTCATCCAATCGGTTGCGCTGTCGCATTCTGCTGAACACAGTTTAGAACATGAGCATGCCCACTGTTTCCTGTGCGATTTTGGTCATGAGCAAAATGCAGGTCCATCGTCTGTGCTTATGCCGCCGATGGGATTGCAGCAAGCTGAAAGCATCCCGCAGAAACCTTATCAACAACCGAGTTTACCTTGGTTACGTCACTTCAACGTGCGTGCACCGCCCTTACTGTCTTAAGCAAATTCAATCATTTAAAAAATCTATTTTTTGCTTATCTAAAGGAAAGGCACAATGAAACTTGCACTATCTTCAATAGCGCTAGCAGTAGCTGGCGTGTGTTCACCGGTTATGGCCGCTCAATTACAAGGTCAAGTAACCGATCTGCAAGGCGCACCTATCGCTGGCGCCCTTGTCAGCATCGACGGTGGGACGAGCACAAGCACCAATTCTCAGGGCCAGTATCAGTTAACTGTGGCCGACAATAGTCATATCCATCTCCACATTAGCAATGCCGACTTTAAGCATGTTGATAGGGATTTGCAGATAACAACTGGCGCGGTAACGCAGGATATTTCACTGACGAAAACGGCGATGGAAAACATTGTCGTGACCGCATCGCCGCTCGCCCGCTCTGCGCTCGAAAGCACGACGCCAATTAGTGTACTGACCGAAGATCAACTCAAGCTCAATATCGAGCCGACGCTGGGTGACACCTTAGAAAAACTGCCCGGCGTACAAGCCTCTCACTTTGGTGCTGGGGCGAGTCGCCCCATCATTCGCGGCATGGGTGGTCCTCGAGTACAAGTGCTTGAAAATGGTCTGTCTGTTGGTGACGCATCAACGGTATCGGCCGATCACGCGGTAACAGCGGAAGCCGCCTCGGCGCAGCAAATAGAGATCCTGCGCGGCCCAGGTACATTGCTTTACGGGAACGGCGCCATTGGCGGCGTGGTCAATGTGGTGGATAAACGCTACCACGAGAGCCCAGTCGATGAACTGTCGGGACAATTTGGCACTCGCTACGACACGGCCAGCAATGGCCGCACCTTTAACGGTGATATCGATGGTGGCAATGGTCAGTTCAATTGGCATGTAGATGGCACCCACCGCATTACCGACGATGTCGATATTCCGGGAAATGCCATTGCCAATCTGCCCGAAACCCATGGAAAGCTGTCGAATAGTAATCAAAAACTCGACGACTATGCCGCGGGTGTTGGCTATACCGGTGACACGGGATTTGTCAGCGTATCCGGCGCGCGCACTGAATCGAATTACGGTATTCCCGGCCGCGGCGAAGCCGATGCGCCCGACATCACCATAGATTTAAAGAAAACCGCATGGCAACTGCACAGTGGTTTGTTAGATCCTTTTGCAGGCTTCAGTAAACTGCGTTTTGATGCGGGCTATACCGATTATCAACATGCTGAGGAAGAAGATGGGGTTGCTGGCACAACTTTCTTCAACAAACAAAGTGAAGCGCGCTTAAGCCTTAACAATCATCCTTGGGGTGAGTGGCAAGGCACTATGGGGCTACATGCTGTGCACCGTGACTTTGCCGTTGAAGGCGAAGAAGCGCTGACACCAGACAGCAAAACCGATACCTTAGCCGCCTTTATCGTGCAAGAACGTAAGGTTGGGGATTTTCGCGTCGAACTCGGCGGCCGCTTGGAGCATTACCGCTTAGCGCCAGACGGCATGACGCTAGACACGCTAAATGGCGAACAACACTACCAAGCCGAAGACTTAGTCGATAATGATTTAACTGTATCGGCGGGCATGATGTGGGACTTAGATCCTGCCTATAACTTAGGACTGTCGCTCACCCGCGCCCAACGTTCGGCCACCGCCGAAGAGCTTTACAGCTATGGTCCCCACGATGCTACCCAAAGCTTTGAGCTTGGTTCGCAGTTCAGCATTGAAAATGGTCAAATCATCACTAACAATGGCAATAACGATAAAGAGATCGCCAACAATATCGACTTAACCCTGCGCAAATTAGAGGGTGCGTGGACAGGCTCATTGAGCATGGCCTACAACCGAGTCAATAATTTCTATTACGAGAAAAATACGGGCTTAGTCGCCTCTGATATAGTCAACGGCGATGCTGAAGGTGATTTACCGGTTTACCAATACACCCAAGGTGATGCCGAGCTTTATTCCCTCGAGGCCCAAGCCAGCATCCCGTTTAACGATATTTGGTCATTGGATATGTTCAGCGATTACACCCGTGGCAAGCTGGTCGATGGTGGTAACTTGCCACTCATTTCGCCCATGCGTATCGGTTCAACTTTAAACTTTGACCAACAACAATGGCACGCTGAAGTCGGCGCGATTGGCTATGCAAAACAAACGGATACCGCCGAAAATGAAACCGAAACAGCAGGCTATGCGCTAGTGAATGCCGCCGTCACCTACCGTTTATACACTTCTGCGGGTGACATGCTGTTCTATGTCAAAGGCACAAATCTACTCGACCAAGACGCGCGGCCACACACCTCGTTACTCAAAGATTACGCACCACTGATGGGACGCAACTTTATGTTAGGTGTCACCTATAACTTCTAAAAACAAGAGTTGTAAAAGACAATAAGTTAAGCCCAAAGCGAAGTCCTAGACTTCGCTTTTATTCATCTATTAGTCACTACGTAAGACAAGTTGCTACAGGCATATTCACATCAGTAGCAAATCACAGCGGCTATTATCGCGAGACTGATTTAGCAAAAAAGGTTTACATCAATTTAAACCAAATCTGATTATCGACAAGTAACCAGCCAGACACGGCCAATAAACAGCTTCAATGAGCTGTCCAAAATACGTTTATCTGGCAATAACCGTTAAGTCGTTATAGCGCTACCTTTAACGTCATCACCATAAAAATATCTAAATAAGCCATATTAATCAATACCATGTAGTACACCACACAATATAAGTCACTAGATTGCAAGGTATGATCTGGTTACATGTCAGTATCGAGAGATAACGATTCATCAACTATCTTATATTTTGAGTGCCATACAAAAGTCGCGCGCATGGCATTAAAATAGAAGAACATAAAAACGATGGCTAATGGAAGTCCTTGAACATTACCCAAATCGCTCCATTGAAGAATTTTAGATAAGACAAAATAAAACAACATCAAAGTGGCTGCGATTCTCGATTTTCTATAGATAAAAAAAGCCATCACTGCCATTAGCACGACATCAATCATAAGAAATGGATCAAGGAAATAATTCAGCGTCGCGTTTTCAGTTTGGGTAAAGAAACCAATGGTACTAAAAACTAATGTTATGCTGAGTGAGATTAATGTCACTATCCAACCATTTTTAATTGCAGACAGACACTGTTCTTGAGTCTCAATCTTGAACAGACTTTTCAAAGATGCTTTATTTTTTCCTGCCATGATAAATCTCCGTTTAAAAAACTGGCAATTAATGTTCAAATACCAAAGTAAAGCCAGTTCACCAAGGTTGATTATCACCAACTAAACTTTCCTTCCCTTCTGAATCTTCTTATCATACATGAGCAGCGAAAAAATCAGCTCATACGTTAGTTTGTATATGAGCATCTAGTGGCATTAAATGTCGATAATGGAACACTTAAGTTAACTCAACATACCTATTAAATGACTATTTTTCACATAGTAACGCCTAAAGTTCAATAACTTGATGCCATGGGAGCTGAAGAACAAAAACAGTAAAGGAATATCTCACTGTGAACATAAAAGCGAAAAATGCAGGATAAAATTTAATGGAACTAATTTTAATCACCTTGTTAATACTGCCGTTCATAATTATTTTTTATAAACGGAATCGATTCTTTCCCTGGTCAACACGCCTTAACTTATACCGAATGAGAGATATGTTAGAAAGTACTGATAATGCCAGAAAATTCTATCAAATTTATTCTGATATCATTAAAGCTAGCAAAACGCCTTATATTATTATCGATACAAATCATTATGCTGTTTCGGTACCTGAATCGAAAATAGATCATGTAAAAGATGAAATAACACTGAGCATACACACTGCAGCGATAAGGGGAGCCCACTATCAAAACAATACGCTCAAATTTCATGCAACCTTTGATAAAATAAGCACAGAAGTCATTGTGCCAATTACCGCGATCAAAGCCTTGTACGCCAAAGAAGATGGGATAGGTATCGAATTCGGTGAAGATAACTCACATTAACTCTCCAATATAAGAAAGAGAATTAGGATTAAGAGAATTACCTTTTTATATTATATGACTAAACAGCGCGTACCTTAAACTGCTGCATGGTTTCCCTTAATGAGTTGGCCTGCTGAGACAATGACTCACTGGCTTTTGCCGTTTCATTGGCGCTGCCAAGTACCAATTCCCCTGAATCTCGAATCGCATTAATCCGCTCGCTAATATCCTCGGCGGTGACGGCTTGCTGCTCGCTTGCGGTCGCGACTTGAGAATTGGCCTGAGTCAATTCAGTTAAGGCATCTAAAATCTCAAATAGGTGCTGCTTGGCTTGATTAACGAGCAGTGACGACTCACTGATTTGCTTGTCGTTATTAGCGAAGGATTCGACTGAGGACTTAGCATCTTTCACGAGTGTTTGGATAAGATCGCTGATCTCCTGCGTGGCGGTTTGGCTACGAGTTGCCAGCGCCCGCACTTCTTCGGCGACCACAGCAAACCCACGTCCTTGATCTCCCGCCCGCGCCGCTTCAATCGATGCATTCAAGGCCAACAAGTTCGTCTGCCCCGCTATCGCATCGACCACAGAAACAAAGTTGAGGATTTTTCCGGTACTCGCTTGAACCTGTTGAATAAGTTGATTCGAATACTGGGCGCTGGCGACTAACTGTTTGGAAATTTTTTCGCTCGCATCGACAACCTCGCAACTTTCTTTCACCTTATGCTCGGCTTGTCCCGCTGAGTACGAAGCGGTTTCGGCACTGCTCGCCACTTCAGTGATCGTTGCCGCCATTTGGGTCATAGAGGCGGCGACTTGATCGGTATTATCCTGCTGCCTCAACATGGCCTCACGATTGTTCTCGGCCACCGCATTAAGCTCGGTCACCATAGAGGCAATTTCTTCACTTCGAGCAATCACTTGGCCGACAGTTTTACTTAAGGTCCACGCCATTTGATTCATACTGACGGTGAGTTCGCCCAGTTCATCCTTAGAATCGACGCGCAGCTCTTGGTTAAAGTTACCCTGTTCCATCTTAGCGGCAGAATTACGTAACCGATTGATAGATTTGACCATGTATTGACTGCAAGCAATGCCAATCAATAGGCCTATGACTAAAGACACGATAGAAATAATCGTTAAGCCATAAATAGCCCTAAGCTCTTCATCCTTAGTCACAGAAACCGCGGTTTGAGTCATTTGCTCTAAACGCTCAACGAACTGACTTAGCTCAGTATTAAACTCGTTTTGCGTGACCTCTAAGGATTCAACCCGCTTAGCTAAGGCGGCTGGTTCTTCTTTTTGCTGGATTCCAGTGATGACAGTGGCAAGTAAAGCCTCATAATCACCAAAACGTTGAATAATCGTGCCAATATCTTGATTTAACTGCTGCGTTTTTTCATGTAATAGCGGATTTTTAGCCTCTTTTAATGCCGCATTGAGCATAGACTGAGTCGAGAGTAACTCCTTATTAATGTCTTCTTTATGCTGAATAACATCCGCAATAAACGCCGCTAAAATGGGCTGACTCGATGCGGCTTCAATATCCGCCGCACGAAACGCTTTTTCTAAAATGACTGAGCTTTCGAGCTGCTTAATGGTGACGTCGGTTGATAATCTCACTAGTGGAATATTTTCCTTTGCAATGCCTTGGATTTCCTCAGAAACTCGCTGCATCTTCAACAGACTAAAACCAGACAGAATCAGGATCAGCACTAACATCACCCCAACGAGGGCGATCATCTTATGTTTAATCCGTAAATCTTTTAAAAACTGCACCATAAAACGGGTCTCCAACAAACACCGATATCAAAGGACGTCCCATTTAGAATAGTCGCAGTTTTCACTTTGGGTGGTTGAATTGAGCCTAAAGTATTAGCTGAATTTAAAAGAAAAACTGAAACATTAGAAAAATCGCATCATAGCTAAGCTCGATGATACGTTAGAAAGTCAAAACCCATTTAAGGCACACGAAATACCAGAGGGCATAAGTTTGAACAAACCTTGGTGAAATTAGACACTCAATACCGCCTTCCAATGTCAACGCCTCAACAAACCGCTAAAACTTGCATTAACATGGCAGATCACAGAAGATCCCTTGGCCTTTTTCATTGCCTTTAGCCTCATCTATGACTCAACCAGCATCGCCTACGCCAAATACTGTGACTCACACAGCGACGAATACTGTTACCTCACATCATTCGGCAAGTGCCTCGCCTGATGCCACAGCTGTTCTTTGTTCATTAGAAGCAGAGCAGCACAATGCTAAAATTAGGTCACAATTCCCAGCGTTACATCAACTGCTTGATGGCTATCCCTTGTGTTATCTCGACACCGCAGCCACCAGCCAGAAACCGCAAATGGTGTTAGATGCCATGGCGCAGTTTTACGCTAACGACAATGCCAATGTGCACCGCGCGGCGCACCAGTTATCGGCGCGCTCGACCTTAAGTTATGAAAAAGTGCGCGATCAACTGCAGCAATTTTTAAAGGCCGAACGCCGTGAAGAAATCATCTTTAGCCACGGCACCACAGAATCAATCAACTTAGTCGCCTTTGGACTCACTGCACACGTAAGCGCAGGTGATGTGATATTAATCGACGCCGCCGCCCACCATGCCAATATCGTACCTTGGCAGGAACTGGCCAAACGCACGGGGGCAGTGATTAAGCCTATCCCTCTCGATCAAGCTTGCCGCTTAGATGTCAGCGCCTATAAAACCTTGCTCGAGTTAAAGCCAAAAATTGTCGCCCTATGCCATGTGTCCAACGCCCTAGGCACAGTTAATCCCGTGGCTCAGTTAGTTCAGCTAGCAAAAGCCCAAGGCGCAATAATCTTAGTTGATGGCGCGCAGGCAGTGGCGCATTTAACGCTGGATGTGACTGAAATAGGATGTGATTTTTATGTCTTCTCTGGGCATAAAATGTATGGTCCCACTGGCGTTGGCGTGCTTTACGGCCGTTTCGACCTGTTAGATACTCTCGCGCCACTATTAACTGGCGGTGAGATGATTAAACGCGTGAGTTTTGAAGCGACAGAATTTGGCAGCCTACCGAATCGCTTAGAAGCGGGCACGCCGCCAATTGCCGAAGTCATAGGTTTGGGCGCGGCCATTACATTTTTACAAACCGAGCTCACGCCGCAAGTTCAAGCTTATGAAGCTGAATTAGTTAACTATTTACAAAGCCAATTGCGCGCGCTCGGCGAAGTGCATTTATACGGCGCCTTTGATGACAATATCGGTGTCGTCGCCTTTAATCTTGCCGATGAACATCATCAAGATGTGGGGATTTTGCTGGACCAACAAGGGGTTGCCGTGCGCTGCGGCCATCATTGTGCCATGCCATTAATGCAGAGTTTGAATCTTAAGGGCTGTTGCCGCGCCTCTATCGGTATCTACAGCAATAAAGACGATATCGACCGTTTTGTTGCCGCGTTGGTCTCGGTAAAAGACTTGCTGCTGTGATCCAGTCTTTAGCCACTGAACCACGCGACTCATGTGCTCAAAATAAGTTACGTCCCAGATAAGTTACGCTCAAGACAAGTTACGCTCAAATAAGTGAGACAGGATTTAGCCCTATGACAGATTCAACTAGCCCTATGCCAAATGAGGCCGACTTTCACTATTCAGTGCAAGATGCCGAGACCTTGCTGGCGCGCTTTACCAAGGCAGCAAACTGGCAGGAAAGATATCGCCAAATTATGTTGTTAGGGAAAGACTTACCGAGTTTAAGCCCAGAACTTCGCGTCGAAGCCGCTCAAGTAAAAGGTTGTGAAAGTGATGCGTGGATTTATCACCTCGAACAGGCTGGTAAACACTATTATTTAGCCGACAGCGATGCCCGCATCGTCAAGGGATTAATTGGCTTATTACTTGGCGCCTGCCATGGCAAAAGTCGCGCTGAGATCCAAGCATTTGATCCTGCAGCTTACTTCAAACAATTGGGACTAGAAGGTCAGCTCAGCCCATCACGCACCAACGGCCTTAACTCTCTCGCCAAAGCCATGCTTGAAGCCACTCGATAATCATAACCTTAGGGTTTCATTTACTGGCAAAAGTACTGGCACAAACGATAATGAACACAGCTCTGCAACAATAAATCATCATCACTCCAGCCTAGGGGCAAAGGCCAAAAAAGGGATTTAATCAAAGACTTCTACGCCCTAAAAAGGTATAAAGAAGTTACATTTGCGTTATTGATAGGAATCGAGCATGCCCATCAAGGCAGTCAATCACTACCGTCGTACACTCCTTAAAGGTCTTGGCGCAGCAACCCTGTTAAGCCCACTCGTCAGTTTACCTAGCTTTGCCGCCGCACAGAGGCGGATATATGTCGATGGTTTATCCTTCCTACCCGATGACTTAAGTGATGTAACCGCCGCTAAACTCGATGCCTATCTTTGCGATATTTCGGCGATTGAGACTATAGAACAAGCCGATGGCACTCAAAACTACAAACGCACCTATAAAGCCTGTATGGAAAGTATCAAGCAGGCTGCAAAACGGGTAAGCGAACATCCTGACATTTTGTTGCAAGGCCTGAGTGGACGAGATATTCAACGTGCTCGCGACAGCCAGCGCACTGCGGTGTTTTTTCAAATCCAAGGCGCAGATTGTGTCGAAGCAGACAGTGAAGCTAACCAGTGGGCACGGGTGGATGAGTTTCATCAACAAGGGCTGCGCGTATTGCAGCTCACCCACCACTATGGCAACACCTTCGCTGGTGGTGCGTTAGACAATGATGCCAACGGCGGACTCAATCGGCCGCTCACCGCCCACGGACGCGAACTTATCGCCAAACTCAATCACGCCAATATCTTGGTCGATGTGAGTCACTCCAGCGCTCAAACTGCTTTAGATGTCGCAAAAATCACGAAATCTCCCATAGTGCAGAGTCACGGCGCGGCGCGCGGCATAGTAAACCATGCCCGTTGTTCCCCCGATGAAGTGATCCGCGCCATCGGCGATAGCGGCGGCGTATTCGGCGTATTTATGATGAGCTTCTGGCTTACCAATAATGCCGTGCCTACGATCGATGACTATATTCGCCAGTTGGAATACGTATCGCGCGTCGGCGGTGTAGATAGTGTGGCAATCGCCAATGACTTCCCACTGCGCGGCCAAGAAAACTTGCTCGCTCTTAATAATGACAACGCCCAAGGCATTAAAGAATATCAAGAATGGTGGTACAGCTTAAGGGCGAAAGGCGTGCTAGGTTTCGATGCAGAGCCAAGGCATGTCGTGATCACCGAGCTAAATCATATCGATCGCATGAGCCGTATCGATGATGCCTTAGCCAAGGCGCGCTTTAAAGCTACCGATCGCGACCGTTTCATGGGTGGCAACTGGCAACGCGTGCTCAATAAAGTACTAGGGCTTGTTGATCTTTCGTGATGGATTATTAGACAGCATGATGGGCTGGTATAATTACTTTCGCCAAAAACTAACCATGACAACCCATCATGCCAAGAACAATGTTAACAGACGAGTACTGGTC